>JANXOE010000258.1 GCA_025353745.1 Hymenobacter sp.
TCAATCGTTGCAACTAATCAAAATCGTGCAGCGATTGAGACGCGAAGGGTCGCGTCTCTACCACCGGTCACGGGGCGCACAACTGCTGTATAAGTTATTGAATCGAAAACCCGGTTAACCAGAACAATTCCTTTCATTGCCGGAACAAACTTTTGCATTTCCAGAACGAATAATTTCTCCAAGGAAATAATTACTGGCTTCCCAACAACAAACCTTTTGATCTTAACAACAACTATTTTTATTTGGTGATCAAATAAATTCATTTGAAGAATAATTTATCGTATTGCCAGAATGATTCAGCCTATTATCAGAACAAATTACGCAATTGCCCCAAACCCCCTTCATTCGCCCTCCAACCCCCAGAATGCTTCGACCCGTCCCCATGCGTTTGACCAGTTTTTTATTCCTGACGGCCCTGGGCCTGGGCCTGCGGGCGGCCGCCCAGGCCCCCAAGCCGCGCACCGAAAACGTGGTGCTCGTCACCCTCGACGGCATGCGCTGGCAGGAGGTGTTCGGCGGGGCCGACTCGGCGCTGTTCCGCCAAAGCAAGTATTACTACGCCGACCGCCAGGCCCTGGACCGGGCGTTTGGCCAGGCCACGCCCGAGCTGCGCCGCCGGGCCCTGATGCCCTTTTTGTGGGGCACCGTGGCCCGCCAGGGCCAGCTCTACGGCAACCGCCCGGCCGGTAGCCTCGTGAACGTGACCAACACGATGCGGTTTTCGTACCCCGGCTACAACGAAATCCTGACCGGGGCCGCCGACGACGCCCGCATCCACAGCAACGACACCATCTTCAACCCCAACCCCACGGTGCTGGAATTCCTGAACCAGCAGCCGGCGTTTCGGGGCAAGGTGGCGGCCTTCGGCTCGTGGGAAGCCTTTCCCTACATCCTCAACGACAAGCGCAGCGGCGTGCCCGTGAACGCCGGCATGCGCCGCGCCCCCGGCCCCGGCCTCACCCCCCGCGAGCAGCTGCTGAACGAGCTGATGGCGGCCACGCCCAGCCCCTTCGGCGAGGAGCGCCTCGACGCCTTCACCGCCCACTACGCCCTCGAATACCTCAAGCGCAAGAAGCCCCGCGTGCTCTACGTCGGCTTCGGCGACACCGACGACTTCGCCCACGCCGGCGAGTACGGGGCCTACGTGCATTCGGCCCATTATACCGACGACTTCATCCGCCAGCTCTGGGCCTACCTGCAAAGCGACCCGCAGTACCGCGGCAAAACCACCCTGCTCATCACCACCGACCACGGCCGGGGCGCCGCCGCCAACGCCCAGTGGCGCGGCCACGGGGCCGACGTGCCCGGGGCCGACCAAATCTGGTTCGCCGCCCTGGGCCCCGACACGCCGGCCACCGGCGAAGCCCGCGCCGGCCAGCTCTACCAAAACCAGGTGGCCGCCACCGTGGCCCGCCTGCTGGGCGTGCCCTACGCGCCCGCCCGCCCCGCCGGGGCCCCCGTGGGGGCCGTGCTCGGCCAGAAATAACCAGCCATGAATGACGCAGGGTGCGGGGGCCGGCCCCGCACCCTACGGATTGCTTTCGGCCAAAAACTGCGTCAGCTCGGTGAGGGAGGCAAACAGGCCGTCGTTGGGGCAGGCGGCGAGCTGCGCCCGGGTGTGGGTGCCGTTGGCGACGCCCAGGCTGCGGGCGCAGCCCGCGCGCCGGCCCGATTCGAGGTCCGAAGGCGTGTCGCCCACGTTGTACACGCGCTGCGGATCGGTGAGGCCGAAGGCGTGCATGGCCTTCTGAATCATGAGCGGCGCGGGGCGGCCCGCGGCCACCTCGTCGCTGGCGATGGACAGGTCGATGACCGAGCCCGCGCCGCCCCGGCGCTGGGCGTCGAGGCCCGCGTCCCAGCCCAGGCGCTGCAAAATCAGGTCCGTCACCCCGCGGTAGAAGCCCGTGGTGAGGGCGATGCGGATGCCCCGGCTCCGCAGGAACGCGAACAGCTCCGGGCAGCCCGCCGTGGGCACCACGGGCTGGGTGCGGTAGTGGGCTTCCAGCACATCGCGGAACACTTGGTACGAGTGCTCGACCCGCGCCGGCACGGCGGCCGCGTCGCCGAGCTGCTCGCGCCACAGCGTTTCGAACACGAAGCGCTTGGCCTGGCCCTGCACGGCCAGGATGCGCGCGGCAGAGGCGCGCAGGCCGGTGGCGGCGGCGGCCTGGGCGAAGCACGCCTCCACCTCGTGCCGGTCGCGGACGGTGGTGCCGGCCATGTCGAGCACCACGAGTTCCAAAGAAGCCATAAAGTGGGGGTACATTTGTTTACAAATATGAAACAAATATACTGCCCGGGGCCGTCCCCGCGCGGCCGGCTCGTCATGTTTGCGTTACGTTTGCCGTTCCCAAATTCCCGGCATGAAGCACGATAAACTCAGCCTGATCGGCCTCCGCATCCTGGAGCTGCGCAAAGCAAAAAAGTTGAGCCTGCGCGAGCTGGCCAAGCGCAGCGGCCTGTCGGCGGGCCTGCTCTCGAAGATTGAGAACTTCCGCACCGTGCCCTCGCTGTCCGTGCTGGTCGAAATCGCCAACTCGCTGGAGGTCGACGTGGCCGTGCTGGTGAAGAACATCAACTCCGACACGGCCGCCCCCTACTTGCTGGTGCGCGCCGACGAAGGCCGCCCCGAAACGCGCGACGACTCGAAGGGCCTGCTCTACAAATACCTGCTCTCGCAGGACTTGCTCAACTACAGCCTGCGCGTGAACGAGGTGCTCATCAGCCCCCACACCTACCGCAAGCCGCTTTCCACCAATGCCCTGGAGCTGGTGTACGTGCTGGAAGGCACCGTGCAGTACGGCTTCAAGGACGGCGAAGTGGAGGTGGGCCCCGGCGACACGCTCTACTTCGACGGGCTGCTGGCCCACTCCGTGCGCAACGCCACCGAGGGCCCCGCCCGCCTGCTGAAAGTGTACCTGCTGCGCCACACCGATTAAGCCCCGGCCCAGAAAATAACGCATTCGTAACGTCCCGCGTGGTTTCCTATTAGTCAACGGTTGGTACGTTTGCGCCGGCCACGCAACCGGCCGGCGCGTCATGGAAAATTCGTACGATTTGATTGTGGTGGGCGCGGGGGCCCTCGGCGCGTTTCACGCCTATTTCGCCCTGCAACGAGGCCTGAAAGTGCTGTTGCTCGAAAAAGACGCCCGGCCGATGGAAGCCACCGTGCGCAACTTCGGGCAAATTGTGCCCTCCGGCATGGCGGAAGGGGAGTGGTTCGAGTACGGCCGCGCCAGCCTGGCCACCTACCAGGCCATTCAGGCGGAGTGCGACCTGTCGATCCGGCCCACCGGTTCCGTTTATTTGGCGTCGTCGGCGCTGGAAATGCAGGTGCTGGAAGAAAAGCACGCCCGCTACCGGGCCCTGGGCTACCCCTCGCAGGTGCTCACGGCGGCCGCGTGCCGGCAGCACCTGCCCGCCGTGCGCGCCGGCTACTGCGCCGGGGGCCTGCGGTTTGCCCAGGAAGTGACGGCCGAGCCCGACCAGCTGATTCACCGCCTGCTGGCCTACCTCGTGGCCCGCTGGGGGCTCGACTACCGCCCGGCCACGGCGGTGCGGGAAGTGACGGCCGGCAGCGCCGGCGCCGGGGCCGTCGACGCCCGGGGCCGGCGCTACGCGGGGGCCCAGGTGCTGGTGTGCAGCGGGCGCGACTTCCAGCTGTTGTTTCCCGACGTGTTCGCCCAGAGCGACTTGCAGCTTTGCAAGCTGCAGATGCTGGCCACCTACCCGCTGCCGCAGGTGCGGCTGCCGGGGGCCGTGCTCACGGGCTTGTCCATCCGGCGCTACGCCGCGTTTCGGGCCTGCCCGTCGTTTGCCCAGCTCCGGCCCGACGACGTGGACCCGGCGCTGCGCCAGTGGGGCATCCACCTGCTGTTCAAGCAGGCCGTGGACGGCTCGGTCATCATCGGCGACACCCACGAATACGCCGACCTGGCCGATGCCGCCGCCCTGGATTTCAACAATTCCGACCACATCAACCAGCTCGTGCTGGCTGAGGCCCGCCGCATCCTCGACCTGCCCGACTGGCGCATCCAGCGCGTCTGGAACGGCTATTACGCCCAAAGCAAGTCGCAGGAAATTTTCCAGCACTCGCCCGACCCGCGCATCCACATCGTCACGGGCATCGGCGGCAAGGGCATGACCACCGCCTGCGGCTTCGCCCAGCACCACGTGGAACGCCTGGGTCTGAGCCGATTGCCGCCAAGCGCTGCTTAGCGGCCGGCCAGCGTTGGCGGCGGGGCCCCGCCGGCCTACGCCAACGCTGGCCGGCCGCCGCCCGTAGGCGTAGGCCGGCCGGGCCGGGGGCCGTCGAAGCCGCCGGTCCGTTTATTCCGCGCCCGTTCAATCAAACAAATGCAAAAAATCGTCTTGCTCCGCCACGGCCAGAGCGTGTGGAACCTGGAAAACCGTTTCACCGGCTGGGCCGACGTGGACCTGTCGGCTGAAGGAGTTGAGCAGGCCCGGCGGGCCGGGGCCCTGCTCAAAAAGCACGGGTATGTGTTCGACGTCGGCTTTACGTCGGTGCTCAAGCGGGCCATCAAAACCCTGGACCTGGCGCTGGAGGAGTTGGACCAGCTGTGGCTGCCGGTGCAAAAATCCTGGCGCCTGAACGAGCGTTTCTACGGGGCCCTGCAAGGTCTGAACAAGGACGAAACCGTCGCCCAGTACGGCGCCGAGCAAGTGCTCCAGTGGCGCCGCGACCCGTATGCCCGCCCGCCCGCGCTTACGCCCGCCGACCCGCGCTACCCCGGCCACGACGCCCGCTACCGCCACCTCACCGCCCGCGAGCTGCCCCTGACCGAAAACCTCAGCGAAACCCTTGCGCGGGTGCTGCCTTTCTGGACGGAAACCGTTGTGCGGGCCCTGCGCCACCGCCAGCACGTCATCGTCTGCGCGCACGGCAACAGCCTGCGGGCCCTGGTGCAGTACATTGACCACCTGAGCGATGCGGAGGTCACGCAGCTCGACATTCCCACCGGCGTCCCGCTGGTCATCGAGCTCGACGACGACCTGAACCGGATCCAGCAGTATTATTTGTCGTGAAGCGGTTCTGTGGCGTGGACCGGGGGGGCTGCGCCGCCCGCTCCGCTCCGTCGGTAATCGTTGAGCAACGACCGTCCTGCCCGCAAACTTGCAGGGCCCCACGCTACGGTTTGCGTCGCTGCGTCCCGGTTCGGGCGTGCGGAGCGGCCCAGGGGCCCGGGCGAAATCGTTGACCGCCGGGCCGAGGGCCCGAACAGCGCGAAGCCCGCCGCGCGGAGGCGCTTTTTGTAAATCCCTGAACATCTTGTTTACCTTGTCGCCTGGCTTAACGAACTCAACCCCGGAAACTTATGAAAGTCTTAGTGTTCAGCACCCTGGCATTGGCAATTTTTGGGCGGATTGTGCCCGCTGCCGCGCAAGCCAAGCCGCAGCCGCTGTTTGACGGCAAAACTACCAAAGGCTGGCATACCTACTTGAAAACGAGCGCTGAACCCGCGTGGGTGGTGGCTAACGGCGCGTTGCAGCTGGACCCGAAAGCGGCCGGGCAAGGAGATTTGGTGACCGACGGAGAGTACGAAAACTTTGAATTGACCCTGGAGTGGAACATCTCCGAAGCCGGCAACAGCGGAATTATTTTTGGGGTGCACGAAGACCCGGCGTTCCACGCGACCTACGAAACGGGCATCGAAATGCAGGTGTTGGACGACAAAAACGCCGAAGACAACAAAAAAGCCAGCCACCTGGCCGGCTCCCTGTACGACATGCAGGCCCCGGCTAAAAACGTGGCCAGGCCCGCCGGCGAGTGGAACCTGGTGAAGCTGCGCAAGCAGAACGGCCGCCTCACGTTTTCGCTGAACAACGCCCAAATTGTGGACGTCCAAATGGGCAGCGCCGAATGGAAAACGCTGCTGGAAAACAGCAAGTTTAAAACCTGGAAAAACTTCGCGGCCTACCCCAAAGGCCACATTGCGCTGCAAGACCACGGCCACCAGGTGGCATTTCGGAACATCAAAGTCGAACAGCTTTAGCGATTCGGGGCCCCGCTTACCCCTGTTCCCGCCGCTTCACCATCGTCAGAATCGTGGCCACGGCCACGGTTTCGCCGGTTTCGTCGGTCACGTCCACCAGCCAGCGCACGATGCCTTTGGGGATGTCGGCGGCGTCGCGCTGGTCCTGGGCAGTTTTTTCCTTCACCGTGAGCTGCACGCCGATGGTCGTGCCCGGGTACACGGGCTTGGTGAAGCGGCACTCGTCGAGGCCGTAGTTGAGCAGCACGGGGCCCTTGCGCGGGTCGACGAACATGCCGGCCGCCTTGCTGAGGACGTAGTAGCCGTGGGCCACGCGCCCGGTAAAGAGCGTGCCTTCCAGCGAAGTAGCGTCGACGTGGGCGTAGAAATTATCGCCCGACACCTGGGCGAAGCTCGTGATGTCGGCCTCCGTCACGGTGTGGCGGTGGGTGGTGTAGGTCTGGCCGATTTCCAGCTCTTCGAAGTAGTGCTGGAAGGGGTGCTTGTCCTTCTCAATCTTCTTAGCACCAGTCTGGTACACCTGCGTAATGGCGGTAATCATGCTCGGCGAGCCCTGCAGGGCCACGCGCTGCATGAAGTGCTCGACGCCGCGGATGCCGCCCATTTCCTGGCCGCCGCCCGCCCGTCCGGGGCCCCCGTGGACGAGCTGCGGCAGCGGCGCGCCGTGGCCGGTGCTTTCCTTGGCCATCTCCTCGTTCAGCACCAAAATGCGGCCGTGGTGGGTGGCGGCCCCCAGCACGAATTCCTGGGCCAGGCGCGGGTCGTTGGTGGCCAGCGAGCACACGAGCGAGCCCTTGCCAAGGTTGGCCAGGGCCACGGCCTCGGCGGGGTCGCGGTAGGGCATGAGCGTGACCAGCGGGCCGAAGGCTTCTAGCTCGTGGCTGTCGAGGTGGCGGAACGGGTCGGAATTGAGCAGCACGATGGGCGACATGAACGCGCCCTTTTGGGCGTGGGCCCCCAGGTCCTGGCCCAAAATTTCCACGTGGTCCAAGTCGCCGTACACGATGGGCGTGTGCTGGGCCAGCTGCTGCACCCGCTCGCGGAACTGTTGCGCCTGGGCGCGGCCGGCCAGGGCCCCCATGCGCACGCCCGCGGCCTGCGGGTGGCCCACGGTGGTCTGAGCCAGGGCCTTGCCCAGGGCAATCTGCACGTCTTCGAGCAGGTTTTCGGGCACGATGGCGCGGCGGATGGCGGTGCATTTCTGCCCGCACTTGGCCGTCATCTCCTTGCGTACTTCTTTGATGAACAGGTCGAACTCCGGCGTGCCCGGCCGTGCGTCGGCCCCCAGCACGGCGGCGTTGAGCGAGTCGGCTTCCATGGTGAACGGCACGGCCTCGGCGATGAGGCGCGGGTGGGCCCGCAGCGCGCGCCCCGTGGCGGCCGAGCCCGTAAAGGTCACCACGTCCTGGTACGTGAGGTGGTCCAGAATGCCCTGGCCCGAGCCCGACACGAGCTGGAGGGCCCCGGCCGGCAGGATGCCCGAGGCCACTATTTCGCGCACCACGGCCTCGGTGAGGTAGGCCGTGGGCACGGCGGGCTTCACCACGGCGGGCATGCCGGCGAGCAGGTTCACGGCAATTTTCTCCAGCATGCCCCAAACGGGGAAGTTGTAGGCGTTGATGTGCACGGCCACGCCTTCCTTGGGCACGAGCAGGTGCTGGGCCACGAAGGTGCCGCCCTTCGAGAGCCCCACCGGCTCGCCCTCCACGTAAAACGGCTGGTCGGGAAACTTGCGCCGCAGCGAGGCGTTGGCGAACAGGTTGCCGATGCCGCCCTCGATGTCCACCCACGAGTCGGCGCGGGTGGCCCCCGAGCGGTAGCTCAGCTCGTAAAATAGCTCCTTCTTTTCCGTCAAATGAAACGCCAGGGCCTTGAGCATGCGCCCGCGCTCGTGGAAGGTCATCCGGCGCAGGGCGGGGTTGCCCACGCGGCGGCCGTAGTCCAGGACGGCCTCGTAGTCCACGCCTTCGGTGTTGGCCAGGGCGATGACGTCGCCGGTGCTGGCGTCGAGCAGCTCTTGCTGGGCCCCCCCGCCAGGCAGCCAGCGGCCAAGGGTGTAGTTTTCGAGGAGTTGGGTGGGCATTGATTTACCGGGGCTCGGTTTTTAGTGCTTGGTGTTTATTTATTGGCCGTCATGCTTCGACAAGCTCAGCATGACGGCCTTTTTGCTATTTGCCAATGACTTACACGCGCTCGATGATGACGGCGTAGCCCTGGCCCACGCCGATGCACATGGTTATCAGCGCGTAGCGCTTCTGCTGCTGGTGCAGCTCGGTGGCGGCGGTGAGCAGCAGGCGGGCGCCGCTCATGCCCAGCGGGTGGCCCAGGGCGATGGCCCCGCCGTTGGGGTTCACGCGTGGGTCGTCGTCGGCCAGCCCAAAGGCGCGGAGGCAGGCCAGGCTTTGGGCGGCAAAGGCTTCGTTCAGCTCGATGACGTCGATTTGGTCGAGCGTGAGGCCCGCTTTTTTCAGCGCGATCCGGCTGGCCGGCACCGGGCCGATGCCCATGACGCGCGGCTCCACGCCGGCCGCGCCCATGGCCACGAACCGGGCCTTGGGCGCGAGGCCGTGCTGCTTGAGTCCGTCTTCCGAGGCCAGCAGCAGGGCGGCCGCGCCGTCGTTCAGGCCCGAGGCGTTGCCGGCCGTCACGGTGCCGGTTTGGCTGAACGCGGGGCGCAGCCGGGCCAGGCCCTCCAGCGTCGTGCCGGGCTTGAGGAATTCGTCTTCAGCCACGAGCACCGGCGCGCCTTTGCGCTGCGGGATGGGCACGGCCACGATTTCTTCGGCCAGGCGGCCCCGGCGCTGGGCGGCGGCGGCTTTCTGCTGCGAAGCCAGGGCAAAGCGGTCCTGGTCTTCGCGGTTGACGTGGTCGCGCTCGGCCAGGTTTTCGGCGGTTTCGCCCATGCCGTCGGTGCCGTAGCGGGCCTCCATCTGGGGGTTGACGAAGCGCCAGCCGAAGCTGGAGTCGAACAGCTGCGCGTCGCGGCCGAACGCCGTGCTGGCCTTGGAAATCACCAGGGGCCCCCGCGTCATGCTTTCCACACCGCCGGCTATGAACAGGTCGCCGTCGCCGCTTTGGATGGCGCGGGCCGCCGCCACGCCGGCCGACAGGCCCGAGGCGCACAGCCGGTTCACGGTTTCGCCGGGCACGGTGGCGGGCAGGCCGGCCAGTAGCAGGGCCATGCGGGCCACGTTGCGGTTGTCTTCGCCGGCCTGGTTGGCGCAGCCCAGCACGACGTCGGCCACGCCCGCCGGGTCGGCCGTGGGGTTGCGCCGCAGCAGCTCCCGGACGACCAGGGCCGCCAGGTCGTCGGGCCGCACCGGGGCGAGGGCCCCACCAAAACTGCCAATCGGCGTGCGGATGCCGTCCACTAAATAAGCCTCTTTCATTAACTGGTTAACGCTTGAGATTTAAGAAAAAAAGCTGCCGAAGCCCGGTTGTCATTCCGAAAGCAGTGAGGAATTGGAGGATAACGGAAACCCAGATTCCTCACTGCGTTCGGAATGACAGCTTGGCGCTCGGAATGAAGGTTTTGTGTTCGGAATGAGAGCTTTGCGTTCAGAATAACGGGGCGGAACGACGGCGGGCGGCGCTTCGGGCTCAGGCCTGGGCCACGCGTTCGAGCGGGATGAAGAGCTGGTTGGAGCGGGCCATTTTGCGCAGCAGGGGGCTGGCGCGGTAGCGGTCCTCGCGGTACTCCTCGTAGAGCGCGTCGAGCCAGGCCAGCACGCGGGCGGGCCCCAGCGCGTCGGCCCAGGCCAGCAGGCCGTGGGGGTAGTTCACGCCCCGGGTCATGGCCAGCTCCAGGTCGCTGCAAGAGGCCACGCGCAGGGCCAGCGCGTCCACGGCTTCGTTGATGAGCAGGGCCAGGACGCGGTACAGGATGAGGTAGCCCAGGGTTTCGTCCTGCCTGGGGGCGGGCGCGGGGGCCCCGGGCGCGTAGTCGTAGAAGCCGCGCCCCGATTTCCGCCCGAAGTACCCGGCCTCCAGCAGCCGCTTCTGGGTGATGGAGGGCCGGTAGCGCGGGTCGAAAAAGAAGCCGGCGAACACCGATTCCGTGACCCGGAAGTTCACGTCGTGGCCGATGAAATCCATCAGCGCGAAGGGCCCCATGCGGAAGCCGCCGAGCGTGGTCATCGCCCAGTCGATGGTGGCCGCGTCGGCGATGCCTTCCTCCAAAAGCCGGATGGCCTCGCCGTAAAAAGGCCGCGCCACGCGGTTCACGATGAAGCCGGGCGTGTCCTGGGCGATGACCGGCAGCTTGCCCCAGCCCAGCACCAGGGCCCGCATCTCTTCGGCCAGGCCGGGCCGCGTTTGCACCGCCGGCACGATTTCCACGAGCTGCATGAGCGGCGCGGGGTTGAAAAAGTGGAGGCCCACGAAGCGCTCCGGCCGCTGGCAGGCCGCGGCAATCGAGGCCACGGAGAGCGACGACGTGTTGGTGGCCAGCACGCACGCGGCCGCCACCACGGCCTCCACGTCGCGGAACAGCTGCTGCTTCGCCGCCAGGTCTTCCACCACGGCCTCCAGCACCAGGCCGCAATCGGCAAAATCGGGGAGGTAGGCGGTGGGGCAGAGGCGGGCGGCGGCGGCCCCGGCGGCTTCGGGCGCGAGCTGGCCCTTCGCCACCAGCCGGCGCAGGTTGGCTTCGATGCCCGCCACGGCCTTTTCGAGGGCCCCCGGGTGCTGGTCGAGCAGGCGGACGGGGTGGCCGGCGACGACCAGCACCTGGGCAATGCCCGCGCCCATGGCCCCGCTGCCGATGATTCCGATGGTCATATCAAGGAGTAATTGGCCATGAGCAAGAAGTAGTTAGCAATCAACAAGTTGGCTGTTGTGCGTTGCTAATTACGCCTGGCTCACCGCGTTCAGTGGCATTTAAAGTAGTCGAACGGCTCGCGGCAGTCCTGGCACTGGTAGAGGGCCTTGCAGGCCGTCGAGCCGAACTGGTTGACGAGCTTGGTGTTGGCCGATTGACAAAGCGGGCAGCGCACGGTTGTTTCTTTGCCGAACAGGTGGAGCGCGTGGCCGGTGGCGGTGCCATCGACGGGCGGGGCGATGCCGTAGGCGGTGAGCTTGGCGCGGCCGGCCGCGCTCATCCAGTCCGTCGTCCAGGCCGGGCTGAGCTGGTTGGCGACGGCCAGCTTGGCGTAGCCCTCGGCCAGCAGGCGCAGGCGGATGTCGGTGGCGATGGCGCCCATGGCCGGGCAGCCCGAGTAGGTGGGCGTGATGGTGACGGTAACCTGCTCGCCCTCCACGCGCACTGCCCGCACAATGCCCAGGTCGAGGATGCTGAGCACGGGCACTTCGGGGTCCGACACTTCTTCCAGCAGCTCCCAGATGCGGGCCTCGGTGGGGGCCGTCGTCGCTACCACGTCAGGCCGGGGTAAGCGCGCTGCACGTACTGCAGCTCGGCGAGCAGGTAGCCCAGGTGCTCGGAGTGCCGGCCTTCCTTGCCGCCCTTTTGCGCAAACGGCGCGACGGTGGGCACGGGCACGGTGGCCTCGGCCAGCACGCGGGCCTGGTGGGCCTGCATGGCCGGCGCCAGATCATCGTAGTCGGGCAGCAGGCCCATGGCTTGCAGGGCGGCTTCGGTGGCGGTGGGGGCCGTCAGCTCGGCGGCGTAGCGCCACAGCGTGGCCAGGGCGCGGTCGAGGCGCTGGCGGCTTTCGGCCGTGCCGTCGCCGAGCCGGATCACCCACTCCGAGCTCCACTTGAGGTGGTAGGCCGCCTCCTTCACCGACTTTTCGGCGATGGCGGCCAGGTGTGCGTCGGGGCCGTCTTTCAGCGCCAACAGCAAGTGGTAGTGGAAGTTGTCGAACAAAAACTGCCGCGCCACGGTGTGGGCGAAGTCGCCGTTGGGCTGCTCCACCAGCAGCGGGTTGCGGTATTCGGTGGCGCTGCGCAGGTAGGCCAGGTCGTCTTCGGTGCGGCCGCGGCCTTCCAGCGCGGCGGCGTACTGGTAGAGGCTGCGGGTTTCGCCCAGCAAATCGAGGGCGATGTTGGCCAGGGCCAGGTCCTGCTCCAGCACGGGGCCGTGCCCGCACCATTCGGAGAGGCGGTGGCCCAGCACCAGGCTGGTGTCGGCCAGCTGCAGCACGTATTGAAACAGCAGCTGCCGCACCGCCGGGGCGTGGGCCGCGGCGGCCGTTTGTTCGGGAGAAACTTCGGGCATAACCGGCGGCATTACATGTGTTTGATGGAATCCGGCACGTCGTAAAACGTGGGGTGCCGGTACACTTTGTCGGCCGCCGGGTCGAAAAACTCGGCCGCCTCGTCGGGGTTCGAGGCGTGGATGTGCGCCGACTCCACCACCCAGATGCTCACGCCCTCCAGGCGGCGCGTGTACACGTCGCGGGCGTTTTGCACGGCCATGGTGGCGTCGGCGGCGTGCAGGCTGCCCACGTGCTTGTGGTCGAGCCCCTGCTTGCTGCGGATGAAGACCTCCCACAGGGGCCATTCGGATTGCGACATTGTTTTGGTGCTTGGTGCTTAGTTGTTAGGGCTTGGCATCTGGGGGCCCCAGGCCGTCATGCTGAGCGCAGCCGAAGCATCTCTCCCGCAGCAGTAATCAGGATTAGTCAGCGGGAGAGATGCTTTGGCTGCGCTCAGCATGACGTTCTTAAAGTTCTTGAGAAAACAGGGCCCCTACGCCGCCACCGCTTCCCGCGCGGCGCGCTTGGCGGCGTGGGCCAGGGCGGCTTCGCGCACCCAGGCGCCTTGTTCGTGGGCCTGCACGCGGGCTTGCAGGCGGTCGTGGTTGCAGAGGCCGTTGCCCTTCACCACGCTCCAGAACTCGTTCCAGTCCACGTCGCCGAAGTCGTAGCCGTTTTTGGCTTCGTTCCAGCGCAGCTTTTCGTCGGGCACGGCCAGGCCCAGGAACTCGGCCTGGGGCACCATCATGTCCACAAATTTCTGGCGCAGCTCGTCGTTGGTGAAGCGCTTGATGCGCCACTTCATCGACTGCTCGGTGTTGGGTGATTCCGAATCTTTCGGCCCGAACATCATCAGCGTGGGCCACCACCAGCGGTTGAGGGCCTCCTGGGCCATTTCCTTCTGGGCCGGGGCCCCGGCGCTCAGCGTCTGCATGATCTCGAAGCCCTGGCGCTGGTGGAAGCTTTCCTCCTTGCACACGCGCACCATGGCGCGGGCGTAGGGGCCGTACGAAGTGCGGCAGAGCGGCACCTGGTTGAGGATGGCGGCCCCGTCCACGAGCCAGCCCACGCAGCCCATGTCGGCCCAGCTCAGGGTGGGGTAGTTGAAAATGCTGCTGTACTTGGCCTTGCCCGAGTGCAGGTCGGCCAGCAGCTGGTCGCGGCTCGCGCCCAGCGTTTCGGCGGCGCTGTAGAGGTAGAGGCCGTGGCCGGCCTCGTCCTGCACCTTGGCCAGCAAAATGGCCTTGCGCTTGAGCGATGGCGCCCGCGTGATCCAGTTGCCCTCGGGCAGCATGCCCACGATTTCGGAGTGCGCGTGCTGCGAAATCTGCCGGATCAGGGTTTTGCGGTAGGCGTCGGGCATCCAGTCTTTGGGCTCGATGCGCACGTCGGCGTCGATGCGGGCCTGGAACTGGTCGTCGCGGCTGAGGTTTTGTTCGGGCGTTTCCATGGGCGGGCAACAAGGGCTAACAAGCGTTAGTTTGCAAAAATAGCGAAAAAATTCCGGGGCCCCCGCGCCGGCCGTACCTTGGCCGGCGGCGGGCGGCCCGCTGCCATCCAACTTATTCATTCCTAAGTTCCACGATGTCCAAATTACTCTTTTTCCTGCTCGCCGCGCTGGCGCTGCCCGCCGCCGCCCAGGTGTACTCCGCCGCCGACCCGCTGGCCCACACGTTTTCCATCGTGGCCCGCGACCCCAAGACCGGCGAGCTGGCCGTGGCCGTGCAAAGCCACTGGTTTTCGGTGGGCACGTCGGTGAGCTGGGGCGAGGCCGGCGTGGGCGTGGTGGCCACCCAGTCGTTCACCAACAAGTCGTTCGGCCTCAGGGGCCTGGCGCTGCTGAAAAGCGGCAAGTCGGCCCAGCAGGCCTTGGATGAATTGCTGGCCGCCGACGACGGCCGCGACGTGCGCCAGGTCGCCATCCTCGACAACCAGGGCCGTGTGGCCACGCACACCGGCAAAAAATGCGTGGACATGGCCGGCCACCAGCAGGGCCCCCAGTTTTCGGTGCAGGCCAACATGATGCTCAGCAACACGGTGTGGGGCGCGATGGCCAAGGCCTACGAAGCCAGCGCCGCCCTGCCGCTGGCCGAGCGCGCCCTGGCGGCCCTCGACGCGGCCCAGGCCGCCGGTGGCGACATCCGGGGCCGGCAGTCGGCCGCGCTGCTGGTGGTGCGCGGCACCGCCACCGAGGGCCCCTGGGCCGACCGCCTCGTGGACCTGCGCGTGGACGACGCCGACAAACCGCTCGTGGAGCTGCACCGCCTGCTGAAGCTGCATCGGGCCTACGACCACATGAACGCCGGCGACCTGGCCGTGGAGAAAAACGACATGCCGAAGGCCATTCAGGAGTACCAGGCCGCCGAAAAGATGTTTCCCCAAAACCTGGAAATGAAGTACTGGCACGCCATTACGCTGGCCAACAAGCAGCAGGTGCCCGCCGCCCTGGCCCTGCTCAGGCCCATCTTCCAGCAAGAGCCCAACTGGCGCGTGCTGACGGCAAGGCTGCCCAAAGTCGGCCTGCTCACGGTGTCGGACGCGGAGCTGCGGCAGATTCTGGCGCTGAAATAGGGGCGGGCGGCCGGCTTTTCCGCCGGCCGCCCGCTAATCGTTGCATCATTGGCGCGCTAGAAGTTGTGGCTGGCCGTGGTTTCGGGCACGATAACCAGGTAATCGTAGCCGATGAGCGTGGTGGCCAGGTCCTGGCTGCTCACCTTTAGCTTGCCGCCGAGCAGGGCCCGGCGCAGCGGGCGCAGGTCGAACACCTGCCAGGCCGGTCCAGCCGCCTGCGCCATAAACGGGGCCGCATCGAACGCATCGGCGTTGGAGTAAGGCTTGACGTTTTTGCTGAAATCGTCCGGGTTGAAGCCGCCGTTTTGGGTGCCTTGCTTGCCTATGATGAAGATGTGCAACGACTTCTGGTCGTGCGCATCGGCCAGGTTCAGCGCCAGGTTGCCCACGTCGAACACGCCGCCCAGCAGGCTCATGCCCCGCGCCACGTGCAGGGCCCCCAGTTTGAAAAGCATTTTGGGCAGCGGCTGGCCGGCCGGCCGGCCTTGCAGCAAGTTGCGCTTCATCAGGTCGACGCGCGTCTGGTGGCTGCGGGGGTTGCCCTCCTTGTTGAGCTGGTAAATGGCGCTGCTGGCCGCAAAGTCCTCCACCATCTGCCGCACCTCGGGGCCCTCCGGGCGGGCAATGGCCCGCAGGCTGTCGAGGGCCCCCGGGCGCTGGTAGATGCTGAAGTTGTTGGTGCCCTGCACCATCGCGGCCCGGTCCTGGGCCTGGTAGGCGGCGGCGCGCTGCTGCAAATAGGCTTTGGCCGGCTTGCTTTTTACTTTGTCGGCCAGCCGGGCAAAAAAGCTGCCCGTCGCCACCAGGCTCACTTGGTCGATGCCCAGAAACTGAGCGTTTTGGGCGCGCAGGGTGCGGGCCAGCTCGAATTCTTCGGCCCAGCTATAAAACGACAAGCCCATCGGGTGCTGCCGCTGAAACGCCGTGGGCAGGCCGGGCTGGGCCGCCAACCGGCTCAGGTCCTGGGCCTGGTACTGGTCGATTTCGGCCACGAATACCGCCGGCTTCAGCTCGCGGGCCACGGCGGCGGCAAACACCGGAACCTGGGCCGTGCCGTGGTCTTCGCCCACCAGCACGAGTTGGCTCGTCTGAATGTCTTGCCGCAGGTGCTCCCAGCCGGGGCCGGCGAGCTGCGCCCCGCTTTGGGTGAGGGCGTACTGGTGCTGGTGCATCAGGCGGGTGAGGGTGCTGTCCTGGGCCTGGGCCCGGCCGCCGAGCAGCGCCAGCGCGGCCCAAGCGGCCCGGCGCAGCCAGCGGTGGCCCGGGGCCGGGCAGGTAGCAAAAGCGGGGCGGAGCGGGCGGGGAAAGCGCATTGGCATTTTGGGGGTTTATTTGGGGAGTGGAATAATCTGGGGCAAAGAACCCGAAGCCCGCCGGGGCCCCGAATTTTATTCGACCAAGTGGGGCCCCCACACCACCAAAGGCCCAAGCGTCCTGCGTTTTTGTGATGACCGAGCTCCCTGCCCACCCCGCGCCGCGCTGGCAATTGCTGCGCGCCCGCCCCGCCCCGGCGCTGCTGCAAGTGCTGCTGTGGGCGCTGCTGGGCGGCTTCTACTTTGCCTGGAACAACCGCCCCAATTTTCACTTCACGGGCCCCGTCTGGCCGTTGGTGCTGCTGCAAATGGGGTTTGCGGTGCTCCTTTTCAACAGCCTGGTGTACCTCGTCATCCCGCGCTGGCTGGTGCGCGGGCACGGGTGGCGGGCCCTGGCCGGGGGGGGCGGGCTGCTGTGTCTCTACCGCGCCTGGAACTACGCCGGGGCGTCGCTGGCCGTGGCCTACCTGCCGCTGAGCCCGGATTTGCGGCTGCTCTTCCACCGGTTCTACATCGACCCGTTCTGGCAGAGCGTCCCGAGCGCGGCGGGGATGCTGTTTGCGCTGGTGGAGCTGCTGGCCCAGATGCTGTTTCCGCTGGTCGTCAGCTTCGTGGCCTACGCCCTGGTGGTGGACCGCCGCCGGCTGGCCCTGGAGCGCGACCACTTCCGGCTGGAGCTGAGCTGCCTCAAGGCCCAAATAAATCCGCAATTCCTGTTCAATGCCCTGCACAGCCTGCACGGCCTCACCCGCACCCGCGACCCCCGCGCCGGCGACGCGGTGCTGCACCTGGCCGACCTGATGCGCTACACCCTCTACGAAACCGACGCGGAGCGCGTGCCCCTGGCCGGCGAGTTGGAATTCATGGCCGACTACCTGGCCCTGGAGCGCCTGCACCTGCCCGACGCCGTGGTGGTGGCCCACGAGGTAATCGGCACGGCCACCACCCAGCAGCTCGCGCCCCTGCTGCTGCACCCGTTCCTGGAGCGCCTGTTTGCGGGCCTGGCCGCCGCCGGGGCCGGGCACGTGCGCAGCACCGTGCGCGTGGCCCCCGGCGAGGTGGCCCTCGCGCTGGCCCGCACCGCCGCCGCGCCCCTGCCCGCCTACCGCGCCGATGCCGCCGTGGGGGCCGCGCTGCGGCGCTTGCAGCTCCAGTACCCCGGCCGCCACGCGGCGCAAATCACGGAAGACGGCGGCCGGCTCGAAGTTCACATCAGCATTCAGCTCTGATGGGAAGGCGCTGCGTTTTTTTGGGTTTGCGCGGCGGGCGGTGGGCCGCGACCGGCCGGGCCCTGGGGCCCTGGGCGTGGTGGGGGCTGTTTGGGGGCTTTGTGTACTGGCTGGTTGGCAACTGGCACGAGGGGGCCTTTTTCACCTGGGGCTTCGTGCTGGCCAACGTGCTGGCCACCGTGGCCGGCTACTACTTTTTTTCGGCGGTGGTGCTGCCGCGCTGGCTGTTGCGGCGGCGCTGGCTGGCCACGGCGCTGGGCCTGGCGGCTATTTATTATTGCTGGGCGCTGCTGTGCTACGTATTTTTTATGGTGTTGAGCCACAACGGGCTGGTGTCGAAAAACGCTTACGGCTACGTGCACCGCGTCCTCGACCAGGGGCTGTGGAAGGGCGTGTTCTCGTGGTACGGCGTCAGCATGGGCCTGAGCGATTTCACCGCCATTGTGCTGCCGGCGCTGCTGGTGCGGTTCGTGCAGTTCCTGCTCGCCAGCAGCAACCGCAGCCTGCGCCTGGAGCGCGAAAACCTGAACCTGGAAGTCAACTTCCTCAAGGCCCAAATCAACCCGCACTTTCTGTTCAACACCCTCAACAACCTCTACACCATGGTGGTGAAGCAGGACGCCCGGGCCCCCGGCATGGTGCGGCACCTCGCGGCCCTCCTGCACTACACGGTGCACGAGTCGAACGCCGCCCTGGTGCCGCTGGCCCGCGAAATCGGCTTCCTCGAAGCCTACCTGGAGCTGGAGCGGCTGCGCTACGGCCAGAAAGTGCGCATCGACTACGCGCCGCCGGGGGCCCCGGAGGGCTTCGCAATCACGCCGCTATTATTTTTTCCGTTCGTCGAAAACGCCTTCAAGCACGGCGTGGACACCAGCCTGGACGCCTCGTGGGTGGCCATCGACATCGCCGTGCGGGGCCCCCGGCTGCACTTTTCCGTGCGCAACAGCTTCAGCCCCGGCGCCCCCAAGCAGGCATTTGGCGGCGTGGGCATCGCCAACGTGCGCCAGCGCCTGGCCCTGCACTACGCCCCCGCCGACTACCAGCTCACCCTTGAGCAAACCGCCGACACGTACCGCGTAGCCCTCACGCTGCGCCTGGGGGCCCTGCCGGCCGCCGCGCCGGCCCATGCCGCCATCTTATTCGATGCCAAATGATTAATTGCCTGATTCTCGACGACGAGCCCTTTGCCCGCGAGCTGCTCGAAGGCTACGTGGCCCAACTGCCCGGCCTGCACCTGGTGGCCAGCTGCGAGCACGTGTTCGAGGCCCTGGACGTGTTGCAGCGGCAGCGCGTGGACTTGCTGCTGTCCGACATCAACATGCCGCAGGTGAACGGGATGGAGTTCCTGCGCTCGCTGCACAGCCCGCCCTACGTCGTCTTCGTCACGGCCTCGCCCCACCACGCCCTCGAAGGCTTCGAGCTGGACGCCGTGGACTACATCGTGAAGCCGGTGTCGTTTCCCCGGTTTTTAAAGGCCGTAAACAAGGCGCTGGGCCTGCTGGCCGCCCGGCCGGTGGCCCCCGCGCCGCCCGCGCCCCAGTTCCTGTTCGTGAAGGAAGGCAACTCGTTGCAGCGGGTGCTGTTCGACGAGATTTATTACATCGAAGGCATGAAGGACTACATCAAAATCGTCCTCAAAAACCGCGTCATCGTCACGTACCTGCGCATGAGCCGCGTGGAAGACCAACTCCCCGCCGCCCGCTTCACCCGCATCCAGAAGTCCTACATCGTGCGCACCGACGCCATCAAGGCCATCAGCGGCAACGAAGTGGAGCTCTACGACTTCCCCCGCCACCTGCCCATCGGCAAGCAGTACAAGGGGGGCCTGTTGAGCCAGTTCGGGCTGGGCTGAAGCAGGCGCGCCCCTGCGGGCCCCCTACAGCTCCACCGAGTCGTCGCCCAGCACGTCCTGCACGTAGAGCATTTTCACGAGCACCATGCCGATGGCGACGATGGGCGTGGCCAGCGTCAGCCCCAGCAGGCCCGTGAACGAGCCGATGACCAGCTGGCCGACGAAAACGAGCGCGGGCGGCATCAGAATCAGCCGCTGCTGCACCACCGGCGACACGGCCACGCTCTCCAGCGTTTGCACGGCCAGGTAGAGCAGCCCCACGTACAGCGCCTCGGTGGGGCCCCCGTGGAAGAACGCCAGCAGCAAAGCCGGCACCATGGAAATGATGGGCCCGATGTTGGGAATGAACGTGACCAGCCCCGCGAACAGCGCCAGCACCCCCGCTTCGGGCAGGCCCAACGCCCACAGCCCCAGGGCCGTCAGCACCCCCACCACGGCCATCGACACCAGCCGGCCCAACACCCATTTCACCAGCGTGTCGCTTATTTTATCGAGCACCGCGTGGGCCCGCGCGCGGCCGGCTTTGGGCACCAGCATCACCAGGCCGTTCCGGTAGAGCTTGGGCTGCAAGGCGATGAACAAGGCCAGGAACACGACGACGTAGAAATCGGCCAGCACCCCGAGGGTGGACGAAAAAATGCCCGAGGCCCGGCCCAGCCACGCCGCGCCGCCGCCCGTGAGCCGGCCGAAGTCGAGCTTCTCGTGGGCCAGCCATTGCCCCCAGCGGGTGCCGCCCACGCGGGCCTGCAGCTCTTGGAAGGCCTGCGGCAGCTGCCGTTGCAAATCGCCCACCTGGTCGCCGATGCGGGTCGAAAACAGCCAGCCCATGCCCCCCAGCAGCCCGGCCACGGCCAGCGCCACCACCAGCAGCCCCAGCCCCTGCGGCAGCCGCGTGCGGCGGTGCAGCCACTCGGCCCCCGCCCGCAGCGGCAGGGCAATGAGCAGCGCCGCCAGCACCCGCAAAAACACGCCAAAGGCCGTGCCCAGCAGCCCCGTTAGCAGCAGGGCCAGCAGCGCGATGCCGACCGCAATGCCCGCCCGCCGGGCGTAGGCGCCGGGCGCAGAAGAAGCGGTAGGAGAAGGTTGTTCCATTGATAAACAGCGGGTAATGCCAAAGGTAGCCGGGCCCCCGGGATTGCAGCGCCCGGTTACCTTTACGCATAGCCGCGGCAAACGCTACGCCGCGGCTACCCGCTTGCGGCCCCAACAAATGTCCCTTCTATGCGCCTATTGTTTACGCTCGCCGGGCTGCTCACCGCCGCCGCTGCCCAGGCCGGGGCCCCGCCGGCCGACCGGGTGCCGCACCACTTTTTCGCGCTGGCCAACTTCCGCACCGAGGGCGGGGCGGTGCTGCCCAAGGCGCTGGTCGGCTACGGCACCTACGGCCACCTCAACGCCGCGCGCACCAACGCCGTGCTGCTGCCCTCGCACTACCTGGCCGACCACCACGGCTACGAGTGGCTCATCGGCCCCGGCCTGGCCCTCGACACCACCAAGCTCTTTCTCGTCGCCACCGAGCTGTTCGGCAACGGCCACTCCTCCTCGCCGAGCAACACGCCCGAGCCGTTCCACGGCCCCCGGTTCCCGGCCATGAGCATCCGCGACAACGTGGCGGCGGTGCACGAGCTGCTCACCAAAGAATTAAAGATAAAGCACTTGCGGGCCATTATCGGCTTTTCGATGGGCGCCGAGCAGGCGTTTCAGTGGGCCGTGAGCTACCCCGCCTTTGCCGGTTGCCTGGTGGCCACCTCGGGCACGGCCAAAAACTACCCGCACGGCGTGGTGCGCCTCGAAGGCCAGATTGCCGCCCTCACCGCCGACGCCGCCTTCCAAAACGGCGACTACGCGGCCCCGCCCAAAAAAGGCCTCGAAGCCTTCGGCACGGTCTGGACGGGCTGGCTCTTTTCGCAGGAATGGTGGCGGCGCGAGCTGTGGCGCACCTACGAAAAGCCCGGCACCACCTTCGCGCAGGTGCTCCGCGGCTTCCGCACCGATTTCATTCCCGGGGCCGACGCCAACGACCTCATCATGCAAATGCGCACCTGGGAATGCCACGACGTGGGCACCACGCCCGGCTTCGGCGGCGACCTGGAAAAGGCCCTGCGCAGCATCAGGGCCCCCATCCTCTACATGCCGTCGGAAACGGATTTGTACTTCCCCGTCGGCGACGCCCGCTACGAGGCCGCCTTCAT
>JANXOE010000312.1 GCA_025353745.1 Hymenobacter sp.
GTCGAGAAACCGGCTGCGGCCGGTGGCGTGCACGTAGTGCAGCAGCGCGTCGCGGGCCCCGTTGATGTGATTGCCGATGCTGGCCCGCGTGATGGGAATGTACTTGGTGCCGGAAGTGGTGCCGCTGGTTTTGGCCAGGTACAGCGGCCGGCCGGGCCAGAGCACGTCGGCCTCGCCGGCCTGCGTGCGGTCGAAGTACGGCTTCAGGGCCTCGTAGTCGCGCACGGGCACGCAGCGGGCCAGGTCGGCGGGCGTGCGGACGGCCCCCAGGCCGTGGGCACGCCCAAACGCCGTGGGGGCCCCGGTGGCCGCCAGCCGGCGCAACAGGCCCAGCTGCGTGCCCACCGGGTTGCGCTGCCACTGCCGGTCGCGGCGCGCTACATAGGCCGCCAGGGGCCGGCTCAGGATGGATTTGAGGCCCATAAGTGGGCCCCAAGGTACGGGGCGCGGCGCGGCGGGCCCACGGCAGGCCCAACCTTTGGAGCGGTCTGGCGGTACACCCTTCACCACTTCACCCACTCATTCATTCTTTTATGGACCACGCAGGCAAAGCCGTTTGGAACGGCGACATCAAAGGCAGCGGCACCCTCACCACCGACAGCGGCACGCTCAACGCCCCGTATTCCGTCGGCAGCCGCTTCGAGGGCAAGCCGGGAGCCAACCCCGAGGAACTCATCGGCGCGGCCCACGCCGGCTGTTACACCATGTACCTGACCAGCGTGCTCACCAAGCACGGCCACACCGTCGAGAACATCACCACGACCTCCACCGTGACGATGAACCCCAACAACGGCCAGCCCGTCATCGAGCACATCCACGTGAGCACCGCCGGCAAAGTGACGGGCGCCAACATCACGCCCGAGGACTTCCAAAAGCACGCCGAAGACGCCAAAGCCAACTGCCCGGTGTCGAGGGCCCTCAGCGCCGTGCCCAAAATGACGCTGGAAGCCAAGCTGGCGTAACTTTTAGTGCTTGGTACTCGGCTCAACCGGGCACCAAGCACTAAATTTGTCGCATGCCCACTGGTTCTACCCGCATCCGCCTCCGCCCCGCCAACACTTCGCGCGTCCCGTTTTGGGGGCAAATGGCCATCGGCTTGTTCTGGGTGGTGTACGTGGCGGCCATGGCCTGGGGCGACACCACGGCCCACGACTACCACTTTTTGCACTGGGTGTTCCTGGTGTTCAGCCTGGTCTACATCGGCTACGTGCTGGTGAACAACGCCCCGGTGTTCGGCACCCAGAGCTACCTGGAGTTCACGCCCGGCTACCTGGTGCACAAAAACGGCCTGTTCCGGCCCAAGCAGGTGTTTGCCGTCGAGAACATCGCTGCC
>JANXOE010000315.1 GCA_025353745.1 Hymenobacter sp.
CAGCACTTCGGCGTTTACGTCAGGCCGTAGCCCTTCCACCAGCTTGATATCAACGGCGTGGCCCTGGGCATCGACGGCAAACGAGAACAACACCCGGCCTTGTACACCATCCCGGGCAGCGCGGCGCGCGGCCCCCAGGCCGTCATTTATAAACTTGATGATTCGATCGTTATTGGACCGGGCGCTGTCGCCAGGTTCTAGCCCCGGAAACACCGGCATCGTTTCGACATAAATGTACGGCTTAGCCCCAGCGGGTGGCGGCTTGTTTTGCCCGTGGGCAGTACCGGCGAACGCCATTAGCACAAAACTCCAAAGAATAGCATAACAATAGCGCATAATGGGCCCAAGATAGCCCTGCCGCCCGGTAAATGCTTCAGTCCCGCACAGCTTTCAGCACCCCAGCCGGCGTTGGGGGCCCCTTCGGTTTGCGGCTCACCAGCCACACGCCCACGAAGATGAGCCCGGCTTGGCCGGCCTTGTCCCAGGTGAGGGAATCTTTGCCCAGGGCCACGGCGATGAGCACGGCCAGCACCGGCTGGAGGTAGATGTAGACGCCGAGCAGGGCAGGGGAGGCGAATTTCAGGGCCCAGTTGTTCAGCAAATACGCCAGGATGGTGAGGAAGAACACCATGTAGAAAATCTCGGCCCAGATGTGGAGCGGGAAGTGCGCGTAGTCGGCGGCCAGGGCGTCGCGCCAGCCCACGGGCACCGCCACCAGGGCCCCCACCAGAAAAATCCGCCCGAGCACCGTGAACGGGTGATACTTGCGCATGAGCGGGGCCACCAGCACCAGGTACAGGCCAAAGGCGGTGGCGTTGAGTAGGATGTAAATGTTGCCCAGCGTGGCTTGGGGGTAGGCGGCCGCCTGCGCCGGCCGGCCGAGGATGAGCGCCGCCGCGCCGGCGGCCCCCACCAAAATGCCCAGCAGCCGCGGCACGGTGATCTTTTCGCGCAGCAAAACCGCCGACGCCAGCACCACCACGATGGGCGAAATGGTTTGGAGCAGCGAGGCCGAAATGGGCGATGTGTAATTCAGGCCCGCAAAAAACAGCAGCTGGTTGAGCCCGATGCCCACCACGCCGCAGAGCACGGCCCGCACGTTGTCGGCCCGGCCCCGGATTTTATCGGCTGGCGCGGCCAGCCGCTTGGCCACGGCAAAAAAGAGCGTGGCCCCCAGCACGCGCAGCGTCACGATGCCGAAGGGCCCCAGGTAGCGGGGCATCACGTCCTTGGCCAGGCTGTAGGTGCCCGCGTAGATGAGGGCCACCAAAAAAAGCGCCGCGTGGACGCGCGAAGGGTTTTTCATAAAGAACAAGGCTGGGCCGGGGCGCGTACCGCCAAAGCCGCGCGTGCCACCTTTGCGGCGCCCGCCCGTGCGCCGCCACAACCGCTGGTTGTTCCAATCGTTTGGCGGTTCGCCGCAAAGTTTGCCCTTTCTCCGCCTCATGGCTTCTCTTTTTCCCGACGACCCGCCCGCCGCCCCGGGGCCCCCGCCCGGCGCGGGCCCCGACGCGCCCCTGGCCGAGCGCCGCCGCCCGCGCCGCCTCGCCGACTACGCCGGCCAGGCCCACCTGCTGGGCCCCGACGGCGTGCTACGCCGCTACCTGGCCGCCGGCCGCCTGCCCAGCCTGCTGCTGTGGGGTCCCCCCGGCGTGGGCAAAACCACCCTGGCCCTGCTGCTGGCCGGCGAGCTCAAGCAGCCCTTCGCCGCCCTGAGCGCCATCAACGCCGGGGTGAAGGACGTGCGCGAGGTCATCGACCGGGCCAAAAAGCAGCGCGGCACCGTGCTGTTCATCGACGAGATTCACCGCTTCAGCAAGGCGCAGCAGGACGCGCTGCTGGGGGCCGTCGAGAACGGCACCGTCACCCTGATCGGGGCCACCACGGAAAATCCGTCGTTTGAAGTCATCCCGGCCCTGCTCTCGCGCTGCCAGGTGTACGTGCTCGAGCCGCTGGGGCCCGACACGCTGCGCGGCATCGTGGCCAAGGCCCTGGCCGAAGACCCGGCCCTGAGCCAGCTGCACGTGAAGCTGAAAGAAGACCACGCCCTGCTGGCCCTGAGCGGCGGCGACGCCCGCAAGCTGCTCAACCTGCTCGAAATTGTGGTGCAGAGCACGCCGCCCGACCAAAAAGGCGTCGTCACCGTCACCGATGCCGGGGTGCAGCAGGTGGCCCAGCGGCCCCTGGCCCGCTACGACAAAGGCGGCGAGATGCACTACGACGTGATTTCGGCCTTCATCAAAAGCATCCGCGGCTCCGACCCCAACGCCGCGCTCTACTACCTGGCCGTGATGCTCGAAGGCGGCGAGGACGTGAAGTTCATCGCCCGCCGCCTGCTGATCCTGGCCTCCGAAGACATCGGCAACGCCAACCCCAACGCCCTGCTGCTGGCCACGAGCTGCTTCCAGGCCTGCACCTTCATCGGCCTGCCCGAGTCGGACCTCATCCTCAGCCAAACGGTCATCTACCTGGCCACGTCCGAGAAAAGCAACGCCGCCTACACCGCCGTCCGGGCGGCCCAGGCCGAGGTGCGGGCCCGGGGCGTGTTTCCGGTGCCCGTGCCGCTGCGCAACGCGCCCACCAAACTCATGAAACAGCTCGGCTACGGCCAGGAATACCAATATTCGCACAACGGGGCGGGCAATTTCGAGGAGCAGGAATTCCTGCCCGAGGCCCTGCGCGGCACCCGTTTTTACGACCCCGGCCAGAACGCCGCCGAGCAGCGCCTGCGCGAAAAGCTGCGCGGCTGGTGGGGCGAGAAGTACGGGTATTAGGCGGCCGGCCCGGGGGCCGTCCGGGCGTGCGCGGGGCCTTTGGGGCCGGCGGGCTACTTTTGTCGAAAGCAACTTGCCTTTAGTTCCATGCGTCAATTCCTTAAGTTCACCCTGGCCACGCTGGTGGGGCTGGTGCTGTTTTTCGTCGTCGGGATAGCCGTGCTGGCCGGCATCGTGGGCGCGGCCAGCAGCGCCGGCAAAACCAAAAGCGTGGCCGCCAATTCGGTGCTGGAGCTGAAGCTGAACGAGCCGCTGACCGAGCGCGGCCAGGCGGCCGATTTCAACCCGCTGGGCGGCCGGCAGTCGTCCACCGGCCTGGTGGCGCTGAAGGAAGCCATCGGCCGGGCCAAAGCCGACGACGACATCAAGGGCATCCTGCTGAACCTGGAAATGGTGCGCGGCGGCATGGCCTCGCTCGAAGAAGTGCGCACCGCGCTGCTCGACTTCAAGAAGTCGGGCAAGTTCGTGGTGGCCTACCACGAGGTGTGCTCCGAGAAAAGCTACTACCTCTCGTCGGTGGCCGACGAAATATACCTGCACCCGCAGGGCCTGCTCGAATTCAACGGGCTCAGCTCGGAAGTAATGTTTTATAAGCGGCTGTTCGACAAGGCCGGCATCCAGCCCTACATCTTCCGGGTGGGCTCGTTCAAGAGCGCCGTGGAGCCGTTTTTCCGCGAAAACTTCTCCGATTCGGCCCGCCTCCAGACCGTGTCGTACCTGCGCTCGCTCAACGACCATATGATTGCCCAGGTGGCCACGGCCCGGGGCCTGCCGGCGGCCCGCCTGCACGTCATTTCCGACTCGATGCTGGTGCACGACGCCGCCGACGCCCTGCGCCTGAAGCTGGTGACCCGCCTGGGCTACTTCGACGAAGTGCAGGACTACATGCGCGGCAAGCTGAAGCTGGCCAAAGATAAAAAGCCCAACCTGGTCAGCCTGAGCGACTACACCGACAACGACCAGGCCGACGAAAAAGAAGGCCGCACCAGCGGCAACCGCATCGCCGTCATCTACGCCGAGGGCGACATCGTGACCGGCAAAGGTTCGGAAGACAACATCGGCAGCACCAAGTTTGCCGAAGCCCTGCGCAAGGCCCGCCTCGACGACAAGGTGAAGGCCGTGGTGCTGCGCGTGAACTCGCCGGGCGGCTCGTCGCTGGCCTCCGACGTGGTGTACCGCGAGGTGCTGCTGACCAAGAAAGTGAAGCCGATCATCGCCAGCATGTCGGACGTGGCCGCCTCGGGCGGCTACTA
>JANXOE010000015.1 GCA_025353745.1 Hymenobacter sp.
GCCGACGGCACGTACGTGCTGAGCGGCGTACCGGCTGATGCCACGACGCTGGTGTTCAGCTTTATCGGCTATGCTGCCCAAGAGCTGCCCATCACGGGCAGCAGCACCATCAACCTGACCCTGGCCACCGACACCAAGCAGTTGAGCGAAGTGGTGGTGACGGCCCTAGGCATTGAACGGGAGAAAAAGAGCCTTGGCTACTCGTCGCAGGAGGTGCGGGGCGATGCGGTGCAGCAATCAGGCGAAACCAACATAGTAGAAGGTTTGGCAGGCAAGGTTGCCGGGGTGCAAGTAATTGGCAGCGCCGGGGTGCCCGGGGCCTCGTCTAAAATCCTGATCCGCGGCAACAACTCGTTCACGGGCGAGAACCAGCCTTTGTTCGTCATCGATGGCGTTCCGCTTGACAACTCTTATTCAACCTCGGATCCGGAAAACCCCTTCAACACCAACCTGAACGGGGTAGCTTATTCCAACCGGGGCATCGACATCAACCCCAACGACATCGATACCTACAACGTGCTGAAAGGCCCAGCGGCAGCGGCCCTTTACGGGGTGCGCGCCGGCAACGGAGCCATTATCATCACCACCAAACGGGGACGGGCAGGGCAAAAGCCAGCCATTTCTTTCGACTCCAACGTGGAGTTCAGCAAAGTAAACCGGCTGCTTGACCGCCAACTGACCTACGCCCAAGGCACCGGCGGCGGCAACCAGCACAATAAAGATGGCAGCATCAAGACGGCGATATACGACACTAACGGGCTCGATGGCAGCGGGGGCACGTCGCAATCGTGGGGCCCTACCAACCAGTCACTGAGCATTACGCCGACAGACAACGTTGGACAATTCTTCCGCACTGGCATATCAACTACCAACAACTTCGCCATTTCGGCCGGCAACGACAAAGGCGCCATACGCTTTTCACTTGGGCAATTGCGGGACCAAGGCATTGTACAGAACACTGATTTTGAACGCTACACGGCCCGTGTCAACGCCGATACCAAGCTGAGCAATAAGGTATCAATTGGAGCATCCATCAACTACATAAATTCGGGCGGCACGCGGGCCCAACAAGGCAGTAACACGTCGGGGGTAATGCTGGGGTTGACGCGTGCGCCGAGCAGCTTCAATTTGAAAGAAGGCTACCAGAACGACGACGGCACCCAACGGACGTACTTTTTTGCTTACGATAACCCGTACTGGACGATCCACAATAACCCGACCCGGGACAACACCAGCCGTATTCTGGGTAACATCGTAGCAACTTGGACGCCGCTTTCGTGGCTAAGCATCCGCAACCGAGGCGGTATTGATACCTACGCCGACCGGCGCAAAAGCATTTTTGCCGTTGGCTCCACTGCGGTTCCGGTCGATGGCTCGAAGTCGGGTGAGATTCGGGAAGACAACCAGTTCCATCGCGAACTATACAACGACCTGACGGCTACGGTCACTTATAACGTGAATGAGCAGCTGGCCGCTACGGTCACCATCGGGGGAAACTTAAACGAGCGGTACGACCAACGCTTGTTCGGCCGGGCCAACAACCTGTCGGTACCAGGTTTTTACAACCTCAGCAACGGGTCTAATTTATTCGCAGCGGAATCCAACTCAACCGTTCGAAGCGCTGCTTTATTTTACGACGTCAACCTGGCTTACAAAGACATGATTTTTGTCGGCACCACAGGGCGCAGAGAGACGGCTTCGACCTTCGGCCCGAGCGTCAGCAGTTTCTTTACGCCATCGGTCAACGGGTCGGTGGTGCTCTCGCAGCTGGACGCTTTGAAAGACAGCAAAGCCCTGACATTTTTGAAAATCCGGGCTGCTTACGCCAAGGCTGGCAACTTCCCTGGCCCTTACAACACGCAAACGTACTACGCCTCACCCACTTTTACCGATGGTTTCACCAACGGCCTTTCGTTCCCTTACTTAGGGGTGAACGGAGCTGGCCTGAGTGCCACCATTGGCAACAGCAACCTGCGGGCAGAAAAAGTAACGTCGCGGGAAGTGGGCGTAGAAGCTCGTTTTAACGACGATAAAATTACGCTGGACGTGACCGCCTATCGCAACACTTCCAACGATTTGCTGCTGGGCCGGCCGATTGCGGCCACTTCGGGCTATACCCGATCGTTTACCAACGCCGGCAGCATCGAAAACAAGGGCATTGAAGCCGTGGTGGGCCTTACGCCCGTGCGCACCACCGAAGGCTTTAATTGGAACATATTGTTCAACTACACCCTGAATCGCAGCAAGGTGCTGGAATTAGCGGAAGGAGTTGATCAGTTTTTGCTCGAAGCTGCCTTTGGTACCGTCGACGCATACGCCATCGTAGGCAAGCCCTACGGCGCACTGTACGGCACTAAATGGGCGCGGGCAGATAATGGCCAGCTGCTCATCGGGGCCAACGGCAGGCCCACGCTCGCAGATGGCGGCACCAGCAGCTATCTAGCAAATCCTTTCCCCAACTATTTACTCGGCATCCGCAACAATTTTTCGTATAAGGGGGCGAAGCTTTCCTTTCTGCTTGACATCCGCAGCGGCGGTGCAATCTGGAACGGTACGACTGCTCGCCTGAACCGCCTGGGCGTTTCCAAGGCATCGGAAGACCGGGACCGGGACTACATTATTCCGGGGGTAAAAGCTGATGGCTCTGCCAACACGACCCCCATATCGGCCTTCGACTACTACCAGAGGTACTTGGGTGACCTGGGCGCGGCCGGCGAGCAACAGGTTGAGGACGGCAGTTGGGTGCGCTTGCGCGAGTTGTCTTTGTCGTACAACTTCAATAAGGTGGCTTTCTTTCAAGGATTAGAAATTTACGGTTCGGCCACCAACTTGTTCTTGCGCACCAACTACCAAGGCATCGACCCGGAAACCAGCCTCACCGGCTCAGGTTCGAATATTACGGGCCTTGATTATTTCAACATGCCCAATACCCGCAACTACCGCGTGGGCATCCGGGCCAATTTCTAACGCGCTAAGCATTACACAATCATGAAAAAAAGGAACTTATTCCTGGGTTTGCTGGTGCCGGCGCTATTGCTCTCCCAGACGGGCTGCAACAAGTTTACCGACGGTTACGACGTCAGCCCTAACTCGGCAGCCGTAACCACTTTGCCCTTGCAGTTGGCAGCGGTCGAGCTGGAGGTCATCAACGTCAACACCAGCCAACTGGCCCGGGTGTCAAACATTTTCACCCAGCACCTGGCCGGTACCGACCAGCAGTACGCTACCTATGCTTCCTACATCATAACAGAGCAGGATACCGGCAACGATTTTAATACTATTTACCAAGGCGGCTTGGTAAATGCTCAAGCAATGATTGATAAAGGCACTGCCGATGGCTCGCCTTATTACGCCGGCTTGGGCAATATCATGAAAGCCATATTGCTGGGTATTGCCACCGATACCTGGGGCGACGTGCCCGACACCGAAGCCCTAAAAGGGCTGGCAAACCTAAACCCGGTGTTCGATAAGCAAGAAGCAATTCTGGTCGATATCCAACGGCTGCTGAGCGCAGGCATTGCCCAGCTGCAAACACCAGCCACTGGCAACAAGCTGCTGCCCGGTGCCGACGACCTCATCCACCAAGGCGACGTCAAAGCTTGGATTCAAAACGCATACGTGCTAAAAGCTCGCTATGCCAACCGGCTGAGCCGCCGCGATGCCGCTGGATCGGCTACTCAAGCCCTGCAGTTTCTCGACCAAGGCTATGCAGCCGGCCTCACCAGCGGCGCATCCAATGCATTTGCAGTGTTCGGCGAGGCGGCTATCAACGCTAATCAGTACTTCTCTTTTAACAGCGTGCGGGCCAACTACCTGAAAATGGGGGCCCGGCTCGTGGACCTCATGAAATCATTAAATGACCCCCGCCTGCCACTGTACGCGGCCCCCACGGCTACCGGTGATTTTGTGGGAGCACCACTTGGCACAACCAGCACGGCTAATATTTCCGACATCGGCCCTCTGTACGCTGGCTCGGCCACGGCGCCTATTCCGTTCATCACGTTTGCGGAGGCTAAGTTCATCGAGGCCGAAGCCGCCTTGCGGGCCGGAAATACTGCTCGGGCCCAGACGGCCTACACCGATGCCTTAAAAGCACATTTTAAGCAGGTGGGCCTGGCCAGCACCGACCCGTATATTACGGCAAATGGTGATTTGGGAACCGATCCGCTTACCACAATTATGACGCAGAAGTACATTGCCAACTTCCTGCAATTAGAAGCTTGGAATGACTACCGGCGCACCAAATTGCCGGCTTTGACGCCCAACCCAAATGCTTCCACCAAAGTCATTCCCGAACGACTGCCCATCCCCCAAGATGAACGCATTAATAATACCAATGCCGTTGTGGTAAGCGACATTACGGTACCCGTGTACTGGGCTCAGCCTTAATTATTTGCAAATATTTTGACGATATCATTTTTACTACCCCGGCCAAGTTGGCCGGGGTAGTTTTTTAATATGGCAGCGCATATGGCCGTTCTTTACGGCTCCACTTTCCTGCTTGCCCATGCCCACCGGCACCGTTTTGTTGATTGACGACGAAGCCCAGCTGCGCACCGTGGTGGGCCGCCTCCTGGAGCTGGAAGGCTACACCGTGCTGCAGGCCCCCGACGCCCGCCGCGGCCTGCAAGCCTTGCAGGAACACGCCGACGAGGTGCTGCTGGTGCTGAGCGACGTGAAGCTGCCCGACGGCCACGGCGTGGCGCTGCTCCCGCGCTTCAAAGAAAAAGGGCCCCTGGCCGAGGTGGTGCTGATGACCGCCTACGGCACCGTGCCCGACGGCGTGCAGGCCATGAAAGCGGGGGCCTTCGACTACCTTACCAAGGGCGATTCGGACGACCAGCTGCTGGTGGTGGTGGAGCGGGCCGTGGAAAAAGCCCGCCTCCAGCGCCGCGTAGCCGACCTGGAGCGGCAGGTGGCCGGCGCGCAGTCCACCTTCGACGCCATCATCGGCCACGCGCCGGCCCTGGAAGCGGCCAAGCACCTGGCGCGCCAGGTGGCGCCCACCGACGCCACGGTGCTGCTCGGGGGCCCCACCGGCGCGGGCAAGGAGCTGTTCGCCCAGGCCATTCACGAGGCCAGCGGGCGGCGGCACAAGGCGTTCGTGGCCGTCAATTGCAGCGCTTTCTCGCGCGAGCTGCTCGAATCGGAGCTGTTCGGCTACCGCAAAGGGGCCTTCACGGGGGCCCAGGCCGACAAGAAAGGGCTGATTGAGGAGGCCAGCGGCGGCACGCTGTTCCTCGACGAAATCGGGGAGCTGGAGCTGGGCCTGCAAGCCAAGCTGCTGCGGGTGCTCGAAACCCAGGAGTTTCTGAAAATCGGCGACACCCGGCCCACCCGCGTCAACGTGCGCCTGGTGGCCGCCACCAACCGCAACCTGCGCCAGGAGGCCGACCAGGGCCATTTCCGGCCCGACCTGTACTACCGGCTGGCGGGGTTTGAAGTGGTGGTGCCGCCCCTGAGCGCCCGCCGCACCGACTTGCCCGCGCTGGTGCAGTTTTTCTCGCGGCAGCTGGCCGCCAAGCTGCGCCGCCAGCCCCTGGCCCTCACCGACGAGGCCCTGGGGGCCCTGCAGCGCTACTCCTGGCCCGGCAACGTGCGCGAATTGAAAAACGTGTTGGAGCGCGCCGCCATCCTCACCCCCGCCGGCCAGCCCCTGGCCCTCGACGGCCTGCCCGTGGAGGTGCAGCTCGCCGCCGCCGAGCCCGCCGGCCCCGCCACGGCCGGCGACGAGCGCAGCCTGCGCCGCGTGGAGGAGCAGCACATCCGCCGCATCCTGCTCGAAGTGCACGGCAACAAAACCGAGGCCGCCCGCGTGCTGGGCATCGGCCTCACCACGCTCTACCGCAAGGTGCAGGAATACGGCCTGGCCGATTAAAACAGCAGTTTTCGCCGGTCGAAACGGGGCAGCGACGCCGCTTTGCGGCTGGCCGTGCAGGCCATGGGGCCGATGATCGTTCGACGGCGAGATGCCCGGAGGCGTCGCCACCCCGGGCCCTCAACCGTGAAAAGCAATTCGAACCGCTTCTAAACGTGCACCACGCCTACCGGCGGCTCACCGGCCCGGATCGAGGGCCCCCGCGCCTGGCGTGTTCAGCATAAAGCGGCCCGATGGCTTTTTACAGTCGAACGAAACGATCGGGCAGGTCGCCGTTGAACTCGGCGTGGGCGGCCCACAGCTCGAAAGCCGGCACCGACAAGTGCTCCATCATGTACTCGAGCATGGAAATGCCGCGCAGCTCCAGCACGAAGCGCAGAAACGCGCGCTCGGTCTGGGCAAAGGCCAAGCCTTGGGCCTCGAACTCCGCCCGCCCGGCGGGGCTGAGCTGTTTGAGCCAGTCGAAGAAATCGGTGGCGGTGATCGGGACGCGGGCCGCCTGGGCGTAGTAGCCGCGGGCGGCCCGGGTTATCTCGGTGAGTTGGTCGGGCATTGGGAATAAGTAGTACCCGCCGGCGATGTGCCAGCCGGTGCCACCGCAGCGGCCAAGACGGTGCCAACCGCCTAAACAGGCCCTAACGGCCCCTAAAGGCATTTTTCGGCCCCGGGGCCCTCTTTCATTATGGTAGGCACCCCTGTCGTTTTGGGGTGGTGGGCCGGCCCCAGCCGGCCCACCACCCCAAAACGATAGGGGTGCCTACCATAATGAAAGAGGGCCCCGGGGC
>JANXOE010000116.1 GCA_025353745.1 Hymenobacter sp.
AGCAGAAAAGGGGTTTAGCCCCGGCAAAACGAAAATCGGGCCAAACCAGAATCGCTGATTAGTGGTGCTTAACCGTGGTGGCGCTGACGCGGAGGGGGCCGTTCTGCCCATGCGGTTTTGCCAACGGCCCACGCGAGAGGCCATACCTTGGCTGCCGCTTATGCGCCTTGCTAAGTTTCAATGCCGGGCCATCAGCAATCAGTACCATTACGGTTAATTGCGGTCAATCAGCGATTTATGAATATTCTCTACGGCGTGCCGGGCGAGGGCCTGGGCCACGCCACCCGCAGCAAAGTTGTGATGGCCCACCTGCTGGCCCAGGGCCACGAAGTGCGCGCCGTGAGCAGCAGCCGCGCCTTCCAGGTGCTGGACGCGGCTTTTCCCGGCCGGGTGCTGGAGATCCAGGGGTTTCATCTGGCTTACAAAGGGTTGAAGGTGAGCAAGTCGCGCACGTCGGCGCTTGTCCTGCGGACGGCCCCGGCGGGCTTGCAGCGCAATTTTCGGCAGTACCAGCAGCTGCTGCGCGGCTTCCGGCCCGACGTGGTGATTTCCGACTTTGAGTCGTTCAGCTATTTCTACGCCCGGGCCCACGGACTGCCGGTGGTCAGCATCGATAATATGCAGATTATCAGCCGCGCCCGGCTCGACGTGGCCGTGCCGGCGGCCGAGCGCGGCAACTACCGGCTGGCCAAAAGCATCGTGCGGCTGAAGGTGCCCCGCAGCCGGCATTATTTCGTGGCCACGTTCTTCGCGCCGCCGCTCGCCAAGCCGCGCACCACGCTGGTGCCGCCCATCATCCGGCCCGAAATCCTGGCCGCCCGGCCCACCGAGGGCCCCCACGTGCTGGTGTACCAATCGGCCACCACGCAGTCCGACCTGGTGGCCCTGCTCCGGCAAATGCCCGAGCAGGAATTTCGGGTCTACGGCTTCAACAAGGAAGAAAGCCACGGCAACGTGCACCTGCGCGCCTTCAGCGAAGCCGGGTTCATCGCCGATTTGGCCAGCAGCCGCGCCGTCGTCACGAACGGCGGCTTTTCGCTGATTTCGGAGGCCGTGTTTCTGCGCAAGCCCGTGTGCGCGGTGCCCATTCCGGCGCAGTTCGAGCAGTGGCTGAACGCCGCCGAGGTGGAAAAGCTGGGCTACGGCCGGCACTTCGCCACCATCACAGTGGCCAATATCCGGGCGTTTGTCGACGGGCTGCCGGGCTTTGCGGGGGCCCTGGCCGGTTATTCGCAGGACGGCAACAGCGTGTTATTTGCCCACCTCGACGCTTGCCTGAGGGGGCTGGGCGCGGTTTGAGGGGAATAAAATCCGTTTCTTGCCGTCCCAACGTTTCCGTTTATGCTTTTTGATTTTCCGCGCCGCCTGCGGCTCGTACCCGTTTTGTTGCTGCTGGCCGCCTGCGCCCGCACCCCACGCCCCAGCGCCGGCCCGGCCAACAAGTACCACGACGCCACGCTGCGCGAAATCGGCACCGCCCAGGACGAGCGCAACGCCGCCGCACTGCTGCCTTTTCTAACCAACCCCAACCCCGTTTACCGCCGCGAGGCGGCCCTGGCCCTGGCTTCGGTGCAGGCCCGTGCGGCCGTGCCGGCCCTGCTGCCGGCCCTGCGCGACGCCGACCCCGCCGTGCGCCGGGCCGCCGCCTACGCCCTGGGCCAAACCGCCGACAGCCTGGCCGTGGACAGCCTGCGCGTGCGCGTGCTGCAGGAGCCCGACCCCGTGGTGCGCCGCTACGCCCACGAGGCCCTGGGCCGCTGCGTTACCCGCTACTCGCTGCCCGAGCTGTGGCGCGTGCCGGTGCTGACCGACACCGCCCGCGCCGCCGCCCAGGCCTGGGGCCTGGCCCGGGCCGCCTTGCACGGCTTCAGCTCGCCGGAAGCCATTCGCAACACGGTGTTGCTGCTCAACGAGCTTGGGCCGAACGACGCGGCCCGGCTGGCGGCGGCCACGGCGCTGGCTCGCACACCGCGCGCCCTCGATGCCGATCTGGGCCGGCTCGGCGGCGGCCCGCTGCTGCGCCTCGTGGCCCAGGACCCATATTACGCCGTGCGGGCCGCGGCCGCCACGGCCCTGGGCCGCCTGGCCAACCCGGCTCTGGCGCAGGGCCCCGCCGGCCCGGCCGCGCTGCCCGAAGCCGCCGGGGCCCTGCGCCGGGCCGCCATCGGCGACGCCGATTACCGGGTGCGGGTGGTGGCCCTGCGCGGCCTGCCCTACGGCCCCACCGAGTACGCGGCCAGCCGCACCGCCGTGTTTGCGGCGTTGGACGACCGGCGCGAGCCGGTGGCCCTCACGGCGGCCGAATGGCTGCTGGCCCACGCCAAAAGCGAAACCGCCGACGCCCTGGCCGCCGAAGCCGATAAAAGTGCCGCCTGGCGGGTGCGCGCCACGCTGCTGGCCGCGGCCCTGAAAATGGCCACCCCCGCCAGCCGCCCCAGCGTGGCGGGGGCCATCGAGCAACGCTACGGCACGGCGGCTTCGGTGTACGAAAAGGGCTATTTGCTGCAAGCGCTGGGCGAAGACGCGGCCAGCTTCGACTTTCTCCAGCGCGAGGCGTTTGCTGCGGGGCAGTCGCCGGTGGTGGGCGGCTACGCCTTGGCCGCCCTGGTGGCCGCCCGCAGCCGGCCCGGGTTTCCGGCCGGTCGCCAGGCTGATTTCACGGCTGCTTTGCGGCGGGCCCTGGCCGCGGGCGACGTGGCCCAGCTTGCCACGGCTGCCGAAGCCCTCGCCGACCCGAAACTCACCCCCGAAGCCCAACCCGCCGACCTGGGGGCCCTCCGCCAGGCCCAGGCCAAGCTGCAGCTGCCGCGCGACATCGAGGCTTGGCAGGACTTGCAGCAGGCCCTCGACAAGCTCGCCTACGCCCCGCAGCCCACGCCGGCCCCGGTGGGCCAGGCCCGCCAACACCCCATCGACTGGGCCGCGGTGCGCGGCGTTTCGGCCAATCAGCGGGTGAAAGTCAGTACCACTCAGGGCGATATCGTGCTGGAATTGAAGGTGAACGACGCCCCCGGCTCGGTGGCCAGCTTTGTGGCCCTGGCGCGCCGGCATTTCTACGACGGCTTGTCGTTTCACCGCGTCGTGCCCGATTTCGTGGCCCAGGGCGGCGACCCGCGCGGCGACGGCTCGGGCAGCACCGACTACACGCTGCGCTCCGAATTTGGCGATGTGCGCTACCAGGAAGGCAGCGTGGGCCTGGCCTCGGCCGGCAAAGACACCGAAAGCTGCCAGTTTTTCATCACCCACACGCCTACCCCGCACCTCGACGGCCGCTACACCGTTTTCGCCCAGGTGATGAGCGGGATGGACGTGGTGCACCGCCTCGAAATCGGCGACAAGATCCTGAGCGTAGCGCTGCTGCCCGCCCAGTAAGGCCGCATCACAGAAAAGGCGGCCGGTGCTGTACCGGTCGCCTTTTATTCTAAAACAGAAATTTCTAAACGGCCTGCGGATTTATTTTCCTCCGTGCATCTGCGAGGGCGGCGACGTGGCCTCCACGGCCGAAAAGCTTTCCAGGATTTTATAGGTGTGCTCGGCCCCCTTGGGCACCACCCACGAGTTGCCCGCCTCCAGCAGCACCACCTGGCCGGCCAGGTGCAGCTCGGCCTTGCCGCCGAGTACGTAGCCCACGGTTTCGTAGTCGGCGGCGCTGGGGGCCTTCGGCTCGCCCGGCTGCTCGTTTTCCCACAGGCGCATGGCAACGTGCTTGCCGGAAGCCAGAAACTTTTCGCCCGCGGGGCCCTTGGGCGAGTAGCGCGAATCGACTTTGGTGATGGTCGTGTCAGACATTTTAGAAATATTTTAAGCGAAAAACAGTACCTGGCTAACGGCTGGCATTGGCCGGCGGTTGCCCCGCCGGCCGCGAAACCTTCGCCTGCCGAGTGAGTTACAACGGCTAGCCTGGCCTGTCCATCTTTTTGCCGCCCCGTGTCCGACGACGTTTCTGCTGGCTTTGCCGCCCATCTGGCCCAGGCCCATGCTGCCGTGCCCGCCGCCTTGCCGGGCGCGGCCCTTTGTGCTTTGGCCGACGACCTGCTGGCGCTGCTCTTCCCCGAGCGGGCCGAGCGCCCCCTGTCCACGGCCGACGCCGTAGCCGCCGAGCTGCACCTGTTCCGGGCCGAGCTGGGGGCCCTGCTGGCGGCCGTGCCCGGCCTGCCCGCGCCCGCCGCCCGGCTGGCGGCCGAGCTCACGGCCCAGCTGCCGCCGCTGCGCGAGGCCCTGCTGCGCGACGCCGACGCCATCCTGGCCGGCGACCCCGCCGCCCAGGACCGCGCCGAGGTGGTGGCCACCTACCCCGGCTTCTACGCCACGGCCCTGCACCGGCTGGCCCACGCCCTGCACCAGCGCGGCGTGCCGCGCCTGCCGCGCCTGCTGGCCGAGCACGCCCACCAGCGCACGGGCATCGACATCCACCCCGGGGCCCGCATCGGCCCGGCGTTTTGCATCGACCACGGCACGGGCGTCGTCATCGGCGAAACGGCCGAAATCGGGGCCAACGTGCAGATTTACCAGGGCGTCACGCTCGGGGCCCTCAGCGTCGCGAAGGGCTTGCAGGGCCTCAAGCGCCACCCCACCATCGAAGACCGGGTGGTGATTTACGCCGGGGCCACCATTCTGGGCGGCAGCACGGTGGTGGGCACGCGCAGCATCATCGGCGGCAACGTCTGGCTCACCGAAAGCGTACCCTCGCACTCCCGCGTGTACCACCGCGCCCAAATCCACATCTCGCGCAGCGAGGACCCGGCCAACGAAGTGATGTTTTCGATTTAATGGGTTAAT
>JANXOE010000111.1 GCA_025353745.1 Hymenobacter sp.
GGTGAGGGGAATGCCGCTGTGCATTTTGGCGATGTTGGCGGCCGAGTGAAAGTCGTCGCCGTCGTAGAACGGCCGGCCGATGCGGGCGGCCAGCAGCTTCCCCACGGTGCTTTTGCCGCTGCCCGACACGCCCATGACGAGGATGAGTGGTTGATTCATGGGCGCAAATAACGGCCGGGGCGCAGCATTTTTCCAGGGCCTAGCCCCGACGATTCCGCACCGGCCCGCGCCCTTGCGTACTTTGCGGGCGTTCACCCGCTGCTTATCCGCATGATGCTCCGCCGTTTTTCGCTCCTCGTTGCTTTGCCGCTGGGCCTGCTCGCCGGCCCGCCCGCCCCGGCCCAAACGCCGTTGGGCCAGCCCTCGCTCGACGAGGCCAAGGTGCAGATCTGGTGCGCCACGGCGCGCTTTGTGTACGACGACGCCGGCCGGCCCCGGCTTAAAAGCACCGTGCGCTGCGCCGGGGCCGACCTGCCCGCCCTGGCCGCCAGCCTGCGGCCCGACAGCCTGCGCATCTACAGCCTGCTCTACGAGCCCATCGAAGGCCAGGGCCGCGTCTACCAAGGCAAAAAAAGCGCGCCGGCCCAGCTCGGGGCCCTGGTGAAGGCCATCGTGCGCAAGCTGAGCGCCTCGCCCGCCCGCCGCCGCGACCCCGCCCGCCGCGCCCGCCTGCAAGCCCTCGAAACGGCCCTCACCAACTACGTGGCCCACGGCACGCCCCCCGGCGACGTGCCCGCCGCCATGGTGCCCGACGCCCCCGACACCGTGGCCACCGCCGCGGCCGTGGCCCCCGGCCCCGCCGAAGCCGCCGAGGCCCAGGCCGTGCGCGACGCCAACCCCGGGGCCCTGGCGCCCCCGGCCGGCCCGGCCAGTCTGCTCGACCGCTTTGCCGCGCCCCTGGCCCTGATTCTGGGCATCCTCAGCCTGGTGCTGTACGTGCTGCTGCGCCTGAGCCTGGGGCAGTGGCGGCGGCAGCAGCGCCGCGAAACCCTGTCGGCCACCCACGCCGCCGCCGGGGCCAAAACCGCCGCCGAGGAGGCCGGCGCCACCATCGCCGACGCCGCCGCCCGCGTGAAGCGCGCCGAAGCCCTGGTGCTGGCCGCCGCCCCCGGGGCCCCGGCCGCTGCGCCCGACCGCCTCACGCCCGCCCAGCGCCTGGAGGTGGAGCGCCTGGTGAGCCAGCGCGTGGACGAGGAAATGGCCTGGCTGCGCGCCCAGCTGCCCGAGCTGCTGGCGGGGGGCACGGCCCCGGCGCCGCCCGATTCGGCCGCGCCGAACGCGCCGGAATAGCGCCGGGGCCCCCGGCCGCTGGCCCGGGGCCGGCCAGCGGTTTTTGTATCTTTGAAAAATGTCCGTCCGGCCGTATTGGCGGCTGATTTTTCTGTTGACATTGGCGCATCCAGTCCTTCCTCCCCGCATGACGACAACTCCCAAACTGGCCCTGCTGGGGCTGGGGCTGCTGCTGGCCCCCGCGGCCTGCCGCGCCACTTCGCCGCCCCGCAACACCCTCCCCAACCGCCGCCCCCTCACCGAAATAACCGTGCCCGAGCCCGGCGAGCCCACCCACGCCAAGCGCCCCGAGTACGTGCCCCGCCCCGTTCCCATTCCCGTGAAATACCCCGCTGCCCGCAAAACCGACCAGGTCGACGACTATTTTGGCACCAAGGTGCCCGACCCTTACCGCTGGCTCGAAGGCCTCGACGCGCCCGAGACCAAAGCTTGGGTGACGGCTGAAAACGAGGTGACCTTCGGCTACCTGGCCCAGATTCCGTTCCGCGACAAAATCCGCGACCGGCTCACCAAGCTCTGGAACTACGAGCGCTACGGCGTGCCCGAGCAGGTGGGCGAGCGCCTGGTGTTCAGCAAGAACGACGGCTTGCAGAACCAGGCCGTGGTGTACATCCAGCGCGGGGCCGCCGCGCCGCAGGTGCTGCTCGACCCCAACAAGTTCTCGGCCGACGGCACGACGGCCCTGGCCGGCACGGCCTTCAGCAACGACCACCGCTACCTGGCCTACGCCACCAGCGGCGGCGGCTCGGACTGGCACCGGGTGAAAATCATGGACTTAACCACGAACAAAACCCTGCCCGAAACCCTGGACTGGGTGAAGGTGTCGGGCACGTCGTGGGTGAAAAACGGCTTCTACTACAGCCGCTACGACGCGCCCAAAGCCGGCGAAAACGGCCTGGCCGGCAAAAACGAGTTCCACAAGGTGTACTTCCATAAGCTGAACACGCCGCAGAGCGCCGACCAGCTGGTGTACGAAGACAAAAAGATGGCCCTGGGCTTCCGCATGGCCGACGCCACGGAGGACGAGCGGTTCCTGACCCTCTCGCTCACCGACGGCAAGGGCGACGGCAACCGCCTGCTGGTGCGCGACCTGCGCGAGGCCAAGCAAGCCGCCGCCTGGACGACGCTTATCAGTTCCTACGAGTTTCAAAACCAGGTGATTGGCAACGTGGGCGACGAAGTACTGGTGTACACCAACTTCATGGCCCCGCGCTTCCGGGTGGTGCGCATCGACCCCAAAAAGCCCCAGCAAGCGAACTGGCACGACGTGCTGCCCCAGGGCCCCGACAAGCTGGAGGGCGTGAGCCAGGTGGGCGGCCACCTGGTGGCCAACTACTTGCACGACGCCAGCTCGCTGGTGAAGGTGTACGACGAGGCCGGCAAGTTTCAGCACGAGGTGGCGCTGCCGGCCCTGGGCACGGCGGCGGGCTTCGGCGGGCGGCGCGCCGACAAGGCGGTGTACTACGCCTTTACGTCGTTCACGTACCCGACCACGATTTACAAGTACGACCTGGCCACCAACGCCAGCACCGTGTTCAGGGCCCCCGCGGTGGACGTGAACCCGGACGATTACCTGACGACGCAGATTTTCTACGCCAGCAAGGACGGCACGAAGATTCCGATGTTCATCGTGCACAAAAAAGGCGTGAAGCTCGACGGCCACAACCCCACGTACCTGTACGCCTACGGCGGGTTCAACGTCTCGCTCACGCCGGCTTTTTCGGTGGCGCGGCTGCTGTGGCTGGAAAACGGCGGCGTGCTGGCCGTGCCCAACCTGCGCGGCGGCGGCGAGTACGGCGAAGCCTGGCACCAGGCCGGCATGACGCCCCACAAGCAAAACGTGTTCGACGACTTCGTTGCGGCGGCCGAGTACCTGAAAATCAGCCAGTACACCGACGCCGCTCACCTGGCCATCGCGGGCGGCTCGAACGGCGGCCTGCTGGTGGGGGCCACCATGACGCAGCGCCCCGACCTGTGCAAGGTGGCCCTGCCCGCCGTGGGCGTGATGGACATGCTGCGCTACCAGGACTTCACCATCGGCTGGAACTGGGCCCCGGAGTACGGCACGAGCCAGGACGCCCGGCAGTTTGCCAACCTCTACCAGTTTTCGCCGCTGCACAACCTGAAGCCGGCCGCCTACCCCGCCACGCTGGTGACCACCGCCGACCACGACGACCGCGTGGTGCCGGCCCACTCGTTCAAGTTTGCCGCCGCCCTGCAAGCCGCCAACACCGGCCCCAACCCCACCCTGATCCGGGTGGACGTGAACGCCGGCCACGGCGCGGGCAAGAGCACCAAGCTCCAGATCGAGGAATGGGCCGACGTGTGGAGCTTCTGCTACGCCAACATGAACGTGACGCCCAACGTGAAGTAAGCTCCGGCAGCGAAAGCTTTTCGCCAAAGCGCAGTTGATTTTTGGCCGCGCATCGGGTGCTACTGGCGCCCAGATTCGCCCGTGCGACTTGCTTTTTTCCCCGCAGCGGGCGGTATTTCAATCGCGTGGCCGCTGGCCGGCGCGGCCAACCTCCGCAATATTAAAAACAATAAAAAAGGTTATTTTTGATGATGGGCTGAGTCAGCCAAAAGTTTGCCGCCACCGAAGCGTTTCGAGCCATGAGCAGCGCCGCCAAGCCGTCCAGCCGGCTGTTTCTCTCCGCCGGGACCGCGCTGGCGCTGGCATTCGTGGGCATCCAGTTCGTGCATCCGGCGTTGGAAAACCAGCCGGTTACGGGCGATTTTCAGGCCCCGCCGGCGGTGAAGAGCATCGTGCAGCGGGCCTGCTACGACTGCCACTCCAACCGGGCCAACCTGCGCTGGTACGATAAAATAGCGCCTGCTTCGTGGCTGGTGGCCGG
>JANXOE010000112.1 GCA_025353745.1 Hymenobacter sp.
CTATCAGAGCGAATTGGAGAAGCATTCCATCAAGCCGAACGTGTCTTTGGTGACAGATTTGCCAGCGTCGCGATGGGTCTCGGCATCTATGCGCAACGCCGATTTGCATAAATCCTGTCGCCAAGAATGATTGGCGCGCCGGGGCCCGGCTTTTTTATCGAACTGCTTAAGAGTGGGCGCCGGCCGAATCGCCTTTGACGAGGTCGTCGGTTTCGCCGCGGCGCTGGCCTTGGCTGTCGCGGGGGCCCTCGCTCCTGTCGATTTCATCTTCCTCGTCGGAAGTTACATACACGTTGGTGGTGGGGCCGAGGCCGTTGGTTTTCGCGGCTAGCTCGGCTTCGGCCTGGGCGTGCTTGAGGTTAAAAAGCGGGTCGGCGGCTTGATCGGACGATTCAACTTTTTTGGGCGGATTTTTGGGCATAAGCAGGGCCCCCGGGCCGAAAAGTGGGCGGCGCGGGATTACCCACAGTTTACGCAGGCTACCCGAGCGGGGTTGAGCGCAAAAAATCGGGGCCAAAAAAAGGCCGCTGCCCAGGGGCAGCGGCCTTATAAGTGGCAAAGCCGGCCGGAAGCCGTCTACCCCAGCTTTTTGGCTGGCTTTGCCATCGCACGAGAGGTCCTTCCTTTCCACATTTCCAGCCCGTGCGGGGCACTTATGGAACAAATATACAAAAAACCTTCGACCAACCATCTTTAAATTTAGACGAACGCCAACAATTACTCGATAAGAGGGAATTATTTCTATCCGAACGGACCAAGTCCTGGTTCGGCGGTGGCGGGCGAACGTAATTTTGCCGGGCGCTTTTCCTTACCCCGTGCCGCTTTGCTTATGATTCCCGACCCCGCCTTCGACGAAACCCACAACCCCTGGCGCGTGCTGGCCAGCGCCGTGAAATACCAGAACCCCTGGATTTCGGTGCGCGAAGACCAGGTGCTGAACCCCGGCGGTGGCGCGGGCATCTACGGCGTGGTCACGATGAAAAACAAGGCCATCGGCATTGTTCCCGTTGATGCCGACGGCAACACCTGGCTCGTGGGCCAGTACCGCTACCCGCTGAACGAGTACAGCTGGGAAATTCCGATGGGCGGCGGCCCCGTGGAGCTGGACGTGCTCGAATCGGCCCAGCGCGAGCTGCGCGAAGAAACCGGCCTGCTGGCCGGCCGCTGGACGCGCATTGCCCGCCTGCACACCTCCAACTCCGTCACCGACGAAGAAGGCTTCGTGTTCCTGGCCGAAGACCTGACCCCGGGCGAAACCGAGCCCGAAGAAACCGAAGCCCTGCGCCTCTGGAAGCTGCCCCTGGCCGAAGCCGTGCAGATGGCCCTCGACGACCGCATCACCGACGGCATCAGCGTGGCGGGCTTGCTGAAGGCCGAGCGGGTGCTGGCGGCGCGCGCCCGGCGGGGCTAACTTTGCCCCATGCGCCACTTGCTCCGCTACCTCGGCCACCGCTTGTACACCACCTGGGCCACGTTTTGGTTCGTGCTGCCGTTCGTGGTCACCTACCCGGTGCAGTGGTGGCTGGGGCGCACGCCGGCCGGCTACCCCAAGCTGCACGGCATCTACAGCGGCTGGGCGCGGTTTTCGATGGCCCTGTGGGGCGTGCCGATCGAGGAAATTCACGAAGAGGCGGGCCCCCTGCCCCGGCCGTGCGTGTACGTGGCCAACCACGGCTCCTACATCGACATCATGCTGTTGTTCAAGACCATCCCCGGCTACCTGAACATGATGGGCAAGGCCGACCTGGCGAAGGTGCCGCTGTGGGGCCCGCTGTTCGGCCGCGTCTACATCACCGTCGACCGGGGCAGCGCCGTGAGCCGGGGCCGGGCCCTGGTGGCCGCCCGCCAGGGCCTGGCCGCGGGCCGCAGCATTGCCATTTTCGCCGAGGGCCGCATTTCGCCCACGCCCGGCCGCGAGCTATTGCCGTTTCAGGACGGCGCTTTTCAGCTGGCCATTGCCGCCGGCGTGCCCATCGTGCCCGTGAGCATGCCCTTGAACCACATGTTCATGCCCGACGTGAAGGATAGCCTGCGGGTGCGCTACCACCGCCTCAAGATCGTGTTCCACCCCGCCATCCCCACCACCGGCCTCACCATCGCCGACGTGCCCGCCCTCAAAGCGCGCGTGGCGGCGCAGCTCACCGCCCAATTTTTGCCCGAAGGGGCCGAGAAGCCGGGCCCCAGCGCGTGGCGCCAAGCGTAATTTGAGCGCCGAATGGGCGGGCATTGCTTGAAAAGAAGAAGTGTCAGAAAGAAGCTGTCATTCCGAACGCAGTGAGGAATCTGGGTCAATCAATTGAAGGAAATTAACTCAGATTCCTCACTGCGTTCGGAATGACAGCTCAACAGAGTGCAATAACAGCTTATAATTAACCCAGCCCTTCCAATAATGAGCACCGACCTTGCCACCCTGCGCGGCCTCGCCCACCTGGCCCGCCTCGAATTCGACGAAACCCACGAGCAGCAGATGCTCGGCGACCTAAACAACATCCTGGATTTCGTGGCCCAGCTCGACGCCGTGGACACGACGGACGTGGAGCCGCTGGTGCACTTGTCGCACGAAATCAACGTGCTGCGCGACGACGAGGCGTGCAACACCGTGAGCCACCAGGACGGCCTGCGCAACGCCCCGCGCAAGGATTCGGATTATTTCCGGGTGCCCAAAGTGCTCGACTAGTTGGCGGCACCTGCACCTTCCGGGGCCCTCGGCCGTCGCCCTTGGCGCCCCAATCTGCTGGCCGGGCTGGCGGCGCTGGCCGTGGGCCTGGCGGCGTACTATTATTTTGTGGGGCCGTCGGGGGCCCTGCCCTTGCTGCTGGTGCCGCACCTGCTGCCCCAGCCCCTCACCCTGCAAACCCTGGCCGTGGGGCCGGTGGCGCTGCCCGTGCAGGCCAGCGGCTTCGGCGTGAGCCTGACGCACGACCTGGCGGGGCCGCTGGCGCAGCCGCTGGCGGCGGGCCTCTTCGCGGGGTTGCTGGCGGGGGCCCTCGCGGGCTGGGTGGCGGTGGCCAGCACGTTGCGCCGGGGGCCCTTCGTGGCCGCCATGGTGCCGGTCATTTTTCTGCTGATGTCGCTCAACTTAGATTTAGTGGGCGTTTTTTCGGTGGAAAAACAATATTTTCTGACCCTGGCGCTGGCACTGGTGGGCGGGCTGGCCTTCGGGCTGCACGCCTACGGCGAGCGGGTGCCGCTGGCCGGGCGGGTGGCGCTGTGCGCGGCCTTGGTGGCCGGTTTGGGGGCCCTGCTGATGGCCCGCGGCCAGCTTGCACCCGCCGACCTGGCCCTGCACCTGGCCGCCTACGCTACCCCGGGCGGGGCCGTGCTGGTGGCCGCGCTGGTGCTGTGGGTGGGCATCGAGAACGTGCGGGGCCTGCTGTGGCTGGCCGGCCGGGCCGCCACGCCCGGGGCCCGGCTGGGCCTGGGGCCGTTCGTGGGGGCCGGCCTGCTGTACATCGGCCTGCTGGCCTGGTGGTTCTGGACCGACGGGCGCCTGCCACTCTACCGCGGCGTGGGCCTCGACCCGCTGGTGCTGCTGCTGCCGGCCGCGCTGGTGGCCGGGCTGGGGCTGCGCCTGCGCGCGCCCAGCTACGCGGCCTGGGTGCCCTACGCGCCCGGGGCCGCCCAGCTGTACCCGTTGCTGCTAATGGCCGCGGCCGGGGCCCTGGCCTACGCCCTGGCTACCGATAACACGCCGCTGCTGGCGGCGGCGCGCGGCTTTGGCGGGGTGGCGCTGCTGGTGCTGGGGGCGGCCTTTTTGCTGTACGTACTCGTCAACTTCGGGCCGCTGGTGCGGCAGCGGCTGCCGGTGTACCGGGTGGCGTTTATGCCCCGGCGGCTGCCGTTTTATACGGTGTACGTGCTGGGCCTAGGCGTGCTGCTGGCCGTGCAGCTGCGGCTCGACTGGCCCCTGGTGGCCCAGGTGCGCGCCGGCTTCTACAACTACCTCGGCGACTTCACCCGCCGGCAGAGCGAAGCCCGCCCCGACGACCTCGGCCTGGCCCTGCTGGCCGAGCGCTATTACGCCGAAAGCGGCGACGTGCTCGACCGCAACAACCTGCACGCCCAGCTGGGCCGGGCGGCCCTGTACCGCGCCCGCGAGCAGCGCCAAAACGAAATAAACGCCCTGCGCCGGGCCCTGCTGCCCGCGCCCAACGAAAAGGTGTCGTTGCGCCTGGCCGCCCTCGGCACCGCGCCCCAGGATTTGTTCGACAACCTCGACGCGCTGCGCCAGGGCCTGCGCCGGCAGCCCGGCAGCGCCGCCCTGGCCGGCGATTTGGCGCAGCTGTTTACCCAAACGGCCCTCACCGATTCGGTGGCGTTTTATTTGGATAAAGCCGAGCAGCTGGCCCCCGGCTCTTACCCCAGCCGCGCCAACCGGCTGGCGTTTCTCTTGCAGCAAAACCTGCTGCCCGAAGCCCAAAAGCTGGCCCAGGGCTTCGGCCCTGGCTCCGACGAGCCGGCCCTGGCCGGCAACCTGACGCTGCTGCGGCTGCTGCGGCACCAACCCGCTTCCCCCGCCGTTCGGCTCGCCACCGACGACCTCGACGCGGCCACCTTCGCAGAAGTGTACCACGCCGCCCTGGCAGCGGCGGGCCGGGGCCGTCCGGCGCTGCTGCCCACGCTGGCACGCCTCGCGGCAAGCCCGGCCAACGAGCCTTATTACGAGCAGCTGCTGTTTTTGCAAGCCCTTACGCGCCACGCCGTGGGCCAGGAGCAGCTGGCCCGGCAGCTGCTGGCCCCGCTGGCGGCGGGTACCGGCCCCACGGCCGGCTACTACCAGCAGCTGCTGGGCCTGTGGCAGTTGCAGCAGGGCCAGTACGCCACCGCTGCCGACCAGCTGGCCCTGGCCGCCGCCCACGGGGCCACCACCGCCCCGCTGGCCCGTGCCGCCGCCCTGGCTCTGGCAGGCCGCCCCGACTCGGCCCGCGCCGCTCTGGCCCGCATCGCGGCCGCGCCCGATACGGCCCTGCGCCGCGCTGCCGCGCCGCTGGCCAGGGCGCTGCCCACGGCCGACGCGAACCAGTGGCACGTCGATTTCGCGGCCCACTACCCGCCCCTGGGCGAGGTTTGGCGGGCGCAGGCCCGGGCCGCCGGCGACGGCCCCGGGGCCGCCCAACTTTACCAGCGCATCGTGCGGGAGGCCCCGTTCAACGAGCCGGCGGTGCTGGCGGCGGCCGACCATTACACCCGACACCGCGACTATTCGGCGGCTTACAACGCGTTGCAGGCCGGCCTGGCCGAAAACCCCGCCGCGCCGGCGCTGTTGCAGGCTTATGTGCTGGCAGCGGCCGACGCCGGCTTGCCCGGCTACGCCGCCGACGCCCTGGCCCAACTGCGCCAACGGCTGCCAGCAGATTCTTTTGCGGCGCTCCGGGCCCGGTTTGCGGCGCGCCAAGCGGCGCACGCAGCTTTTTAACCGGTTAGCCGTCAGTTTAGCCGGTCAGCCGTCAGTGGCGTAGTACTTTGGCTGAGCTGAATTTTAAAGCCCTCCTACCCACCGCCTGCCTATTGCTATGGCCCCCGACGTCATCGAAACTCACAACATTGCCCGGATGTACCGCATGGGCGCCGAGGAAATCCACGCCCTGCGCTCGGTCAGCATCCGCATTGCGCGGGGCGAGTACGTGGCGTTCATGGGGCCCTCGGGCTCGGGCAAGTCCACGCTGATGAACATCATCGGCTGCCTCGACACGCCCAGCGACGGCCAGTACATCCTCAACGGCCAGGACGTGAGCCGCATGAGCGACAACGCCCTGGCCGAGGTGCGCAACAAG
>JANXOE010000165.1 GCA_025353745.1 Hymenobacter sp.
GCCACCCAGCCCGCCCGGATCCAAGTGTAGAGAAGCGCAAAAAGGCCCAGCGCGGGCACCGCGTAGAGGTATGGGGTCATGCTAACGGGAAGTAGGTGGGAATCAAGGGCTGCAAAATAGCAGAAATTGCCCCAGAAACCACCGTTCCAATCACGTTCCCCGGAAAAAGCGTATTGCTTGCCGCTCTGTGATGTAATAAAGTAAGAAGCAGCCAGTCGTAACTAACGGGATGCCTAACCAATAATACCGGCCATAATTAACCAAATCACCCGTGAGTGCTACCAGGCCCGCATAACTGAGAATCAATAGTGGAAAGTGGTAGAGGTAAAGTGAAAAACTAAAAATACCGATTTCATGAAATATTCGCACCAACGCATTTTGCCGGCTAACGCGGCCTGCCAATAGCACCGAAACGCTCATCACCGCCAGCAACGATGCCAATGACCCAGATAAAGCACGAAAATGCATACCTGCCGCGCCAATGAGCAAGAAAAACAGTATCGGGATTACCAAGGCAAGCCAAATGCCTTTAATCCGCCGGAAGGTACCTAACCAACTGGGTTGGGCGGCAACGACATCGTATAGCCCAACACCAAGAGCGAAATAGCCATTGTACAAAAACAAAAAATCGCCTATCGGACCACTTTTGATGTGGATTGCAGCGGCTACCATGCCGAAGGCATAGCATGCTGCTGAAATAGCATAATAATACCGGACTCGCCAGAAAGCCAAGGGGACTAATGAATAGAAAAGTGCTTCGGGTAGTAGGGACCAGTACACACCATTGTACCCAAAAAATTCGCTTCCAGGACGCAAGAACACCAGTGCCCGGCCTAATTCACCCACTGTAAGCGACTGCAAATCATGCCATGCTCCCAACAAGCCCGCGTTAAGCTCACGACCGGGGGCCGTCGTCAACAGTTTTGGATGAATACGGGCCAAGTAGATAATAATTATCCCACCCAGCAATAATGAGAACAAATAGGGAGGGTAAATCCGAACAACTCGGTTGAGATAAAACTGCAAAGTGGGGCGATGCTTCCTGAGTTGCGCGTATCGGATGAAAAATCCTGATAAAACAAAAAAGAACACAACCATTTCGTAGCCCGCCGAACTGAGCATATCAATGGCAAAAAATATATACTGTGCCGGATTCCACGTAGTCCGAGGAAATATCTTTAAGTATTCGGCACCGCCTGACCATAATATAAACTTTGCGTGGAATATAACGACGTAAAAGGCACAGAATCCACGCAAAGCATGCAAAATATCTAACTCTTGGTAGCTAAGTAGTGGAATTTTAGAAATGTTGCTACGTTCTTTTTGAGTAAGGGTGGTTGCCATTGGTAAAATCCGGGTGAATCAAAACAGATATACTGTTAATAACCCACAAACATACCAGCAATAGCCTACAACTCGCGCAACAGCACCTGGTAGAGCGCCAACATGCTGGCGATATCGCGCTTGTCCACCAGCTCGTCGGGGGTGTGCACGTGGTCTTCGGGGGCCCCCACGAAGCACCAGTCCCAGGGCTGGGCGGCGCGCTGCAGCTCCCTGGCGTCGGAGCCGCCGCTGTCCTCCACTTCGAGTTGAAATGGGACGCCCGCCCGCTCGGCAATGGCCCGGATCCGGTCCACGTAGACGCGGCGCGGGACGAGCGAGTCGCGCAGCGAAATGGCGCAGCCCCCGCCCAGGCGCACCCCTTCGGTTACCCACGTGATGTCGGAAATGAGGGCCTGGCGCACGCCGTAGGTGTCGTAGATGAACTGCGCCAGGAAGGGCACCGTGCCGCCGCCGTGCTCCTCGCCGCAGCTAAAGGCGATGATGCCGTGCTCCAGGGTTTCGCACAGGCGCAGGGCGTTCCACACCCCGAGGCGGTTGTCGAGGCAGCAGCTTTGCACGGTGGTGTCGGTTTCGCGGAAGTCGCAGCGAAACGTCAGCTCGGTGCCCCGGGACAGCTCGCGGCTGAACTCGTAGCCCAGGGTTTCGGTTTCTTCGTTGATGGTGAGCGTACAGTCAATTTCTCCTTCCGCGTCGTGGCCCACCAAGCGGTAACCGGCCTTGGTTTCGGGCCCGCCGATGGCCACCAGCTGCCGGCCGTAGCGCACCATGAAGCCGATGCTGTCGAGGTGCGCGAACACGGCCGTGCGCGGCTGCCCGAACACGAGCACGACGCACTCCTGGAAGCCGTCGCCGGCCAGCACCTGGGGGCGGTACTGCCAACTGGCTTGGTGTTGTCGCACGTAATCAAGCACAAAGGCCGTCATGGGGCCCTCGTGGCCGGACGGGGCCGCGATGCGGCACAGGGTTTCGAGCAGTTGCATGAGCAGGGGGAAGTTGGCCCAAAGCTAGGCCAGACTCCGTACTTTAGGGGCCCCGTGGGGCCCGCGCCGCGCCGCCGGGGCCCTCCTTTCCCCCTTTTTTCTATGCTGCGTTTGCTTTTAGGTTGGGGCTTGCTGCTGCTGGCACCGCTGGCGGCCCGGGCGCAGGCGACCGACACGGCGCGCCGCCGCACCATGCCGGTCGTGCACCTCGACAGCGTGGGCGTGCAGCCGTCGGCCATCGACACCAAGGGCTGGCTGCTGCTCAACAAGGACATCCAGCAGGAGCTGGACGGGGCCGTGCACAACCTCTACAACTTCAAGTACGACCGGGCCGAGAAGCAGTTCCGCTCGCTCCGGCGGCGCTACCCCGATCACCCCCTCGCCTACCTGATGCTGGGCCTGAACACGTGGTGGAAAATCCGCCCCACCAGCTTCCAGACCAAAATTTACGACCGCACTTTTTTTGCCTACATGGACACGGCCATCACCAAGGCCGAAACCCTGTACCGCGCCGACAAGCAGAACTACGAGGCCACGTTTTTCCTGGCCGCCGCCCACGGCTTCAGCGCCCGCCTGCACGCCGAGCGCCACGACTGGCGCCTGGCCACCGTGAGCAGCAAACGCTCCTTGACTTTTGTGCAGAAAAGCCAGGAAGCCAACGGGTTGAGCCCCGAATTTTTGTTCGGGCAGGCGCTGTTCAATTACTACGCCGTCTGGATTCCCGACAACTACCCGCTGCTGCGGCCGGTGCTGTTCTTCTTCCCGAAAGGCGACAAGAAGCTGGGCTTGCAACAGCTGCGCACCGTGTCCAGCACCGGTTTTTACACGGCCACCGAGGCCAAGGTGTTCCTGATGGGCATCCTCAAAAACGAAGAAGGCAACAGCGCCGAGGCCCTGCCCGTGGCCCGGCAGCTGGCCGCTACCTACCCCGACAACGGCTATTTCCAGCGCTTCTACGCCTTGCTGGCCTACGACCAGGGCGACTTCAACGAGTGCGAGCGGGTGAGCCGGGAAATTCTGGAAAAAATTAACCAGGGCATGCCCGGCTACGAGGGCATCAGCGGGCGCTACGCCAGCTACTTCCTGGGCTACCTGATGCAGTACCGCTACCGCGACGTGGCCAAAGCCCGCGACTTTTACCAGCGCTGCATCGTGTTTTCGGAAAGCACCGGCGACACCAACGGCGGCTTTTACCTCTTCGCCAACGCCAACCTGGCCCGCCTCGCCGACAAGGAAAAGGAGCTGGAAACCGCCCGCCACTACTATACTTTGGTGAAAAGCATTGCCGACCACAAATCGGAACAGTACAAAGAAGCCACCGCGTGGCTGAAGAAAAATAAAACCTGAGCCGGTTATGGAGCTTTCTGATTTATTCCTGGCCCCGCTGTTTCTGGGTATTTTCTATGCCGTGGCGTACGGCGTGCGCTCGTCGGTGACGAACCAGTTCACGCGGCCGTTTTTCATTCCGGCCCTCACGCTCAAGTTCATCGGGGCCATCGCGCTGGGCTTGGTTTACCAGTTTTATTACGGCGGCGGCGACACGTTCAACTACTTCTTCCACACCAAAATCATCCACGCCGCCTTCGGCGATTCGTTCTCGGCCGGCTGGAAGCTGCTGCTCGACAACGGCGGCGACAGCGACCCCGCCACGGCCCGCTACGTGGCCCAGATGTACTGGCACCAACCCCACTCCACCGAGTACCTGACGGTGCGCATCGCCGCTTTTTTTGGGCTGTTTTGCTTCAATAATTACACGGTCATTGCCCTGTTTTTTGCCGTTACCAGCTTCAGCGGGCTGTGGGCGTTGTACATCACGTTTGCCAAAATACGGCCCCACGTGTACAAGCAGCTGGCGTGGGTGATTTTTTACATCCCGTCGATGTTTTTCTGGGGCTCGGGGCTGATGAAGGACTCGCTGTGCGTGGGGGCCCTCGGGTGGGTGTTTTATGCGCTTTATAAAGGGGCCATACAGAAGCGCAGCATCATCACTTGCGCGGCCATCGGCTTGCTGGCCGCCTACGCCCTGCTCTCGATCAAGAGCTACATTCTGCTCTGTTTTCTGCCCGGGGCCCTGCTGTGGGTGTTCAACGAGAACAACGCGCTGATTAAAAACCAAACCGTGCGGCTGCTGGCCAAGCCGGTGTTTTTTGCGGTGGGCGGGCTCATTGCGGTTTTTGCTGCCACCAACCTCACCAAGGGCGACGACAAGTACGACGTGGACAAAATCGGCGAGCGCAGCAAAATCACGGCCGACTACCTCTACCAAACCAGTGTGCAGCAAAACGGCTCGGCCTACTACCTGGGCGCGCAGGACGGCACCATCGGCGGCATGGCGAAGCTGGCCCCGCAGGCCATCGCCACGGCCCTGTTCCGGCCCCTGCTGTGGGAAGCGCGCAACCCCATCATGCTGCTCTCGGCCCTGGAAGCGGCTTTTTTCCTGATTTTTACCCTCCGCATTTTCTGGCGAACGGGCGTGGTGGCCACCGTTAAGTTCGTGGCCACCACGCCCGTGCTGGTGCTGTGCTTCGTGTTTTCGCTGATTTTCGCCGCGTCGGTGGCCATCAACAGCGCCAATTTCGGCACGCTCGTGCGCTACAAAATTCCGATGGTGCCCTTTTACCTGGGCGGCCTATACATCCTGCAAAGCATGCTGGACGAACAGAAAGCCAAGCGCCGGCAACCGGCGGCGCGGCGGCGGGTGGCCGCGTAATTGCGGGCGTAGCGCGGGCCCGCGCTACGCCTTTCAGGCAAACAGCTCCAGGAAGTTGGGCGTATTGGCGGCCACCGAGTAGCGGGCTTCCACGGTGGCGCGGGCGGCCTGGCCCAGGCGCTGGCGCAGGGCCGGGTCGGCCAGGAGCTGGCGCAGGCCCGCTTCCCAATCGGCCGGGGTGGCGCACACGAAGCCGTTCTGGCCGTGCTGCACCACTTCGGTGTTCATGCCCACCGGCGACACCAGCGGCGGCACCCCCAGGGCCATGTACTGCAAGGCTTTGAAGGCGCATTTGCCCTGGGCCCAGGCGTCGTCTTCGAGCGGCATCAGCCCCACGTGGAAGCCGAGCAAGTCGGCAATTTCGGTGTCTTTGCGCCACGGCAGGTACACCAGCGACCGCAGCGGCAGGGCCGGCGGCTGGTTGGAAACGACGCGGAACTCGAAGTCGAGCCCTTCGGCTTCGAGGCGGGCCAGCACGGGCACCACCTGGTCGAGGTACTTGAGGGTGGAGTGAGTGCCCGTCCAGCCGATAACCAGGCGGCCGGGGGCCCCCTGGTCGCGCACCCGGTTATGCAGGCCCGTGGTGTCGATGGTGGTGGGGTTGACCACGGTGCGGGCGTTGAACCGCCGGGCGTAGGCGGCCAGGAAGCCGTTGCCGCAGCTGTTTTTGTGGGCCCAGCCGCAAATCTGCCCCACCTTGCCGTGCCACTTCAAACCGGCGGCTACCTTGTTGGCTTCCGACGTATTCGCGATCCAAATGGCGTCGTCGAAATCGTAGATGAGCCGTTTCTTCAACACCTTGGCCAGCAGCCACTCGAACACCGGGGGCCCCAGGGGCGCGGCTTCGCGGTGCACAAACACGAAGTCGTAGCGCCGGGCCGCCCACACGTGCCCCAGCCGCCGCCCAAAGCCGCGCAGGATGCCCGCCACCTTGGCCCCGGCGCGGCCCGGCCGGTACAAAATGTTCCAGGTGGCCTCGTCCAGAAACGAAACCTCCCGGTGCTGGTGCCCGTGGGCTTGCAGGATGTTTAAATATTGCTCGAAGCGGAACCGTTGCGACGGGGCCCGGCTGGCCGGGTACGGGGTAAAGAACAGAATACGCGCCATGCGGAGGGGTTAGCGGCGGTGGTAAAAATCGAGCACGCCCGCCACGACGCGCTCCTGGTCGGCCGCGCTCAGCTCGTAAAACAGGGGCAGCCGCACCAGGCAGTCGGTGTAGTGCTCGGCCCAGGGCAGGGGCCGGCCGTCGTGCCGGGCGGCGTAGTACGGGCTTTGGTGCAAGGCCAGGTAATGGAACACGGCCAGAATCCGGCGCTGCCCGAGGTGGGCAATCAGCGCGTCGCGCTCGGCGCGGCTGCGGCACACGAGGTAAAACAGGTGGCCGTTGTTGGTGGCGTAGGCCGGGAGCACGGGCAGGCCCACGCCCAGGGCCCCCAGCGGCGCGAGCGCGGCGTAGTAGCGCGCCCACAGCGCGATGCGCTGCCGCTGGATGTCGGCCAGGTTTTCGATCTGCGCCCACAGGTAAGCCGCCGTCAGCTCGGAGGGCAGGAACGACGAGCCCACGTCGACCCAGTTGTATTCGGCGGCCTCGCCCCGAAAGAAAGCCGACCGGGTGGTGCCCTTCTCCCGGATAATCTCGGCCCGCCGCTCATATTGCAAATCGTTGATGGCCAGCAATCCGCCTTCGCCCGCGATGATATTCTTGGTTTCGTGAAACGAAAACGCCGCCAGGGCCCCCAGCGTGCCCAGCCGCCGGCCAAGGTAGAAGCTGTCGATGGCGTGGGCCGCGTCCTCCACCACCGCGAGGCCGTGGCGGGCGGCCGTGGCCAGCACGGCCCCCATGTCGCAGGCAATGCCGGCGTAGTGCACCGGCACGATGGCGCGGGTGCGCGGCGTGACGAGGGCCCCCAGGGCATCGGCGTCGAGGTTGGGGTTGGCAGCGGTGCTGTCGGCAAACACGATGTTGGCCCCGCGCAGCACAAAGGCATTGGCCGTGCTCACGAACGTAAAGGCGGGCACAATCACCTCGTCACCGGGCCGGATGTCGAGCAGCAGGGCCGCCATTTCCAGCGCATCGGTGCACGAGGTGGTCAGCAGGGCCTTGCCGAAGCCCCAGTGCTGCTCGAAGTAGGCGTGGGCCCGCTGCGTAAACTGCCCGTCGCCGGAGAGCTTGCCCGAGCGCACCGCTTGCTC
>JANXOE010000208.1 GCA_025353745.1 Hymenobacter sp.
CCGTTGGGCTTCAGCCGGTTCCAGTCGGTGCCGGCGAGCTTGAGGTTGGTGGTGTCCGAGTAGCTCCAGGTGGCGCGGCCCACTTGCATTTCCCACCACACGCCCACGAACTTCTGGGGGTGAATCCAGGACGGGTCGGCGATTTTGCTGGGCTCGTTCAGGTTGAGGATGAGCTTGGACGCCAGCACGGCGGGCGCGTTGTCGGCCACGACGATGGTGCGCCAGGGCGTGTGCTCGGGGGCTTGCAGGTAGGCGGCGTTGCCCAGGGCATCGGGCACGAGGTGGGCGCCGAGGCTAAACGTTTTGGTGTTGACGTTCAGCATCATGGCCGGGTAATTTACCAGCGCGGCTTCGTGAATATTCACGTACAGGCCGTCGTCCGACTTCAGCATGAGCGGCGTTTGCACCGTGGTGCCCGCGGCGCGCAGCTGAATGGGCTCGATGGGCGCGGTGTTCACCGCGCTCAGCCGCGAGGTGGTGTAGGCGTACTCGTTCGAGTCGTAGTCGCCGGGTATCCAGAAGGCTTTGTGGTCGGCGGGCAGGGCAAATTCGGTGAGCTCGGCCTTGACGGTGAAGTACGTCAGGCCCGCCTGGGCGGGGAATTCGTAGCGAAACCCCACCCCGTCGGCAAACACCCGGAACACGATGTCGAGCCGCCGCCCGGCCGCGGCCGGCTGCCGCAGGTGCACCGTGAGCTGTTGGTAGTGGTCGCGGATGTTTTTCACCTCGCCCCACACCGGTTGCCAGGTGTCGTCCACGTCTTTCACTTCGCTGCCCGTCAGCACCAGGGGGCCGTCGAAGCCGGGGCCCTCGGCCAGCGCCAGGCCCAGGCGCGAAGGCTTGACCACCGGCCGCTGCCCATACGCCACGGCGTACGTGGGCTGCCCGTTGGGCCCCAGCGCAAACGTCAAACCGACCTTGCCCAGGCGGGCCGCCAGCGGGGCAGCCGTGGGCTGGGCCGCGGCCCGGAAGCCGGCCGCGAGCACGCACAAAAACACTATTTTTTGCATAATTCAGGCAACGTTTTTTTCCGGCGGTCCGAACCGCCAACTATGGTGGGCAGGCCCCGGCGGGGCCCTCCGGTGGTTATTTTCGCAACACCAGGTACTGAAAAGGCTGCAGCGTGAGCGCGCTGCCCACCGCCCTGGCCTGCCCGCTGAACGCATCGCGCCAAGCCGCGCCGGCCAGCCCCGCGGGCACCGCGTAGGTCTTGGGGGCGCGGCGCAGGTTGATCAGCACCAGCACCTGCTCGGGGCCCGCCGTTTTGGTGAAGGCGCACACGTCGTCGCTGCTGTAGGAAGCCAGCGCCCCGTTGCGGAGGGCGTTGCTGCCGTTGCGGAAGCGCAGCAGCCGTTTGTATTCCCGGGTCAGGGCCGGGTTGGGGGCCCAGTCGATGGCCTTGCGGGGCCCCATGAACGGCACCCGCTCGGCGTAGCCCACCTCCTGCCCGTTGTAAATCATCGGCACGGCCTTCATGTAAGCGGCCACCACGAACGCGGCCAGGGCCCCCGGCGCGCTCCCGAACATTTCCTGCGGGGGGCCCTCCGAGCTGTTGATGTCGTGGTTGGAAACGTAGCGCAGCATCCGGGCCGTGGGCGGCGCGGCGCGGTACTCGGCGGCGTTGAGCGAATCGAGCAGCCGGACGCTTTTGCCGCCGGCAAAAATATCGTGCCGCATCACCTGGATGAAGGGGAAGTCGTAGTCCAGCTGAAAGCCCGCCTGAAAAAAGTATTTTTTCTTGTCGCCTTCGGCCAGCAGCAGCAGCTTGTGCGTGCGGATGCCTTTGAGGTTCTTCGTCATCTCGGCCATAAACTCATACGTGGGGCCGTCGGCGTAGTCGAAGCGGTAGCCGTCGATGTTCGCCTGGAACACCCAGTAGCGCAGGGCGTTAATCATGGCCGCGCGCAGCTGTGGGTTTTGAAAGTTGAGCTGGGCGATGTCTTTCCAGGCCGCTATCGGGTTCACGATGGCGCCGCTGGCGTCGTGCACGTACCAGTCGGGGTGCTCCGCAATCCAGGCGTGGTCCCAGGACGTGTGGTTGCCCACCCAGTCGAGCATCACGGCCATGTGCCGGGCGTGGGCCCCGGCCACGAGGGCCCGCAGGTCGGCCAGCGTGCCGAACTCGGGGTTCACCGCCGTGTAGTTCTGCACCGCAAACGGCGAGTCGACAGCTTTGAGCTTGCCGATGGGGTAAATGGGCATCAGGTACACCACGTTGATGCCCAGCGCCTTGATGGAATCCAGGCGGGTCAGCACCCCTTGGAAGTTGCCTTGCTGGCTGAAGCCCCGCATGTTGACTTGGTAGACGGTCGCGTTCTGGCTTTCCGGCACGCCCGCGAAGGGCTGGCCGTACTGGGCGGGGTCGCGGTAAGGCGCCTGGGCGGCCGCGGTTTGGGCGGCAGCCGGCCCGGTGCAAGCCAGCAGCGCCAGCAAAACCAGCAATAAGAAACGAGTTGTTTTTTTCATAAAGCGAAGGACAACGCGCCCGGCAGCTTCGCCGGGCGCGTTGTCCTCAAAAGATGGAAAAGCAAGAGCGCGGGCAATCAAGCGAATGAAATGGACTGATGGGGTGCGGCCAGGGCCCTGTAGGCCGCGCGGGCATTTGCCAACAGGGCATAGCCGTCCGTCGTGTCGGCAACGGGCAACGCGCCGGGCGCGCCATCGGTTTTGACGCTAATAACCAGGATTTTGTGCAAGCGTTGGGTTCGCCACGATGTCGGCCGAAGGCAGTGGAAAGATGTTCAGGTTGGGCGACACGCCCTGGCCGGCCGCTGTGCCGCCTTTCCAGGGCCACAGGTAAGTGGCGCTGGTGAACTTGCCGAAGCGGATGAGGTCGGTGCGGCGCGTGCCTTCCCAGTACAGCTCGCGGCCCCGCTCGGCCAGGAGGAAGTCCGGCGAGGCGACGTCCGTCGCCGTGACGTGGCCGGCGGTGCCGCCGCTCGCGTTGCCGTAGGCGCGGTCGCGCAAGGCGTTCACGTAGGCCAGGGCTTGGTCCGGGGTGCCGCCCTGGCCGCCGCGCTGCACGGCCTCGGCGTACATGAGGTACACGTCGCCGAGCCGGAACATCGGAAAATCGGTGTCCACGAAGTTGCCCTGCGGGTCCGAGCCGGGGGCCCCGGTCGAGGTCACGTTCTTCCACTTGGTGGTGGCGTAGCCGTTGCTGGAGGCGGTCAGGTCTTTGATTTCCAGGCTGTGGCCGCGGGCGAAGAACATGGCGCGGCTGTCGGCACTGCCCGTCCCGCCCGCTCCGCTGGCAAACAGCAACGGCAGGTTTTTGCGGGTGCGGTTGCCGAACCAGCCCCCGTTGATGCCGAAGTCCTTGGCAACCATGCTGTCGCCTACCTGCGCGTGCACCAGGTAGGTAGTGCCGCCGTAGGTCTGCGACACCAAACCGTCGCTGGTGATGGGAAAGATGATTTCCGAAGCCGCCGTCACGTTGTTGTCGGCCATGAACAGCTTGGCGTAGCCCGAAGCCGGATGCGGGTCGGCGGCGGTGGCGGGGCCGGTCTGGCTGAGCGCGTAGCCGCCGCCCAGCACCTTGTTGCAGTAGGTGAGGCAGTCGGTGTAGCGCGCGGCACCCGTGTACACCTCCGCGTTGAGGTAGAGCTTGGCCAGCAGCGTCTGGGCCGCGCCTTGGTCGGCGCGGCCGTAGGGGCCCTGGCGCGGCGCTTTCAGCAGCGGCTCGATGGCCTTCAGCTCCGATTCGATGTAGGCGAACAGGTCGGCCCGCTTTATCTGCTTGGGCAGGTTCTTGCTGGGCGCGTCGGCCTCGGTCACGAAGGGCACGTTGGCGTACAGGTCGAGGGCGTGGTAGTACGCCAGGGCCCGCAGAAAGCGGGCTTCGGCCCGGTCGAGGCGGGCATTTTCGGCGTCAGCGCCCGCAATGCCGCGGCTGCTGAGCTTCTCGTCGCTGGTTTCGCGGATGAACGCGTTGCACAGCGTCACCTCGTAAAAAATCCGGGTGTAGCTGTTGTTGATCAAGTCGTTGCTCGACGACCAGCTCGTCGTGTTCAGCTGTTGCAGCGGGCCGCTGTTCCAGGCCACCGCGGCCTCATCGGTGGTCAGCTCCTGCAAGTACCAGTAGCCCCGCAGGTACGAGGTTTCGCCCACGTCTTTCCCCTGCCCGGCAAACACGTCGGGCGCGTCCGTCGTCTGCTGGCCCGACAAATTAAAGCCCGCGTAGAGCTTGGCCAGCACCTGCACGTAGTTGGCGGGGTCTTTATACACCGATTCGGTGTTGAGGTCGTAGAACGGGGTGCGGTCGAGGTCCTTCGTGCAGCCCGAAAGGGCCCCGGCGAGCAAGGAGGCGGTTACGGCCAGGGCCGCGCCGCCGGAGCGCAAGTGCTTATTCGCATTCATATAAAAAGAGCGCTAACAGTTGGGTTAAATACCAAGGTTGAGGCCCAGCGTGACGGTGCGGGGCAAGGGGTAAAACTGGTTGTCGATGCCGTTGCCGTGCTCCGGGTCGAGGCCGGTGTACTTGGTCAGCACCAGCAGGTTCTGGCCGGCCAGCGTGAGGCGCAGCGTGGTGCCGGCTTTCAGCAGGCTGCCGAAGTCGTAGCCCAGCGTCACGTTCTGGAGGCGCACGAACGAGGCGTCCTGCAAATAAATGTCGCTGTACGGCTGCCCGGTTTTGAACCCGGTGGCGTAGATGTTGGGCACCACGTTGGCCGCGTAGCCCAGGCCCGTGCTGAGCCCGTAGTAGTTGCCCTGGCCCGCGTCGATGTTGTTGTACACGTAGTTGCCGATGTTGGAGCGCACCGTAAACGCCAGGCTGGCCTTGCCGTAGCCCAGGTTGGAGCTGAAGCCCAGGATGGCCTTGGGGGCCGGGTCGTGGGCATGCACCAGGTCGCGCTCGGTAATCTGGCCGTCGCCGTTCCGGTCCACGTACTGCACCGGGCTCGGTTTGTTGGACGGGTCCTGCAAGGGTTTGCCGTTCTCGTACTTTTGCTGGTACAAGAAGAACGCGTTGGGCGCGTAGCCCACCGTGTTCACCTGCACAAACTGAAAGTTGCCCACGTTGCCCACCGACGTGCCCAGGTAGTTGGGGTCTTCCACCTGCGTGAGCTTGGTGATTTTGCTGCGGTTCAGGGTGGCGTTGAAGTTCACCGACCAGTTGAAACGCTCGCTCTGCACCAGGTTGTAGTTCAAGGCCAGCTCGATGCCCCGGTTTTCCAGGCTGCCGATGTTGGTCAGCAGCGTGTTGCTGAAGTTGCTGCCCGCGGGCACCGGAATCACGGCCAGCAGGTCGTCGGTCTTGCGCAGGTACACGTCCACCGAGCCGGTCAGGCGGTTGTTGAAGAAGCCGTAGTCCAGGCCCGCGTCGTAGGTCTTGGTTTGCTCCCACTTCAGGTTCGGGTCGTAAGCGGCCGGCCGCAGCGTGTAATGGGCATTCTGGCCAAATACCTGCTGCACGGTCGGGGCCCCAATGGTGTAGTTGCCCTGGTAGGGGTAGTCGCCGGCCACGCTGGTGATGTCCTGCTGGCCCGTGATGCCGTAGCTCGCGCGCAGCTTCAGGTCCGATACGGTGCGGGAATCCGTCAGGAAGTTCTCCTTATTGATGCGCCAGGCCACCGAGGCCGCCGGGAACTTGCCCCAACGATTGTCGGGGCTGAAGTGCGAGGAAGCATCGGTCCGGAAGGTGCCCGTGAACAGGTAGCGTTCCTTGTAGTTGTAATTCAGGCGCCCGTAAAACGAGACCAGCGTGTACTGCGTCTTGACCGGGTTCTGGGGCGGGTTGTTGGGGTAGAGCAGGGTGCCGTCGGCCTTGTAGGCGGGCCGGTACGGCGAGTACGTGTAGAAGTCCTGGTACGAATAGCCGGCCAGGGCCTCCAAGTGGTGGTCGCCTACCTGCTTGCTGTAGTTGAGGTAGGTTTCCAGCAGCTTGTTGTTCTTGCCCTGGTGGTACGAATTGTTCTGCCCCTGGGTGGAAAAGGCTATTGACGAAGAGGCCGGGATGAAAACGGTGCCGTTGCTGCGGGCCACGTCGTAGCCCAGGTTCAGGTTGGCGTGCAGGTCGGGCAGGAAATGCACCTGGTAATCAAACTGCACGTTGCCAATGCTGCGCAGCACCGTGCTGCGGTCGCGCTTGTCGTTGAGCAAGGCCACCGGGTTGCGATCGGTGAGGTTGTTGGGAATGCTGCCGTTGAGCAGCTCGTAGTAGCCGTTGAACTGGTCGTTGCCGCTGTAGATGGGCTGCGTGGGGTTGTAGCGCACGGCCCCGCCGATGGCCCCCTGGTCGGCAAAGCGGTAGTCGGCCTGGGTGCCCTTCACATTAACATCGATGCGCAAATGGTTGTCGAACAAGCGCGGCGAGAGGCCAACGGAGGCCGAGTTGCGCTTCAGGTTGCTGGTGAGCAGCGTGCCGTTCTGGGCGAGGGCCCCCAGCGACACCCGGTAGGGCACGTGGTTGGCGCTGCCGGTCAGGCTCACGCTGTTGTCGGTGGTCCAGGCCGTCCGGTAGATGGCGTCCTGCCAGTCGGTGTTGGCGGTGCCCAGGTACTTGGCGTTGCCGGCCGGGATGGTGCCGGCCTGGATGGCCTGGGCGGTAAGGTTGCGGTAGGCGTCGGCGCTCAGTACGTCGACCTTGCCGTAATTCGTGGAGCGCGACACCTGCGAGTTGATGTTGACGTGCATCTTTTCGCCATCCACGCCTTTTTTGGTGGTGATGATGATGACGCCGTTGGAAGCCCGCGAGCCGTAGATGGCCGTCGCGGAGGCGTCCTTGAGCACGGTGACGGTCGCAATGTCGGTGGGATTGACCAGCGAAAGCGGGTTGCCGGCCCCGCTGATGACCTGGTTGTCCACCGGCACGCCGTCGATGACGATGAGCGGGTCGTTGCTGGCGTTCAGCGACGAGCCGCCGCGGATGCGGATGGTGCTGACCTCGCCGGGGGCCCCGCCGCCCGTCGTTATCTGCACGCCGGCCAGCTTGCCCTGGATGAGCTGCTCGGGCGAGGTCACCTGGCCCTGCACGAAGTCTTTCGACGTCACGGTGGCAATCGAGCCGGTCACGTCCTGGCGGCGGGCGGTGCCGTAGCCCACCACCACGGCCTCGTTCAGCTGGGTGGTATTTTCGGTCAGCGTGGTCGCGGCCACCTGCGTCGGCCGGCCGTCCAGCACCGTAACGGGCACGCGCACCGGATTCAGTCCGATGGAAGAATAAACCAGGGTGTGGGGCCCCGCCGGCACGTTGGTGATGGTGTACGAGCCCGCTGCGTCGGTCGAAGCCCCGAGGGGGGTGCCCTCCACCACCACGGTAACGCCCGGCAGGCCTTCGCCCTTGGCGTCCACTACCCGCCCGGTAACGGTGCCGCCGGCCACGGGGGCAACCCCCTTTTTACCGGCCGGCATCAACGGGCGGCCCGCGGCCGGGTGTGCCAAAGCAGGGCTGACGGCCAGGGCCCCCAGCACGGGGAGCAGGGCCCACTTGTGTAGATAACGGGAAACGGGGGGAAGTAAAAAGCGCGGCATGAGCAGATAATTAAGGGATAATTGAGGGGGATTTTTGGGTTTGTGCCTAGGCAAACGATGGCCGGTTCGAGCGGCAGAAAACCGTTTGCAACGCGGCAGCCCGCTGCTTGAATCACGCTGGGCAATCGTTTGCAGCGCCGCTTGTTGGCAAAGCGACCAGACAAATGAAAAGCCCCTTTCCCCCTATCAAAAATTATCAAGTCGTGGTATAAGAAATATTAACCCTGTTTGGGGTTATACTTCTGATTAATAATGACATATAAGTAAAAATATTGACTAAAATATGAACCTTGTATAACTTGTTTGCCCGTGTATTCTGCCGATGAAAGCAGTTTTTTACTCCTTTATAGCACCAAAAAACCCCGGTTTAATGCTAGCGGTTTGTTCAACTGGGCAAACACCGGCCGGGGTTGTTGGGCACAAGCTGCCCGCCAACGAACGCGGCACGAGCGCCCCCACGGCCCCGCTTTGCAGCGTGCTCCGGCTCGCTTTCCCTCGCTGTGCGCTTACTTGCCCGCCGCCGGGTGGGGGCAGGGCCAACAACCGTTGTCGGCCACTTTTCTCCCGGCCCGCAACGCTTGCTCAAACGGCCTGGATGGCCTGGACCCGGGTTTCAAACTCCTCGTTGGGCAGGAAGGACCGGTTTTTCACCCTGGTCTTGTAGGTGTAAATCGTGTTGATGGAATAGCCCAGCATCCGGCTGATTTGCTCACTGTCGGCGATGCCCAGCCGGATGAGGGCGAAAATCCGCAGCTCCGTGGTCAGCAGCTGGTCTTCGGGCAGCTGAATGCGGTCTTCCGCCTTAAGCAAGCCGTTGAACTGGGCAATGAAGTTGGGGAACAGCCGGAGAAACACGCTGTCGAAGCCTTTGAGCAGCTCGTTGCGCTCTTTTTTGATGTTGATGCCGTCCGCCAGCTTTTGCATCCCGGCGTAGTGCTTGTGGCCCAGCAAGGTGTCGAGCGTCTTTTTCAGCGCTTCGATCTTATCGATGTACTGCGAGTTGTTGTGGAAGTAGTAGCCGATGTACTCTTCTTTGATTTTGTTGGCCTCGTTCAGGCCGCCGTTTAGCTGGCGCAGCTCGTTGTTGCGCCCGCGCAGCTCGCGGTTGGTGATGGCAATCAGCCGGTCGGCCTTTTGCAGCTTCCGCAGCTGCTGGAAGATGATAAAGGCAAAACCCAGCACGAAAACCGCCAGCAGCGTAATGACGATGGAGTAGGTTTTTAAGGACTTGCGCTGGCTTTCGATGATGCTAATCTTTTGCCCTTCTATCAGCGACGAAACGTGGCTAATCGCCACCTGCCGCTGCCGCGCCTTGTAGAAAGCCGCGCCTTCCTGGGCGGCCTTGATGAAGGTGTAGGCGTTCTTCAAATCGCCCCGCCGGTAGCAGTAGTCCGACAGCTTGAGGATGGCCACGGTTTCCTTGGTGGCGGTTTTCACGTCGGCAATGGCCGACGCCAGCAGCAGCTCGAAGGCTTTTTCGTCCTGGCCGGTCAGCTCGTAGATGTAGGCCGTGGTGCTGGCGCTCACCGCCAATTGGTGCAGCGACAGGTGGGGCAGGCGGAGTATCTGGCGGTACACCGCGGCCCCGGCGCGCAGGTTGCCGGTTTTCTGGGCCCTGAACTCCTGCACCGACAAGTAGTCGTAGGAGCCGGGCCGGCAGAACTGCAGCGCAGTATCGGCGCAGGCCAGGGCCTGGCGGTAATAAGCCGGCCGGTACACCCGGTCCTGGTTGAAATCGCCCAGGTCGCTGTACGCGCGGGCTTTCAGGAAATAAAAGCCCGGCTTGTCGTCCGCCGTCAACCGGCCGGGGTTGATGGTGCCCATCGTCTCAAAGGTTTCCTTGAACAAGCCGGAAGAAAGCAGCACGAAGGCCAGCTTCAGCTTGGCTACCTCCATTTTCTCGGGGCTTTTCAACTGCTTGGCCAACCGCGTAACTTTTTGGCTGTAAGCAAACGCCGAATCGTACTTGAACGCCTTGTACTCGTCGTAGATGCGCAGGCCCAGGTCAAATTTCGCGTTGTCGTCGGCTTCGTGGGAGACAAATTCGGCCGTTAGCTCGGCAATCCGGTTCAGGCGTTGCCCGTCGTATTGCTCTTTGTGGGCCAGCGCTTCGTTCAGCTCCGTCAGCAGGCTGTCCGCGGGGCTTGCCGCGGCCCAGGCGGGCAACGCGCCGAGCAGAACACCACAAAAAATGAGAAGAAGCTTCACGAGCTGAGTTGGATAACCACCCAAAAAAGCGGTCGTCAAAAGTAGTGACTGTGGGGTTGGGGCAGCACGTTCCAACGCTTCGCGCCCGGCGCCGCCCGCCGGGCCTGCTCCTCCGCTAGAACAGCACCGCCACCTGCATGCGGCCGGTGTGCACCACGTTGAGGCCGTTGGCCTTGCGGCCGTCGTAGGCCAGCGTCAGGTTCAGGCCGTTGCTCAGGCGCTGCTCCACGTTCAGGTTCCAGGTGTAGTTGGCCCCGGCGCGCAGGGCGTTGAGGATTTCGAGGCCCACCGCCGAGCCCGGGTCGCCGTCGAACCCCACGCGGGTGGCGTGCACCACGGCCGTG
>JANXOE010000335.1 GCA_025353745.1 Hymenobacter sp.
GTCGGCCTGTGCGGCCTGCAAGTCGGCGATGACCTGCGTCCACACTTCGGCTTCGGTGGCCTGGGTGGGCACCTCATTCAGGTCGACGGCGGGGGCCAGGGGCAGCGGCACGTTGCCGTAGAGCGACACCAGGTTGAAGTAGCACAAGGCCCGCAGGAAGCGCGCTTCGGCCACCACGCGCTTTTGCAGGCCGGCGTCCATGCCCTGAATGCCGGGAACGTTGGCAATCACCTGGTTGCAACGGTAGATGGTGCGGTAGTGGTCGCGCCAGATGTTCTGCGACACCTCAAAGTCGTAGTTCGTCTGGATAAACTTCGTGAAGTCGGCCAACTCGCCCCAGGGGCTCCGGCTGTAGCCGATGTCGTCGCGCAGGTCGGTGGCGAAGTTGAGCCAGCGCCGGTACATGCCCAGCCCTTGCAGCCCGGCATAGCAGGCCACGGAACCTTTCACGGCGTCGTCGCTGGTTTTCCACGACAGTTCCGTGAGCGGGAGGTTGGGATTGGTCTGGTCGAGCAGATTTTTCTCGCAGGCCGTGGCACCCAGCAGCAGCGCACCGGCCAGGCCTAACCGCGTTAAAAAAGTAGATTTCATATCGGAAGCGGATTATTATGAAGAAAAACGAGCCTAGAAGCCGGCCTGAACGCCCAGCGTAAACGAGCGCAGGTTGGGGTACGAGCCCTCGTCGACGCCCCTTGAAAGGTTGTTGCCCAGCGAGTTGAAGGCCCCGCTGCCCACGGTTTCGGGGTCGTAGCCGCTGTAGTGGGTCGAGGTAAACACGTTCTGGCCGGTGGCGTACACGCGCAGCGAGGTCACGTACTTCGTGCGTTCGAGCAGGGCCTTGGGCAGCGTGAAACCAATTTGCAGGTTTTTCAGGCGCAGGTACGAGCCACTTTCCAGCCAGCGCGTGGTGTTGAAGCGGTCGTTGTTGCCGGGCGAGTCGCCGCCGTTACCGCCCGACTTGAGGGCCCTCGGCGTGCTGGTGCTCGGGTTGGAAGTCGTCCAGGGGCTGAAGCCGGCGCGGTGGTTGCCGTTGTCGTCGGTGCGGTCGAGCCAGTACTTGTCGATGTTGAACACATCGTTGCCCTGCACGCCTTGGAAGAAGGCGGCCACGTCGAAGGCGCCGTAGCCCAGGTTCAGGTTCAAGCCGTACTGGATTTTGGGGAACACCCGCCCGACGTGCATCCGGTCCTTGTCGTCGATGACGCCGTTGCCGTCCGTGTCCTTGTAGCGCACGTCGCCGGCTTGCAGGCCCTTCGGGATGTTGGCGTCGCCGGTCTGGTAAATGCCGTCGAACTGGTAGAGGTAAAACGAGCCAATCTCGTGGCCCACCTCCGTGCGGGTGATGTCGCCGGGGCCCCCATTGAAGAAGTTGGCGGCGCCCGTGGCTTCGCCAGCGGCCCGGCCCAGGTCCAGTACCGTGTTTTTAATCGTAGTCAGGTTGCCCGTGGCCCCGTAGCGGAACTTGCCGCGGGTGTCGTTGAAGCCGAGCAGGAACTCAAAACCCTTGTTTTCGAGCTTGCCCAGGTTGCGGAACGGGTTGGGGCCGGCGTTGCCGAAGGTGAGGGCCAGATTGGGGTTAATTAGCGCGTTGTACGTCTGCGACACGTAGTAGTCGGCCGAGAGCGTGAGCCGGTTGGTCAGGAAACCGGCGTCGAAGCCCACGTTGGTCGTGCGGCGGTCTTCCCAGCGGATGCCCGTGCTGGCATAGGCCGTCTGGATAGCCCCGTTCTGAATATTGCCGCCCAGCACGTAGTTGGCGTTGGGGTTGATGAAGCCTTGCGAGAGGTAGGAGCCGCCGAAGGCGCCACTGAGCTGGTCGTTGCCCAGCCGCCCGTACGAGGCCCGCAGCTTCAGGTCGGAAATGCCGCCGATGTTCTCAAAGAACTTCTCCTTCGACACGCGCCAGCCCACCGAGGCGGCCCCGAAATTGCCCCAGCGGTGGTCGGGGTCGAAGCGCGACGAGCCGTCGCGGCGGAAGGCGGCCGTCAGCAGGTAGCGCTGGGCGTAGTCGTAGGTGAGCTGGGCGAAAAACGACTGCTTCGCCCACACGTAGGCCGAGCCGATGGCCTGCGGCGTCTGGCTGCCCGCGTCCAGGGCCCAGAAGTAGGTGGGGCCGGTGCCGTAGCCGAAGTTCACGCCCCGCGTAAACTCCTGGCGGAAGCGCTGCTGGCTGTAGCCGGCTACGGCCGTCAGGCTGTGCTCGCCAAAGCTTTTGTCGAAGGTAAGGGTGTTTTCGGCCATGCCGAAGAGCTCGTTGCCCTGGTCTTCGCCGAAGTTCGACGGGTTGGTGGCGTCGTTGAGGCGCCAGATGCCGTACCGCCGCTTCTGCTGGTCGTGGAAGCCGTGGTACTCGGTGGCCAGGTTGAGGCGGTAGCGCAGGAAATCAAAAATGGAGACCTCGCCGAACACGTTCCCTTGGATGCGGTTGGAGGTACCGGTGTCGTTGAGCAGGTTTTGCAGCGCGATGGGGTTGGTGCCGAAGGTCGAGGCGTTGTTGTTGCCGATGCCGTAGCCGCCCGGCGTGGTCGGGTCGAGCACCGAATTCACCGGCAGCATCCGCACCACGTCGACGAACGGCAGGCCGTTGACGCGGGTCTGGTTCGTGCGCGAGAGCAGCGCGTTCTCGCCAAAGCGCAGCCGCCCGCGCGTAAAGCCCGTGTTCACGCGGAAGCTGTAGCGCTCGAACTCGGGGCCCCGCACCGTGCCGTTCTGCCGGAAGTAGCCGCCCGACACGTTGTAGGTGGAGCCGGGGCCCCCGCCCGAAAAGCCCAGGTTGTAGTCCTGCACCGAGCCGTGCTTGAAAAACTCCTTTTGCCAGTCGGTGTCGAGCCCGGCCGGGATGTTGGCCGCGTAGGGCTGGCGGGTCTGTTTGGTGTTGTCGTAAGCCTGGTTGTTGATGGCCGCCCACTCCGCGGCGTGGGTCAGGTCGAGGCGCTTGACCAGATTCTGCACCCCGCCGTTGGCGCTGAGCGTGACGGTGGGCTTGCCCTCCTTGCCTTTCTTGGTGGTGACGATGATCACGCCGTTGGCCCCCGATGCGCCGTAGGGCGCCAGCGCGGCGGCGTCCTTCAGCACCTGCACCGACTCCACGTCGGCGGGGTTGAAGTCGCGCTGCCCGCCCTGGCCCTGCACCCACAGCCCGTCGATGACGTAGAGCGGGCCGCTGCCGCTGGCCACCGTGCCCAGCCCGCGGATGTTGATGCTCGGGGCCTGCCCCGGCTGCCCGGAGTTGGTGACCTGCACGCCCGGCAGCCGGCCCTGAATGGCTTCGCCCACCGAGGCCACCGGTGCGCGCCGCACCTCCACGGCCCCCACGGTGCCCACCGAGCCGGTCACGTCCTGGCGCTGCTGCGTGAGGTAGCCGATCACGACGGCCTCCGAAAGCTGCTGCGTATCAGTGGCCAGGGTTACGGCCAGCGTTGTCTGGCCGTTCACGGCCACCTCTTTCGTGGCGTAGCCCACCGAGGAGAAGATGAGCGTGGCGCTGGCCGGCACGTCGAGGGTGAATTCCCCGTTGGCGTTGGTCGACGTCCCGTTCTGGGTGCCCTTCACGAGCACTGTCACGCCGGGCAGCCCTTCGCCCTTGGCGTCGGTCACGCGGCCCGTAACGGCGGCCGAGGGCCGGGCGCTGCGCTCAGCCACGCGAGCGGGCCGCACGGCAACCGGCGCGGCCACAGCCGCAGCCAGCGGAAGGCAGCAAGCCAAAGCCGGAAGCAGCAAGCGCCTGGGTGGGAGTAGTTGCTTGTTCATACAAGAAGGTTGTGTGAGAAATGAAGTTGTTGAAAAAATGCAAACGTTTGCGCCAAAAAAGGAAAAAAAGCGTGTGTTTTGAACCCTTGGCTATTTGTATTATATAAAGAACATCTGAGTCGTTGAAAAATGCTACTGGCTCAAATCCCTCGCTATATTAAGCCCTAATGGCCGTTCTGCGTCAAACCAGGAAGCTGCTTTTTATTTCCGCCTACAGTAAAATTAAAATGAGGCCAGCAGCAAGCAAGCTGAACAAATCAAAATTTGTAATAAGTGGCGCATACGTTTGCGCTTTGCGCGATTTTTTATTTTTGGTTGGCGCTACCCAAGGAATATGCTCAGCCAGAATGGACGGGCGGGGCCGGGAAACTCTCCGCGCGGCTGGCCGGGCCGCAGTGGAGCAGAGGCGTTGGGGGTATTCGGCCGCGCCTTCGTCACCAAGGGCCTGATTTTGAATTTTGGCTAGGTAAGTAATCCGATCAGGTGACTGCCTAAATCAGTAGAAAAATACAAATAAACAATAGTTTTATCGCTCAAGAGCGGCCCGATTTTTAGGCGCAAAAAACTGTTTATCAAGGTTTTTGCAATCACCGGTAACGCTGATACCGTGCAAACGTTTGTCTGTTTTAGTAAAAAATCGCACCTTTATCCCGGCCAAACCAGACTTTTGGCCCCAAAACCAAGCTTTCAACCATGCCTATTTCTGCCATTGCCGCCGAGTTTCGCCTCCGCTTCGGCCACGAACCGCTGTTGGTGAGGGCCCCGGGCCGCATCAACCTCATCGGCGAACACACCGACTACAACGACGGCTTTGTGCTGCCCGCCGCCATCAACAAGGAAATCTTTTTCGCCGTGGGCCTGAACGGCGGCGACACGGCCCGCCTGGCGGCGTTCGACCAAGCCGACTCGTACGAGGTGGCGCTGGCCGACGTGGCCCCCAGCGACCACGCGTGGGCCAACTATTTGCTGGGCGTGGTGGCCCAGTTCCAGGCGCACGGGGTGGCGGTGCCGGGCTTCGACTGCGTGTTCGGCGGCAACGTCCCCATCGGGGCGGGGCTTTCGTCGTCGGCGGCCGTGGAGTGCGGGCTGGCGTTTGCCCTGAACGAGCTGCTGCACACCGGCTTCGACCGCATGGCCCTGGCAAAAATGGGCCAGCAGGCCGAGCACACCTACGCCAAGGTGATGAGCGGCATCATGGACCAGTTTGCCAGCCTGCACGGCCGCCCCGGCCACGTGGTGCTCCTCGACTGCCGCTCGCTGGAGTACGAGTACTTTCCCTTCAAAGCCGACGAGTACCACCTCGTGCTGTGCAACTCCGGCGTGAAGCACGCGCTGGCCAGCACCGAGTACAACAAGCGCCGCCAGGAGTGCGCCCAGGGCGTGGCCGTGCTGCAGCGCCACTACCCCGAAGTGAAAAGCCTGCGCGACGCCACCCTGCCCCAGATGGAAGCGCAGCGCGCCGAGCTGGGCGACGTGGTGTACCGCCGCTGCCGCTACGTGGTGCAGGAAAACCAGCGCGTGCAGGAGGCCACCGCCGCCCTGCAAGCCAACGACACGGAAGCCGTGGGGCCCCTGATGTACGCCTCGCACGCCGGCCTGCGCGACGACTACCAGGTGAGCTGCCTGGAGCTGGACGAGCTGGTGGAAATGGCCCGCCCGCTGCCCGGCGTGTTCGGGGCCCGCATGATGGGCGGCGGCTTCGGCGGCTGCACCATCAACCTGGTGGCGGTCGGGCACGTCGATGCCTTTGTGGCGGCGATGGAAGCCGCCTTCGAGCGTCGTTTTCAGCAAAAGCTCGTAACGTACCACACCACCATCGTGGGCGGCGTGAGCGAAGCGCCGCGCGCCGCCGCGCAGGCGTAACTCTGCTTTTTTGCCACCCAGTATCTTCAGCCCATGGCCACGCCCGCCGTTTTCGACCCCACCCACCAATCGCACCGCCGCTACAACCCGCTCACCGGCGAGTGGCTCCTGGTATCGCCGCACCGCGCCCTGCGCCCCTGGCAGGGCCAGCAGGAAAAAACGCCCCCCGAAAACCGCCCGGCCTACGACCCCACCTGCTACCTGTGCCCCGGCAACGTGCGCGCCAACGGCGCCCACAACCCGCAGTACACCGGCACGTTTCGGTTCGACAACGACTTCGCAGCCCTGCAACCCGACGGCCCCGCCGGGGGCATCAACATCGACAACCTGCTGATTGCCGAATCCGAAACGGGCGTGGGCCGCGTCATCTGCTTCACGCCGCGCCACGACCTGACGCTGCCCGAAATGACGCCCGCGGCCATCCGCGCCGTGGTGGACGTGTGGGTGGACGAGTACCAGACCCTGGGGGCCCGGCCGGACATCAACTACGTGCAGATTTTTGAGAACAAGGGCGCCGCCATGGGGGCCTCGAACCCGCACCCGCACGGCCAGGTCTGGGCCGAGCGCAGCGTGCCCGTCGACCCCGCCAAGGAAACCGTGCAGCAGGCGGCCTACTTCCAGGAGCACGGCCGCACCCTGCTCACCGACTACCTCGCCACCGAGCTGCGCGAGCAGCAGCGCGTGGTGATCGAAAACGACGCGTGGGTGGTGCTGGTGCCCTTTTGGGCGGTGTGGCCGTTCGAAACGCTGCTGCTGCCGCGCCGCGCCGTGGCCTCGCTGGAGCTGCTCACCGCCGCCGAAAAGGACGGCCTGGCCGACATCCTGCGCCGCCTCACCATCCGCTACGACAACCTGTTCGAGCTCTCGTTTCCGTACTCGGCCGGCTGGCACCAGCGCCCCACCGACGGCCAGGAGCACCCCGAATGGCACGTGCACATGCACTTCTACCCGCCGCTGCTGCGCTCGGCCACGGTGCGCAAGTTCATGGTGGGCTACGAGATGCTGGCCAACCCCCAGCGCGACGTGACGCCCGAATGGGCCGCCGAGCGCCTGCGCTCGCTCTCCGAAGTTCACTACAAGCAAGCCGCCGCCCCGGCCGCGGCCGAAACGGTCCCGACCGGGGCCCCCGCAAAGTAAGCCCCCGCATTCCCTGCATTTTTATCAAACAAAAGCCCCGCTGACGAAGAGTTGGCGGGGCTTTTGTTTGATAAGTAGAATCTATTTTCCGTTCGTTTTCCGGATCAGGTCGGTTTCGTCCTGGTGGTAGGGCGTGCCGTTTTGGCGGAACACTTCGTGGAACCACTCGGTGGGCTCGCTGCCGTCGGCCACGGGCGTGTCCCAGGCGTACTTGGTGTTGGTTTTGCCTTCGACGAGGCCCCAGTTGATGGCGGCCACGTTGTACTTCTTCAGCAGCGGCAAGGTGTTGACGAAGCGCGAGTTGCGGGGCCGCGCCATGTACTCGGTGCAGAGGAGCGGCCGGCCGTGGCTGGCCAGCAGCTCGATGATGCGCTGGTGGGCGGGGGCCTCGTCGTAGCAATGGTAGGTGATGACGTCGGAGTGCTGCGCCTGGAACGCGTTCAGGGCCGCGAAGCCCCAGTTCCAGAGGCCCGCGCTCAGGGGCTGGTCGGGGGCCGCGGCGCGGGCCCAGGCAAAGGTGTTGCGCAGCAGCGGCAGCGAGGCCACGCCCTTGTCGGAGTTGCCGGGCTCGTTGTACAAGTCCCAGAGCAAGATGCGCTTGTCGTGGCCGAAGCTCGTGAGCACGTCCGTCACGTAGGGCTTCAACCCTGCGAAGGTGGCCGAATCGCGCGAGGCGGGGTCGCCGGGGTCCTGCATCCAGCCCGAGTTGTGAACGCCGGTTTTGGGCGCGGGCTGGGGGCCGGCGTGCGGGTCCTTGTTCCAGCAGTCGTCAAAAACGACGAAGATGGTCTGGATGTGGTGCTTATCGGCCAGGGCGAGGTAGTCGCCCACCCGCTTTTTGAAGCCGGCGGGGTCCGCCTTCCACGCCAGATCGTGCAAAAACACCCGCATGGTGTTGAAACCGATGCCCTCGGCGTAGCCCAACTCGCGGTCGATGGTGGGGGCGTCGAAGGTGGCGGCCTGCCACATTTCGAGCTGGTTGATGGCCGTGCTGGGGATGAAATTGGCCCCCGACAGCCACGGGTGGGCCCGGTACCAGGCGTTGGCTTTGGCCGCCGGCCACCGCTCGCCCTGGCCGCCGGCGAGCGCGGCCCCGGGGCCCTTGGCTTTGGTTTTGACTTTTTGGGCGTGGGCGCCCGGCGCGCCGAGCAGCGCCAGCCACAGCAGCAGGAGCAAAGATTTCTTCATGCGGATAACGAAAAGGGGGAGGAGGCCAGAATGCCGCCCGCAAGGTAAGGGCGATATTATTTTTGTGCAAACGTTTGCACAATTAATCGCAAACTTCTTACATTCGTGCTCCCCGGTAATTGCGCGCGTCGGTGTTCGCTCGCCCGCTCATTTCTACTCACCTCCAATCGTTTTTTCGTGTCCGCTCCCGATTCCCGCCGCAACTTTTTGCGCTACGCCGCCGTGGCCGGGGGCCTGCTGGCCCTGGGCCCCGGCCGGAGCGCCCGCGCCAACGCCCGCACCTACACCAACCCCGTGGCGGCGCGCAACTTCGCCGACCCCGCCGTGCTGCGGCACCAGGGCACGTACTACGCCTTTGCCACCACCGGCGGGGCCCGCACCGCCGACGGCCGCATCTTCAGCGTGCTCACCTCCAGTAACTTGGTCGATTGGCACGACGCGGGCGGGGCCCTGCTGCCCCCGCCCGGCAGCGAGGGGCTCGACTTCTGGGCCCCCGAAGTGGTGCTGCACGAGGGCACCTTCTACATGTACTACTCGCGGGGCGGCGGGGCCATCGCGGCCACCGTGGGGCACCGCCTGCACGTGGCCACCAGCGCCGCGCCGCAGGGCCCCTACACCGAAGTGGCAACGCTCAACGTGCCGGAAAGCAAGTTTACCATCGACGCTCACCCGTTTCAAGATGCTGACGGCCAGTGGTATCTTTTTTACGCCCGCGATTTCATCGACTCGGCCGACGGCTACTTTCCCGGCACCGGCCTGGCCGTGGACCGCCTGGCCACCATGACCCGGTTGGCCCACGAGCCGCGCACCGTGCTGCGGGCCCGCCACCCCTGGACGCTCTTCGAAGCCAACCGCCGGATGCCGCTCTACGACGACCGGGTGTTTGCCCAGTGGCACACGCTGGAGGGCCCCTACGTGCGCCGCCACGGCGGCAAATACTACTGCTTCTACAGCGGGGCCAATTTCCTGACCGAGCGCTACGGCGTCGATTTTTGCGTGGCCGACGGCGTGCTGGGGCCCTACTCGGAGGCCGGGGGCGGGGCCGGGGCGCGGGTGCTGCACGCGGTGCCGGGCCACGTGCGCGGCCCCGGCCACCATTCGCACGCCATGGGCCCCGACGGCCGCACCGAGTACCTGGTGTACCACGCCTGGAACCCGCAAATGACCGAGCGCCAGCTCTGCATCGACCGGCTGGCCTGGACCGCGCAGGGCCCCCGCTGCCTGGGGCCCACCTACACGCCCCAGCCGCTGCCCAGCTGACAACGGCGCGCAAACCCCAGGAATTTTGCGCGGATATTTGCGCCGGCATTTTCGCTCCATTGCTTTAATATTTTCGTCCGTTGGTTTCCAAGCGCGCTTCCATCACCGACATGGCCACGGCCCTGAGCGTGTCGGTGTCCACCATTTCGCGGGCGCTGAGCAACCACCCGAGCATCAGCGACGCCACCAAGAAGCGGGTGGCCAAGCTGGCCCGCGAGCTGAATTACCACCCCAACCACCTGGCGGCGGGCCTGCGCAAGGGCCGCAGCAACATGCTGGGCGTGCTGGTGCCGCACATCGACGGCCATTTTTTTACGATGGTGGTGAAGGGCATCGAAACCGTGGCCACCAAGGCAGGCTTCAATATCCTCATCTGCCAGTCGAACGAAGACGTGGCCCACGAGCGCAAGAACATCGAAACCCTCATCAACGCCCAGGTGGAAGGCATTCTGGTGTCGCTCTCGCGCACGACCCGCGACTTCAAGCACTTCGACAAGGCCAGCAAGCGCGACATGCCGCTGGTGTTTTTCGACCGCATTCTGGAAGGGCGCGACGTGAACGCCGTGGTGATCGACGACCGCGAAGGCGCCTACCAAAGCACGGCGCACCTGCTGGCCCAGGGCTGCCGGCGCATCGCCCACTTCGCCGGGCCCCAGCACCTCAACATCTACAAAAACCGCCTCCAGGGCTACCGCGACGCCCTGCGCGAGTACGAGGTGCCCTTCGACGAGGACCTGCTCTTCGTCTGCGACATGCGGCTCGAGGACGGCATCCGGGGCATGGAGCAGCTGCTGAAGCTGGCGGAGCGGCCCGACGCCGTGTTTTCGGCCAGCGACTTTTCGGCCGTGGGGGCCCTGCAGGTGCTCAAAAAGCGGGGCCTGCGCGTGCCCGACGACGTGGCCCTGGCCGGCTTCAGCAACGAGATGTTCACCGCCTTCACCGAGCCGCTGCTCACCACCGTCGACCAGCGCTGCGAGCAGATGGGCCAGGCCGCCGTGCGCCTGTTGCTCGAAATCCTGGCCGAAAAGCGCCTGAACGTGTCGCCGCGCCGGGTGCTGCTCCAGCCCGATTTGCTGGTGCGGGCGTCGTCGCTGCGCGGCAAGTAGGGCCCGGGGCCGGCATTCCTGCTGCTGAGAGGAAATTTAAAGTCATTCCGGGGCACCAACCTGGTCTACGGCGAGGCCGGGTACCGCTTCAGCCTCACCCGCTCGCGGGTGCTGGGCGGCGTGCTCTTCTTGAGGGCCCCCGCCCGGCGCCTACAGCGGCCGGAGCAGCGCCCGGCAGGGCGCGCCGTCGGCCCCCACGATTTTTAAGGGCAGGCAAATCAACTCGTAATCACCGGATTCGACCCCGCCCAGGCGCAGGCCTTCGATGATGGTCACGCCGTGGTCGAGCAGGGCGTGGTGGGTGTCGCCGCCCCCCACCGAGAGGTAGTCGACGCCCACGCACACCACGCCGCGCTGCTGCAAAAACTGCGCGGCCGGCAAGTCGAGCCGCACGAAGTCGGGGGTGAACGGCAGGGGCCCCCAGTCGGCGTCCGAGTTGCGGGTGCGGAACAGCAGGCGCTGGCCGGGCTGCGGGTCGAGCGGCTCGACTTCGGCCAGCGTGATGAGCTTCGGGTCGTAGACGCGGGCCACGCGGCAGGGCCCCAGCAGCGTGGTCAGGTCGAGCGTCGTCACGTCGGGCCCGTCCTTGATGAAGTGGCGCGGCGCGTCGACGTGCGTGCCCGTGTGCACGCTCATGCTGATTTCGGTCACGTTGGCCGGGTCGCCAAAGTCGAACGAGCGGGTGCGGCGGATGTTCACCGGCGCGTTGTCGGGCCAGTGCACCATGCGGTCGGTGATGGGCGTCGTGATGTCGAGGTAAGGCATTGGGGTAGTTGGTTGGTGGTGCGGGGGGCTTTGCTTCGCCGTCCTTCCCCGCAATGACGAATGAGAGCAGGGCCCCCGGCGCTGAGCCCCGCCAACTGCCGCGCGCCCAGCCCCAAATTACTTTCCGCGGGGTTGCAAGAGCTTGGCCACGAGGCCCGTCCAGCCGGTTTGGTGGCTGGCCCCCAGGCCCTGGCCGGTGTCGCCGTTGAAGTATTCGTGGAAGAGTAGGTAGTCTTTGAAGTTGGGGTCGGTTTGTTGCTGCACGTCGGCCCCGAAGCAGGCGCGCTGGCCGTTTTCATCGCGCAAAAACAAGGCGGTCAGCCGCTTGGTGAGCTGCTCCGCAATGTCGAGCAGGGTGGTGAAGTGGCCGCTGCCGGTGGGGTATTCTACCTTGAAATCGTCGCCGTAGTAGTGGTGAAAGCGCTGCAAGCCCTCGATGAGCAAGTAGTTCACCGGGAACCACACCGGGCCGCGCCAGTTGGAGTTGCCGCCGTAGAGGCTGGTGGTCGATTCGCCGGGCTCGTAGTTGACCGTGAACGATTCCTCGGCCGAGCGAAACACGTAGGGGTGGTCTTTGTGGTACTTCGAGAGGGCCCGCACGCCGTGGTCGGAGAGGAACTCGGCCTCGTCGAGCATGCGCCGCAGCAGGGCCTTGAGGCGGTGGCCCCGCAGCAGTGACAGCAAGCGGCGCTCGCCCTTGCCCGGCTCCTGCCAGCGGCTCACGAGGGCCGCCAAATCGGGCCGGTTGTCGAGCACCCAGGTCATGTGGGCCAGGAACCGGGGGGCCTTCCGCAGCAGCTCGTCGTCGAGCACTTCCACCGCAAAAATCGGAATCAGCCCCACCATCGAGCGCACCTTGAGCGGCTTGCGGCCCAGGTCGGGGGTGTTGAGTACGTCGTAATAAAACTCGTCCTCCTCGTCCCACATGTCCATCTTGTCGGGGCCGATGCCGGTCATGGCCTTGGCGATGGCCAGGAAGTGCTCGAAGAATTTGCCGGCCAGGTCCTCGTACACGGGGTTGGTTTGGGCCAGCTCCAGGGCCATGCGCATCATGTTCAGGGCGTACATGCCCATCCAGGCCGTGCCGTCGGCCTGCTCGATGTAGCCGCCGAAGGGCAAGGGCGCCGAGCGGTCGAACACGCCGATGTTGTCGAGCCCCAAAAAGCCGCCCTCAAAAATGTTGCGCCCGTTGGCGTCCTTGCGGTTCACCCACCACGTGAAATTGAGCAGCAGGCGGTGAAAAATGGTTTGCAGAAAGGCCACGTCGCCGGCGTCGCAGCGCTGCTTCTGGTCCATCTTGAACACGCGAAACGCGGCCCAAGCGTGCACCGGCGGGTTCACGTCGCCAAACTGCCACTCATAGGCCGGCAGCTGCCCGTTGGGGTGCATGTACCAGTCGCGCACCAGCAGCAGCAGCTGGTTTTTAGCGAAATCGGGGTCCACTAAGGCCAACGGCAGGGCGTGAAAAGCCAGGTCCCAGGCGGCGTACCAGGGGTATTCCCAGTTGTCGGGCATACTCACGATGTCGGCGTTGCGCAGGTGCGTCCAGCGGGCGTTGCGCATGGTTTGGCGGCTGGCCGGGGGCGGCGGCAGGGCGGGGTCGCCGGCCAGCCACTGCTGCACGTTGTAGTGGTAATACTGTTTGTTCCAGAGCATTCCGGCCAGGGCCTGGCGCTGCACGGCGCGGGCATCGGGGTCGGTGATGGTGTGTTGGAGGTCGGCGTAAAACGCATCGGCCTCCTGGCGGCGGGTGGCCAGCAGCTCGTCGAAGTCAGCGAAGGGCGCGGCCAGGTCGGCGGCCCCCAGGCGCAGGCGCAGCGTCACGGTAGCCCCGGACTCAATGATAACCGGGTAGTAGGCAGCAGCTTTGGTGCCGGTGCGGTTGGGGCACACCGCGGCGGCATTGTGCTGGGTCAGGTACTCATGGAAGCCGTCCTTGAAATACGCCACGCCCGGCCGGGGCGGGGCCTGAAAAAGTCGGGGCGTATTGGTCTCGTTGTCGCAAAACAGGAGGTCGAGGGGCTGGCCGTCGCAGTGCAGGGTCAGGTCGGGCAGGTCGCGGTGGCTGACGCGGATGCCGGGCACGCCGGGGCTGCGGTCGGCCGGGGCCGGGGCGTCGGCGGTAGGGGCGGGGGCGTCGGCCGGGGCCGGGGCGGCCGAGCTGGCGGCGGGGGTGGGGGCGGTGGCGGCTTCGGCGTGGTTGGTGGCCCCGGCCACGCTCAGGGCGGGGCGGTAGTCGTCGTAGCCCCAGGCCCAGGTGTTGCGAAACCACAGCGTGGGCAGCAGGTGCAGCGGCGCAGCCTCCGGCCCGTGGTTGGTGACGGTGAGGCAGATAAGCACGTCGTCCGGCCCTGCCTTGGCGTACTCGATGGCGACGTCGAAGTAGCGGTTTTCGTGAAAGATGGCCGTGTCATTCAGCTCAAACTCGGGTTCGAGGCGGGTGCGGCGCTGGTTCTGGCCCACCAGCCACTCGTAGGGAAATGCGCGCTGCGGGTACTTGTAAAGCATCCGCTGGTAGGCGTGGCTGGGCAGTGCGTCGAGGTAGTAGTAGTTCTCCTTCACGTCCTCGCCGTGGTTGCCTTCGGGGCCACTGAGGCCGAAAAGGCGCTCTTTCAAAATAGCGTCCTGCCCGTTCCAGAGCGCGAGGGCGAAGCAGAGGTGCTGGTTTTCGTCGCAGAAGCCGCCCAGGCCATCTTCGCCCCAGCGGTAGGCGTAGGAGCGGGCCATGTCGTGGGTGCAGTAGTGCCAGGGGTCGCCCCCGGCCGAGTAATCTTCGCGCACAGTACCCCATTGCCGTTCAGCAAGGTAGGGGCCCCAGCGCCGCCAGGGCGCAGGCTCGGAAAGGCGAATTTGTTCTTCTGTCAATGAGTGAATGAGCGAGTGAGTGAGTTAATGGCTTGGTAATTCAGGGAAACGCAGGGCTTGTTGGTTAAGGGCGGAAAATTTATTCGATGGTCTCACTACGCAAGGTGACGCACTGCCAACCAACAATTCACTCATTCACTCATTGAAAAAATTACCCCCCCGTCGCAAATCCTGGGTACAACGTCATGCCGCCGTCCATGAAAATGGTTTGGCCGGTGATGTAATCAGCCTCGTCGGAGCAGAGCCAGGCGGCGAGGCCGCCAATGTCGGCTGGTTCGCCCACCCGGTTATAAGGTATCAGGGTGAGGAGTTTTTGCTCGGCTTCGGGCGTGCTCCAAGCGCTGGTGTTGATGGGGGTTTTGATGGCGCCGGGGCCAATGCTGTTGACCCGGATTTTTTGGGGGGCCAGCTCCTGGGCCAGGCTTTTCATCAATTGCATGATGCCGCCCTTGCTGGTAGCGTAGTTGACGTGCCCACCCCAGGGAATAACTTCGTGGACGCTGCTCATGTGGACGATAACGCCCGTGGCGCGGCCCATTGCGGGCTGTGGACCGCGGCGCAGAAACTCGCGCACGGCCTCGCGGGCGCAGAGGAACTGCCCGGTCAGGTTCACGTCGATGACGCGCTGCCACTGGGCCAGGGTCATGTCGGCAAAGGGGCTGTCTTGCTGAATGCCGGCGTTGGCTACCAGAATGTGCAGGGTGCCGAACTGCCGGATGGTTTCGGCAAACATGGCCTGCACCTGGTCTTCCTTGCTGACGTCGGCGGCCAAGGCAATGGCCCGCCCCCCGGCGTCAGTGATGGTTTTGACGACGACATTGGCCGCGTCGGGCGAGCCGCCGGGATAATTGACGACGACCGTGGCGCCGTCGGCGGCCAGGGCCTGGGCTACGGCAGCCCCGATACCGGAGCTGGCCCCCGTCACGAGGGCCACGCGGTTGGGTAAGCGCATGATGAGAGCGGAAGAAAGGAATTGAGGGGGCGAAGAAAATCCCGCCCCGGTGAGGGCCGCGTGAAGGCCGGCCGCCGACGGGCGTACGAAATTTTGCCCGGCCCGTTCAACGCGTTTGCCCTTTTTGGAGAGATTAATAATTCCGCAACCTTGCGGGTAGAACGAAGCCACTGTGCCCGCCGTACCTTTGCCAGCAAAACGCAACTCTGCTTTTTTTACCTCACCAACCTTCATTTTTATGACGACACCCAATACGGTACGGCAACCCGCATTTCTGGCGCGGCTGCTTATGTTGATGCTGCTGTTGCTGCCCGCGCTGGGTGCCCGGGCAGCGGCGTTCACTGCCGGCAACCTGGTGGTGCTGCGCGTCGGCGACGGTTCGGCGGCGCTTACTAGTGCGGCGACGGCCTTGTTTCTGGACGAGTACACGCCTGCGGGCGTTTTTGTGCAGACCATTGCACTGCCCACGGCAGTAAGCGGCAGCAATCGCATTCTGACCACGGCTGGCACCTCCACTTCGGAGGGCCTGATGACGCGCACCGTTGACGGGGCTTACCTATTAATACCGGGCTACGATGCTGCTCCGGGCTCTACCGGGCCTGTTGCGGCCAGCAACATCAACACTAGCACGTCGGCTACTTACAACCGCATCGTTGGCCGCGTGGCCCCCGATGGTACCTTCGACACCAGCACACGCCTCACCGCTTTTAGTGCTGGCTCGCCGCGCGGCGTGGCAGCCCTCGATGGCAGCGCATTCTACGTGTCGGGTTCCAACAGCGGCGTCAACTACGTCACGTTTGGCAGCACCGGCGCTTCGACCAATATCAGCTCGGCCCCGGCTAACACCCGCGCCCTGAGCATCTTTGGCGGCCAGCTTTACCTCACCGCCGGTTCGGGCGCCTTCCAGGGTGTTTCGACCGTGGGCACGGGTACTCCTACCACCACGGGCCAGACAACAACCCAACTTGCGGGTTTCCCCACCGCAACTGGCCCCAGCCCCTACGGCTTCTACTTCGCCGACCTTTCGACCAGCGTGGCTGGCCTGGATGTGGTGTACGTGGCCGATGACCGCAACACAGCCGCTGGCGGCATTCAGAAGTGGAGCCTCGTGGGCAGCACCTGGACGCTGAACGGCACCATCGCCTCGACCACGGCACTGTTGCGCGGCCTGACGGGCTCGGTGAGCGGCACCACGGTGTCGCTCTTTGGCTCGGGCGGGGGCGGCTTGTTTGCCGTGACCGACAACGCGGGCTACAACGCGGCCCCCAGCACCGCTACGCTGCCGGCGGCCATTGCCACGGCGGGCACCAACCAGTTGTTTCGCGGCGTGGCCTTCTCGCCGGTTAGCGCCAACCCGGTCAACACGGCCCTGACCATCACCAACGGCACGTTCAGCAACACGGCGGCCAACTCGAACAGCAACTCGACCAACTTCACGCTGACCAACAGCAGCGCTTCGCCCCAAACGGTGACCATCACCACCAGCGGTGCGCCGTTTAGCTACGCGGGCAGTACGCTTGTGGTGCCCGCCAACGGCACGAAGACCTTCGTGGTGAACTTCGCTCCTACGGCTGCCGGTACTTTCAATGGCACCGTGACGGCGGCTGTTACGGGCTTCCAGAACGTAACTTCGGCTTCGTTCTCGGCCGTGGGCACGGCCCCGGCCAACACGGCCCTGACCATCGCCAACGGCACGTTCAGCAGCACGGCGGCCAACTCGACCAGCACCTCGACTAACTTCACGCTCAGCAACAGCAGCGGCACGGCCCAGTCGGTGACGCTGAACACGAGCGGCGCACCCTTCACCGGCACTACGCCCACCACGGTGAGCGTGCCGGCTACTGGCTCGACTACCTTCACGGTGACGTTCGCGCCCACCGCCGCCGGCACCTTCAACGGTACGGTGACGGCCGTTGTGTCGGGCTTCCAGAACGTAACGTCCGGCTCGTTTTCCGCCACGGCTACGGCCGCTTCGGTGGTGCCAACGCTCACGGCGGCATCGACCAGCACCCTGCTTGTGGGCATCCCCAGCATTGTGTTGATTTCGGGTACTAATTTCAGTACGAGCGCCGGTGCCACCACCATCAACTACAGCGGCGGCACCGCTACGGCCCTGAACGTGACCAACAGCACCGCCCTGCGCGTGACGCTGACCCCCACCAGCGCCGGCGCGGGCACCGTGACTGTAACGACCACCGCCGGTGGTACCTCCACCACCAGCCTGCCCATGACGGCCTCGACCCCGCCAGCGGGCTTCTTCGAGCCGTTTGAGTCGTTCTTCCAAACCAGCTACCTCACCTCGCCCACCGTGCTCCCCCTGAGCAGCGGCAACGTGACGGCCAATGGTGTACTGCTCAACGGTACGGCGTTGCCCAACACCGACAAGCGCAACAACGCCCAGGCAGCCCGCCTGCGGCCCAGCGGCTACGTGCAGTTTGCCCGCACCAACGGCGTGGGCAGCGTTACGCTGCAAGCGGCAGTGTTCGGTACGCAGTCGCCCACCAGCCCCAGTTTCACGGTGAGCTACTCGCTCGATGGCGGCACCACCTTCACGACCGTGGCCGGTACGCCTGCTGATGGTGCCCTCACCGCTACCCTCGCCAGCTACTCGTACCCGGTGAATGCCGCTGGTTCGGTGCTGTTGCGCATCACCAACACGGCGGTGTACGTAGCCAGCAACTCGCCCCAGGTGAACGTGGACGACGTGCAACTGACAGATTTCAACGCCACCACCGGCAACCTGACCATAGTAAGCGGCACCCAGAACGTGAGCGGGGCCTACAACAACGTGACCATCGTGGGCGGCACTGCCAACCTCACCGGTGCCCTGGTAGTGAACGGCACCCTGACGGTGCAAAACGGCGGTGTGCTGAACACGGCTTGCCAGAGCGTAACCGGCCCCGGCAGCTTTGCCTTGCAGGCCGGTGGCACGCTGGGCATTTGCTCGGCAACCGGCATCACGGCCAGCGGCGCTAGCGGCGCGGTGCAGCTTTCGCCTCGCTCGTACTCGGCCGATGCCAACTACACCTACAACGGCACTGTTGCCCAGGTAACGGGTGCTGGCTTGCCAGCCCGCGTGCGCAGCCTGACGGTGAACAACAGCACCGGTGTAACGCTCAGCGCGGCTACCAATGTGGCTCAGCTGCTGGCTTTGACCAGCGGCAACTTGGCTACTGGTGGCAATACCTTCACCCTGCTCTCGATTGACGGCCAGGGTTCGGCCGTGGTGGACAACACCGGCGGCGTGGTAACTGGCACGGCTACCGTGCAGCGCGCCGTGGACCAAACCCCGGTGGGCACGAGCGGCAACACGGGCTACCACCATTACAGCAGCCCGGTGGCTGCCACTACCCTGCCCGACCTGGACGTGCCCGGCGCCTTCGCCAACACCTACAACACGGCCTACAACTCGGCCGTGACGCCCGGCACCACCCGCCCTTTCCCAACTGTGTTTGCCTACGACGAAACCCGCCTGGCCACCTCGCCTGCTGTGGGCCTCGACGCCTTCAGCAAGGGCTGGCTCTCGCCTGTGGGCACCGAAGCCATGCCCGTGGGCAAAGGCTACTCGGCTAACATTCCCAACGCGCTGGTCGTTGACTTCGTCGGCACCCTCAACAACGGCAACATCGACATCACGGGCCTGACCCGTGGCGCCGACGCCGGAGCTGGTTATCACCTGGTGGGCAACCCCTACCCCGCGCCTCTGAACTGGGACAACGTGGTGGCTGGCCGCCGCGTGGGCCTCGACGGTGCTGCGTACGTCTTCAACTCGACCGGCCCGTACTCGGGCAGCTACCGCAGCCGTACCAACGGCGTGGGCGGCATCTACGGTGACGTGCGTGACGCGCTCATTCCCTCGGCCGCGGGCTTCTTCGTCCGTACCAACGCGGGCCAGACCGGCGCGATTAACCTTATCAACACTGACCGCGTGACGACCTTCGGGCCGCAGCCGGCCTTCGGCCGCTCGGCTACCGCTGCTCGTCCGATGCTGCGCCTGGCGCTGACCAACGCTGCCAACACGGTGGCCGACGACGCCTTTGTTTATTGCGAAGCTGGTGCTTCGCTGAACGTGGACGCCAACTTCGACGCCGCCAAGCTGGCTAACCCCAGCGGCCTGAACGTGGCCACCACGGCCGGCAACCAGCAGCTGGCCATCAACGGCCTGCCGGTGCTGGCCAACGCTACGGTGCTCGTGCCCCTGACGGTGGCCGTACCCGCCGCCGGTGCTTACACCTTCACAGCCGCTGGCCTGAGCAACTTCGGCGCCACCACGGTGGTGCTGCGCGATGCCCTGACCGGCACCCGCACTGTCCTCACGGCCGGTACCGCCTACCGCTTCACGACGGCTACGACGTCGGCCAACGGCCGCTTCGTGCTGGAATTGAACCCGGCTGCTGCGCCGCTGGCTTCGGCTTCGCAGGCACTGGCTGCCTTGGTGCAGGTGTACCCCAACCCCGCCCGCGGGGCCTTCCACCTCTCGGTGCCGGCTTCGGCCAAGGCCGCTACGGTGCGCCTGACCAACGTCCTGGGCCAAACGGTGCTGACCCGCTCGCTGACCTCGGCTGAGGCTGACTTCAGCACCAGCGGCCTGGCCGTGGGTGTGTACACCCTCCGCCTCGCGGTGGATGGCGCTACCATCACCCGCAAAGTGGTGGTGGAGTAATTGCTAAGACGAAATGGCTGGGGTTTCTGACCCCGGCCATTTTTTAGGAAAAAGCCCCCGGCCCTTTTGGGTGCCGGGGGCTTTTTTTTGTTAAAGAATCCAAACATCGGGGTGGGACATATCCCACCCCGATTTAAAAAGACCTACTTAACCAGGTCGCCGCTGAGGCGCAGGAGCTGGGTTTCGGCGGTTTTGGCGGCGTATTCGATGTCGTAGCGGCGGGTGGCGGCGGCGAGCTGGTTGCGCTGGGCTTCGCGCAGGACGAGGGGCGTGACGAGGCCGAGCTTGTAGCGTTCGAGGGCGATGGCCACGTTTTGGTTGGCGAGGGCGAGGTTGTCGGTTTCGAGGGTGAGGAGGGCGAGGTAGTTTTGGTACTGGGCGAAGGCGGTGGTGGCGTCGGCGCTGAGCTGGAGGGCGGTTTGGTCGAGCTGGAGCTGGCTCTGGGCTTCGGCGAGGCGGGCGTTTTGTTCGAGGCGGCGCAGGTTGCCGCCGCCGTAGAGGGGTACGCTGGCGGTGAGGCCGTAGTTGAAGCCCAGGAGCTGGTTGGTGCTGTTGGTGAGGACGACCCCGGCAAAGGCGGCATTGTTGATGTTGCGGGTGAGGCCGTAGCCGGCCACGGCCCCGAGGGTGGGGTAGCGGGCGGCGCGGGCGAGGCGGCGGTTGGCGGCCGCCACGGTGGCGGCGCGGCGGGCGGCGGCCAGGCGGGGGTTGCGGGCGCTGCGGGCGGCGGCGAGTGAGTCGGGCTGCAAATCGCGGCGGACGACGAGCGAATCGACGGCCCGAAAATCCTGGGCCGGGGCGCGGCCGAGCAGGGTGTTGAGGGCAACCTTAGCGGCGGTGACGGTTTGCTGCTGTTGCAGGAGCTGGCTGCGGTCGGCGTTGTAATCGACGCGGGCGGCGAGGACTTCGACCTTGGCGGCCACGCCCACGTCCACTTGGGCTTGGGTGAGGTTGATGCGGACCTGGCCGATTTTGAGGGCTTCGTCGAGGGCGCGGATTTTGGCGGTTTGGCGCACCACGTCGAAGTAGGCGTTGCTGATGGCCTCCACGGTTTCCTCGACGGTGGCGCGGGTGGTTTCCTGCTGCTGCTGGCTGAGGGCCCGGAGGCGGTCGTGGGCGATGAACATCCCGAAGCCGTCGAAAAGCGTCCAGCCCAGGGTGAGGTTGGTGTTGAGCAGGTTGGAGGTGGCGCCGTTGACGATGCGGGGGTCGGCGTCGCCGAAGCGCTGGTTGATGTTGTTGTTGTTGAAGGTGCGGGTGGCGTTGGCCGTGAGGCGGGGCAGCTGCCCGGCGTTGCCGCGGCTCACGTTGTTGGCGGCAATTTGGGCATCCTGGCGGCTGAGGAGGATGTCGTAGTTGCGCTGCAAGCCTTCGGCCAGGGCTTGCCGCAGGGTGAGGGCCGGGGGTTGGGCCAGGGCCGGCAGCGGCAGCAGCAGGAGCAGCAGGTGCAAGGGTTTCATCGACATAAATGAGGCTCGGAAAAGAAAATAAGCGGATTCAGCAGCACGGGTTGCCCGCTTATTGAGGCAAAATGTGGGCTCGGGTACCCCACGGGGCACCTCGTAAGAGCAAAGCACGCACTCGTAAGGGCAAAGCGTGCACTCGTAGGGGCAAAGCGCGCACTCGTAGGGGCAAAGCGCGCACTCGTAAGAGCAAAGCACGCACTCGTAAGGGCAAAGCGTGCACTCGTAAGGGCAAAGCGCGCACTCGTAAGGGCAAAGCGTGCACTCGTAAGGGCAAAGCGCGCACTCGTAGGGGCAAAGCGCGCACTCGTAGGGGCAAAGCGTGCACTCGTAGGGGCAAAGCGTGCACTCGTAGGGGCAAAGCGCGCACTCGTAGGGGCAAAGCGGTTATCAAGCCGCCACTGCCACGGGCGGCTTGGCCCCTTTTTTCCGCGCCGACGAAAAATAGGAGTACATCACCGGCACCACGTACAGGGTGAGGCCGGTGGCGAAAAGCAGGCCGCCCACCACGCCAATGCCCATGGCCCGGCGGCTGAGGGCGCCCGCGCCGGTGGCCAGCGCAATGGGCAGGATGCCGAGGATGGCGCAGAGCGAGGTCATGAGGATGGGGCGGAAGCGGGCGGTGGCGCCTTCGAGCAGGCCCGTCATGTAATCGACGCCTTCGTGCTCGACGCGCTGGTTGGCAAATTCGACGATGAGGATGCCGTTTTTGGTGACCAGGCCGACGAGCATGATGATGCCGATTTGGGAGAATAAGTTGAGGGTTTGGTTGAAGTACCAGAGGCTGAGCAGGGCGCCGGCCAGGGCCAGCGGCACGGTGAACATGATGACGACGGGGTCGCGGAAGCTCTCGAACTGGGCGGCCAGGATGAGGTAGATGAGCACCAGGGCCAGGCCGAAGGCGAAGAGCAGGGAGGAGGAGCTTTCGGCAAAATCGCGGCTGGCGCCGGCCAGGGCCGTGCTGTAGCTCTCGTCGAGCTGCTGGTCGGCGATGGCCTGCATGGCGGCAATGCCATCGCCGAGGGTGCGGCCGGGGGCCAGGGCGGCCGAGAAGGTGGCCGCGTCGTAGCGGTTGAAGCGGTAGAGCTGGGGCGGGGTCGAGTTTTCGACGAGGCGCACCACGTTGTCGAGCTGCACGAGCTGGCCGGTGCGGCTTTTTACGCTCAGGGTGCGCACGTCGAGCGGCTGGCTGCGGTCTTGCCGCGCCACCTGGCCGATAATCTGGTACTGCTTGCCGTTGCGCAAAAAGTAGCCGTAGCGGTTGCCGCTGAGGCCGGCGGCCAGGGTCTGGCTGATGTCCTGCACGCTCACGCCCAGGCTCTGGGCCTTGTCGCGGTCAATGACGACGCGCAGCTCGGGCTTGTTGAACTTGAGGTTGACTTCGACAAAAGCGAAGGCGGGGTTGGCCTGGGCGGCGGCCAGAAACTTGGGCACGGCGGCGCGCAGGCGCTCAAAGTCCTGGGTTTGGACCACGAACTGCACCGGCAGCCCGGCCCCGCCCGAGCCGATGCTCTGGTCCTGGCTGACGCTGGCGCGGGCGGCGCTGAGGCGCTTGAGGCCGGCGGCGAGGCCGTCGGCGAGCTGCTGCTGGCTGCGGGGGCGGCCCTCGGCGGGCAGCAGCAGCACCCGCGCAATGCCCGAGTTGACGCCCCCGCCGCCGCCAAAGCCGGGCGACGTCACGGTGAGGACGTTGTCGAGGTCGGCCCCAGCCGAGTCGCGCACCAGCGGGATGACCTGGCTCATGTACTGGTCCATGAACTCGAAGGACGCGCCCTCGGGGCCGGTTACGTTGAGGTTGATGCGGTTGCGGTCTTCGAGCGGGGCCAGCTCCGAAGGCAGGGTTTTGCCCAGCCACCAGATGCCCACCCCCGTGAGGGCCACCAGCACCCAGGCCTGCCAGCGGCGCTGCAAAAAGGTAGTCAAGCTGCGCTGATACCCAGCGGTGAGGCCGGCAAAAAACGGCTCGGTGACGCGGTAAAACCAGTTGGGCCGGTTCTGGTGCTTGAGCAGGCGGGCGCACATCATGGGGGTGAGGGTGAGCGAGACGAAGGCCGAAATCAGCACCGAGCCCGCCACCACCAGCCCAAACTCGCGGAAGAGCCGCCCGGTGATGCCCGTCAGGAACAGCACCGGCAGGAACACGGCGGCCAGCACCACGGTGGTGCTGATGACGGCCGTCGTAATCTCGGCCGCGCCCTGCTCGGCGGCTTCGCGCGGGGTCTGGCCGCCCTCAATGCGCGAAAAGATGTTTTCGAGCACCACGATGGCATCGTCCACCACCAGGCCAATGGCCAGCACAATGGCCAGCAGCGTGAGCACGTTGATGGAGAAGTTCAGGAGCCACATCACGAAGAAAATGCCGACCAGCGACACCGGAATGGCCACCACCGGGATGAGGGTGGAGCGCCAGTCGCGCAAAAACAAAAAGATAATCAGCACCACCAGCCCAAAGGCCTCCAGAATGGTGTGCTCAACTTCGGCAATTGAGGACTGAATGAAAATGGAATTGTCGAAGCCGGTGCTGAGCTTGAGGTCTTTGGGCAGGTCGGCGCCGTAGGTTTTCAGGCGCTGGTTGAAGGCGCGGGCAATGTCAATCTGGTTGGAGCCGGGCTGGGGCACCACGGCCAGGCCCACCAGCGGCAGGCCGTTGCGGCGCAGGATGGTCTGGTCGTTTTCGGGGTAGAGCTCGGCGTAGCCCACGTCGGCCAGGCGCACGAGGGCCAGCGAGTCGTCGCGCAGAATGAGGTTGTTGAACTCGGGCACGGTGCTCAGGCGGCCCATGGTGCGCAGGGTGAGCTGGGTGTTCTGGCCCTGCACGGCCCCGCCGGGCAGCTCCACGTTTTCGCGGGCCAGGGCGGTTTGCACGTCCACCGGGCTGATGCGCAAGGCACTCATCTTCTGGGGGTCGAGCCAGAGGCGCATGGAGTACTTGCGCTCGCCAAAAATGCGGATTTCCGACACGCCCGGAATGGTTTGCAGGCGCTCCTTGAGCACGTTGTTGGCGTAGTCGGTCAGCTCCAGCAGGCTGCGGCGGTCCGACGAAAGGTAGGTGAGGGCGATGGGACTGGAGTCGGCGTTGGCTTTCGTGACGACCGGCGGGTCCACGTCGCGCGGCAGCTTGCCCAGGGCGCTGCTCACCTTGTCGCGCACGTCGTTGGCGGCGTTGTCGAGGTCGGTGCTCAGGTCAAATTCGACGGTGATGGTCGAGCGGCCGTCGCGGCTCACGCTGGTCAGGTTCTTGATGCCGGCAATGCCGTTGATGCTTTCCTCCAGCGGCTCGGTGATTTGCGACTGCATCACGTCGGCCGCCGCGCCGGTGTAGCTGGCCGCCACCGTAATAATGGGCGGGTCCACGCTCGGGTACTCGCGCACCGAAAGCGCCCGAAAGCCAATCACCCCAAAAATGACAATGAGCAGGCTGAGGACGATGGCCAATAC
>JANXOE010000316.1 GCA_025353745.1 Hymenobacter sp.
GGCCCGCACCGGCCTGCGCGCCGAGTTTGCCGAGCTGGCCACCCTGCTGCAAGACCGCCTCATGCGCCAGCTGCGCAAGTACGAGCGCCGCAGCCCCGATTTCTACGCCCGCGTAGTAGCCGCCCGCCAGGTGCTGAACCGTCCGGGCTCGGCAAGCCGCGCCGAGGCCCCGGCCGCCGCCGTGGCCGGCTAAGAGCCTATCCGAAAAATGTCCGCGCCATAAAGCGCTGAACGGTCATCGTGCAACGGCCAAAACGCGAAGGATTAAATGCCCCTGAACGGCCGTAGAGACGCGGCCCTTCGCGTCTCAATCGCTGAACGATTAGGAATGCTTGCGACGATTGAGACGCGAAGGGTCGCGTCTCTACAATCGTTCAGCGATATTCAACGATGGTAACACGGGCATTTACGCCCTGAAAAAAGGTCCGCGGCCCCGCCGCGGGCCTTTTTTGTGCTTCTTCCGGTGGCGGCGGCTACTTTTGGCCATGCGTCTTTCCCTGCTCTTCGGGGCCCTGGCCCTGCTGGCCTGCTCCCAAAACCCCGACCGCCGGTCTGCGCCGGACCTGCGCCAGTCGCCCCCGGCCACCTTCCCCGAAACCTTCGAGGCCGGCACCAAAGGCGCCTACACCGAGGCCGACGAAGCCCTGGCCACCGGCCGCTGGCACTTCCAGGACGCCTTGATCGGCAGCACCGCCCAGGACCACAAAGCCGGCCAGCACGCGGCGCGCCTGCGCGGGCTGGGCCGCCTCACCATGCAGTTCGACGCCGCGCCCGGCGTGCGCCAGGTCTCCGTCAGCGCGGCGGCCTACGGCGCCGACGGCCCCAGCACCTGGGAGCTGTGGCTGAGCCGCGACGGCGGCCGCAGCTGGCAGCGGGCGGGCGCGCCGGTCACCACCAGCGGCCCGGCGCTGGTGCCGCACACCTTTGCCGGGGCCGCCGGCGAGCCGCTGCGCCTGGAAATCCGCAAAACCAGCGGCCCCAAAACCCGCCTCAACCTCGACGACGTGGTGCTGACCACCGCCACCGGCCCCGCCGTGGCCACCGGCCCCGGGGCCACGGCCGCGCCGCCCCGCGGCCCCCGCGGGGGCCGCCCGCGGCCCGGCCCGGCGCCGGTGCAGGGCCCCGTTGCCCAAGCGCCGGGCCCGGCCACCGGCCCCGGCGACAACCTGCTGCTCGGCAACCCCAGCGGCGCCACCTCCGACCCGGCCAACGCCACCAACTACCTGCTCACGCGGCCCCAGTTTGCGAGCGGCTACAACGCCCAACGCGGCACGCCCACCTGGACGAGCTGGCACGTGGGCCGGGGCGATTTGGGCCAGTCGCCGCGCCAGAACGACTTCCGCCCCGACCCCGGCCTACCCCGCCAGTTCTACCCGGTCTCGCCCCAGAGCTACGCCGGCTCGGGCTTCGACAAGGGCCACAACTGCCCCAGCGGCGACCGCACGGCCACCCTCGACGACAACTCGGCCACCTTCCTGATGAGCAACATGGTGCCCCAGGCCCCCCACAACAACCAGCAAGCCTGGGCGCACTTCGAAGAATACACCCGCGCCCAGGTGCAGCGCGGCCTCGAAGCCTACGTCGTGATGGGCAGCTACGGCCGCGGCGGCACGGGCAAAAACGGCTTCGCCGAAACCCTCGACCAGGGCCGCGTGACGGTGCCCGCCCGCGTCTGGAAAATACTGGTGATCCTGCCCGAGGGCGACCACGACCTCCAGCGCATCGCCGCCGGCCAGGCCCGCATCGTGGCCATCGACACGCCCAACGACAACGCCATCGCCCCCGACTGGAAGCAGTACCTCACCTCCATCGACAAGATCGAAGCCGCCGCGGGGCTGGATTTGCTGAGCGCGCTGCCGCCGGCCACCCAGGCCCAGCTGCAAAAGATCGTGGACAACGGCCGGGCGAATTAAGGGCTTCTCCGAAAAATAAATTGACCGCCAGATGAGCCTGACGGTCAATTTATTTTTCGGAGAGGCGCTAAAGCGGGCGCTTTTTCTTTTCGAGAA
>JANXOE010000038.1 GCA_025353745.1 Hymenobacter sp.
TTTGACGGCACCAACATCCACGGCCGCAACATCATCGCCCAGTACCAGCCGCAGGCGGCCCGCCGGGTGGCCATCTTCGGCCACTGGGACACCCGCCCCTTCGCCGACAACGACAAGCAGCACAAAAACGCCCCCATGGACGGCGCCTCCGACGGGGCCAGCGCCGTGGCCGTGGCCCTGGAAATGGCCCGCACCCTGGCCCAGCAGCCCGACAGCCTGGCCCCCGCCGTGGGCGTCGACTTCATCTTTTTCGACGCCGAAGACTGGGGCCACGACGACACCACCCAGGCCGACCTGAAGAACCAGCTCGCGGGCAGCGGCACCGACTCGTGGTGCCTGGGCTCGCAGTACTGGGCGGCCCACCTGCTGCCCGCCGGCTACAAGGCCGAGTACGGCGTGCTGCTCGACATGGTGGGCGCCAAGGGCGGCAGCTTCACCCGCGAGGAAACCTCGCGCACCAACGCCCGGGGCCCCCTCGACCGCATCTGGAACACCGCCGCCCAGCTCGGCTACTCCGATTTCTTCCGCTTCCAGGACACCGGGGCCATCCTCGACGACCACGTGTACACGAACAAGGCCGGCGTCCCGACGCTCGACATCTACGACCACCCGCGCTACGGCGAAGACTATTTCCCCGCCTACCACCACGCCACGGCCGACAACATGCGCGTCATCGACCGCAAAACGATGAAGGCCGTGGGCCAGACGATGCTGCAAACGCTGTACGTGAACTGATTCGTCCGCCGCGCCGGGGGCCCTCGGGCTACGCCGCCGAATACGTCAGCCGGGCCCCCGTTTCGGTCACCACCAGCCGCGCTTCCCGGCCCACCACCAGGGCCCGGTTGTCGGGCTCGTGGCCCACGGCAAAGCCGTAGCCGACCGGAAAATCGTAAAGCCGGGCGTAGGAATCGATGATTTCCAGGGCCGTGTGGCCGAAGGGCACGGCGTTGTCGCGCATCAGCGAGAAGTGGCCCACCACCAGCCCGGCCAGGCCCGCGAGCTGGCCGCTGCGGTGCAGGTGCAGCAGCATGCGGTCGATGTGGTAGAGGTACTCGTCGAGGTCTTCGAGGAAGAGGATGCGGCCCCGGAAATCGGCCTGCGACGCCGTGCCGGTGAGCGTGTGCAGCAAACTCAGGTTGCCGCCCACCAGGGCCCCGGTGGCCGCGCCGGGGCGGTTGAGCAAGTGGGCCGGGGCCGCCAGGCCGGCGTCGGCGTCGCCGAAAAGGGCGCGCCGCAGGCTTTCCAGGGCCGTTTCGCCGCCGGCCTGGGCGAACAGCACCGGCACCGGCGCGTGCAGGCTGGCAAAGCCCCGGGCCAGCAGGTGGCAGTTGAGCACGGTGACGTCCGAAAAGCCGGCCACCCACTTCGGGCGCCGGGCGAAGGCCGTGAAATCTAGGCCGTCGACGAGGCGGGCGGTGCCGTAGCCGCCCCGGGCGCAGAAGACGGCCCCCACGGCCGGGTCGTCGAGCTGGCGCTGCAAGTCGCGGCGGCGCAGCGCGTCGTCGCCGGCAAACTGGTGGTCCGCCGCCCCGATGCTTTCGCCCAGCGTCACGTCCAGGCCCCAGGCGGCCAGGGTGTGGAGGGCGGGGGCCAGGTCGGCGGCCAACACTTGGCGGGCGGGGGCCACGATGGCCACGCGCTGGCCTGGTTGCAGCGGCGGCGGAAAAACAATCGACATAAACGAGCCTTGAAACGGGCCCGAAAATAACCACGCGGCCGCCCGCCGAGGGCCCCCGGGCGGCCGCGGCTGCGCCCACCCGGGGGCCCTCGGCCGAAAACGGCCGCGGCCGCTTGGCGCACGGAACGTGGGAATGTGCTAGGCCTGAATATATTATCTTCGGTGCCCAGACCTTGCTATCCGCGCCATGAAAACAACGCTCCTCCTGCTGGCCGTGTGGCTGCTGGCCGCCGCCGGCCCCGCCGCCGCCCAAATCGACACCACCCGCGCCCGCTACTACCAGCCCGTGTTTGCCAGCGTGGGCGTGACGAGCGGCGTGGCCTACGGCTCGGCCGTCACCTACACGGGCACCACCCAGGCGCTGCTGATGGACATTTACCAGCCGGCCGGCGACACGGTGAAGCGCCGGCCGCTCGTCATTTTTGCCCACCAGGGCGGCTTTTTAATCGGCAGCCGCACCGATGCGTACATGGTGGCCGTCTGCACCCGGCTGGCCCGGCTGGGCTACGTGGCGGCCAGCATCGATTACCGCCTCGGGTTTCCCATCACGGGCCTGCTGGCCCCGGCCGACACGGTGGGCGTGGCCCAGGCGGCCTTTCGCGGCATGCAGGACATGCGGGCCGCCGTGCGCTTTTTTCGTAAAGACGCGGCCAGCGCCAAAACCTACCGCGTTCACCCCGGCTACATTGCCGCGGGCGGCTCGTCGGCCGGGGCCTTCATGGCGCTCGAAGTGGGGTACCTCGACAAAGCCAGCGAGGTGCCGGCCTACCTGGACCTGGCCGCGCTGGGCGGCATCGAGGGCCAGAGCGGCAACCCGGGCCCCAGCAGCGCCGTGTTTGCCGTCGTCAACCTGAGCGGCGCCACCCAAAGCCCGGGCTACATCGAGGCCGGCAACGCGCCGCTGTGCAGCGTCCACGGCACCGCCGACCGCACCGTGCCTTACTTGCAAGGCAAAATCGGCTCGATTCTGCCGCCCAAGTACGTGTACGGCAGCGGCCGCCTCCACCCCCGCGCCACGGCCGTGGGCGTCGCCAACACCCTGCGCCCGCTGCGCGGGGCCGGCCACATCCCCTTCGAAACCAGCGCCGCCTACGCCGACACCACGTTCTGGACCATCCGCGACTTCCTGCGGCCGCTGCTGCGGCGGGCGGGCACGCCGCTGGCCGTCCGCCCGGGGGCCGCCGGGCCCGCCGCCCAAGCCTACCCCACCCCGGCCCACGACGCCGTGCAGCTGATCATTCCCGCCGCCTGGCGCCAGCTCGGCGAAGCCCAGCTCATCGACGCGACCGGCCGTGTGGTGCGCCGCCTCGACCCGCGCGCGGCCGGTTTGCGCCTGCCGCGCGGGGCCCTCACGGCCGGCATTTACTCGCTTAAATTTCCCGGGCAAGCGCCGCTGCGCATCGTGTTTGAGTAGCATCGGCCGTCGTTTTAATTGGCCGTCGTTCCGCTTTCGCCCGGTTGTCATTCCGAACGCAGTGAGGAATCTGGGTTTGGGGTTTGGCCTGCAATTGCCAATCCAGATTCCTCACTGCGTTCGGAATGACAGCCGGCAGAATGATAGGCGGGCGGTTGTCAAACGACGGTCATTCCTAATTGCCTACGTCCAGCGCTTCCAGCAAGCGCTGCTTTTGGGCTTGAAAATCGGGGGCCGTGCGGTTGCGGGGGCGCGGCAAATCGACGGCGAAGGTGCCGTGGACGCGGCCGGGGCGGCTGCGCAGCACCACCACGCGGTCGGCCAGCACGAGGGCTTCTTCCAGGTCGTGGGTCACGAGCACGAGGGTGGGGCGGTCGTCGGCCCAGATGTCGAGCAAGTGGGCTTGCAAATCCATTTTCGTGAACGGGTCGAGGGCGCTGAACGGCTCGTCGAGCAGCAGCACGCTCGGCCGCGCCACCAGGGCCCGCGCAATGGCCACCCGCTGCGCCATGCCGCCCGACAGCCGCCGGGGCCACGCGTCGGCAAAATCCGTGAGGCCCACGCGGGCCAGCGCGGCCGCGCTGCGCGCCGCCTGCTCGGCCTTGGGCACACCGGCCAGGGCAAATTCCACGTTTTGGCGCACCGTCAGCCAAGGCAGCAGCCGCGGCTCCTGAAACACGAAGCCCACGGACGGGTGCGGCCCCGCCACCGGGGCCCCGTCGATGAGCACGCGGCCGGTACCGGGCACTTCCAGCCCGGCCGCGAGGCGCAGCAGCGTGCTTTTGCCGCAGCCGCTGGCCCCCACCAGCGCCACAATCTCGCCGGGAGCCACTTGCAGGCTCACGTCGTGCAGGGCCACCAGCCGGGGGCCAAACTGTTTGCCCAGGTGTTCGATGCGCAGCATGGCTCAATGGGTGAAGGGGTGTTTGATTAGTGGGGCTTAATGCTTGGGGCCCTGGTCATTGCCTCGCCGTTGCTCCTCGCAACGACAACCCGTCCAGTCGCTCCTTCACTCACCCGGCCCTTCGCTCATGGAATACGTGTCCTGCCAGCGCAGCAAGCGGCGGCTGAGCCAAGCCAGGGCGGCATCCGTCGCCTGGCCGAGGACGGCAAACAGCAGGATGCTGGCCAGGATGGTCTGGGGCCGGCCGGTCATCTGGCCGTCTACGAGCAGGAAGCCCAGGCCCTTGTTGGCGCCCATGATTTCGGCGGCCACCACGAACATCCAGCCCAGGCCCAGGCCGTTGCGCAGGCCCACGAAGTAGGCCGGCAGCGTGGCCGGCAAAAACACCCGCCGCACCAGCGCCAGCCCCGACAGCCGGTACATCCGGCCCACCTCCACCAGCTTGCGGTCGACGCCCTGCACGCCGCTCATCAGCCCCAGATACACCGGAAAAAACACGCCCACGGCGATGAGCACCACTTTGGAAGTTTCGTAAATGCCCATCCAGAGGATGAACAGCGGCACCCAGGCCAGCGACGGGATGTTGCGCACGCCTTGCAGCAGCGGGTCGAGCAGGCGGCGGGCCAGCGGCGCGTAGCCGGTGAGGGCCCCCAGCGCCGTGGCCACCGCGCCGCCCAGCACAAAGCCGGCCCCCACCCGCGCCAGCGTCAGGCCCAGGTGGGGCCACAGCTCGCCGGTGCGGGCCAGCGCGGCAATGGTGCCCAGCACCCGCGACGGCGCCGGCAGCAGGTTAGGCGGCAGGGCCCCGGTGCGGGCCAGGGTTTCCCACAGCGCCAGCAACGCCAGGGGCAGCGCGGCGCCCAGCGGCCACGGCCGCCGGCGCCGGGGGCGCGGGGCCGCCGGCGGGGCCGGGCGCAGGGCCGCCGGCGGGGTCAGGACGAGGGTGGCGTTGGGCATAGGATAAACAGGGATTGAATCGGAACCGGGGCGGGCGGCCGGCTTTTTCGCCGGCCGGCCGGCCTCAGTGCGCGGCCACGGGCTGGGCGGCGAGCTTGTTCACGTACTGCGGGTCGACCAGCGCGGCCAGGGTTTTGGCCACGTCCACGGCGGGGTCGATGGTGCCGGTTTTCTTGAGCACGTCGCCGGCGGCGCCGATGGTGGCCAGCTGCGGGGCCCCGAAGCGGCTGACCGAAAAGTTGGTGCGCGCCAGCTGCCGGGCCGCCACGGCCGGGCTCAGGTGGGCGGCGTCGGCCAGGGTTTGCCGCAGCTCGGCCGGGTGCTGGAGGGCCCACTGCCGGGCCCGCTCGTAGGCGCGCAGCACGGCGTCGACCAGGGCGGGGTGCGCTTTGGCAAACGCCTCGCGCACGTTCAGCACGCCGTAGCTGTTGAACTCGGGGTTGCGGTAGAAGAGCTTCGCGCCCGCCTCCAGCTCGGCCTTGGCCATGTGCGGGTCGAGGCCGGCCCAGGCGTCCACGTCGCCTTTTTCGAGGGCGGCGCGGCCGTCGGGGTGCTGCAGCGGAATCAGCTCGATGTCTTTCTCGCCCAGCCCGGCCTGGTCGAGGGCCCGGAGCAGGAAAATGTACGGATCGGTGCCCTTGGCGGCGGCCACGCGCTTGCCTTTCAGGCCGGCCACCGAGGTAATGCCCGACTTCGGGCCCGTCACCAGGGCCGTCCACTCCGGCTTCGAAAAAATGTAGACGGCCTTGAGCGGGTTGCCGTTGGCGCGGCCCACCAGCGCCGCCGCCCCGGCCGTCGAGCCGAAGTCGATGCTGCTGCCGTTCAGGAATTCCAGGGCCTTGTTGCTGCCCTGGCTCAGCACCCATTCCACCTTAATGTTTTGCTTGGCAAGGTCCTTCTCCAGCCAGCCTTGCTGCTTGAGCACCAGGCTCAACGGGTTGTAGTAGGCGTAGTCGAGGCGCACGGTTTCGGGCACGGCGGCAGTACCAGTTTGCGGGGCCCCGCCGCAGCCGGCCAGCAGCCCCGCCAGGGCCAGCACGGTGCACAAAAAGGCCCGCGGCCCGCGGCGGGCCGATGAGATTAACGTCGTCATGGTCAAAGAAAAAAGTGGGTGAGGCGCCGGGGCCCCGGCGCTTAGTGCGCCAGCACCGGCACGTAGAACCGCTCCAGTCGCTGCGCGATCTGGACGGTTTCCAGCAAAAATCCGTCGTGGCCGAAGCCCGAGTCCAGCTCGTCGTACACGGCCCCGGCGATGCCCTGGGCCAGCTCGCGCTGCTCGCTGAGCGGAAACAGCACGTCGGACGAAATGCCCAGCACCAGCGTGCGCGCCCGCACGGCGGCCAGCGCCGCCGGCACGCCGCCGCGGTGGCGGCCCAGGTGGTGGGCGTCCATGGCCCGGCTCAGGGCCACGTAGCTGTAGGCGTCGAAGCGGGCCACCAGCTTGTCGCCCTGGTAGCGCTGGTAGGTGCTGGCGCGGTAGTCGCGCAGGCGCGGGTCGTCGGGGGCTTCGGTTTGGGTGGCGGCGTACGCGTCGTAGCCGCGGTAGCTGAGCAGGGCAATGGCGCGGGCGGCCCGCAGGCCCTCGTCGCCGCCGCCGGGCTCGTTGGCGAAGTACGTAGGGTCGGCTTCGATGGCCAGCCGCTGGGCTTCGTTGAAGGCGATGCCCCAGGCCGAGTGCCGGGCGTTGGTGGCAATAACTACCAGGTGATCAAACACCTCGGGTTGCGAAACGGCCCATTCCAACGCCTGCTGCCCGCCCAGCGAGCCGCCGATGAGCGTGTGGATTTTCGCCAGCCCCAGCTCCTGGCGCAGGGCCTCGTGGGCCCCGGCCAGGTCGCGGACGGTGAGCAGCGGAAACGCCTGGTAGCGCGGCCGCCCGGTGGCCGGGTCGGGGCTGAGCGGACTGGTGCTGCCGTAGCACGAGCCCAACACGTTGGCGCACACGATGAACCAGTCGGCCGGATCGAAAAAGCAGCCCGGCCCGAACAGCCCCGGCCACCACTCCAGCACGTCGGCGTTGGCCGTCAGGGCGTGGCACACCCACACCGCGTTGTCGCGGGCCGCGTTGAGCCGGCCCCAGGTGCGGTAGGCCACCTGGCCGCCGGCCAGCACGGCCCCGCTCTCGAGCGGAAACGGGTCGGGCAATTGAAACGTGTGCTGTAGGCTCATATCGTGGGCTATATCGAAAGTGCTGGGTTGTTGGTTGGTCCTGGCCGCCGCATGGGCACGGCGGCCAGAAGCAATCAACAACCCAGCGTTAAAAACTACACTTCCAGCGGTTGGGCGTGCTCGGGCTGGGGCTCGGCAATGGTTTCGTTGGTGTTGGCGTCGCCTTTCGGGGCGGCCAGCGTGGCGGCGTCCAACGCCTGCGCCAGGTCGCCGACGATGTCGTCGAAGTGCTCGATGCCCACCGACAGGCGCAGCGAGGTCGGCGTCACGCCGGCGATGCGTTGCTCCTCGTCGCTCAACTGCTGGTGCGTGGTGGCCGAGGGCTGGATGATGAGGGTTTTGGAATCGCCCACGTTGGCCAGGTGGCTGATGAGCTTGAGGTTGTCGATGACGGCGGTGGCGGTTTCCTTGCTGCCGTGCAGCGTGAAGGACAGCACCCCGCCGAAGCCGCGCTTGAGGTACTTGGCCGCCGTGGCGTGGTGGGGGCTGCTGGCCAGGCCGGGGTAGCTCACGTGGGCCACTTCGGGCCGCTGCTCCAGCCACTGGGCCACTTTCAGGGCGTTTTCCACGGTGCGCTCCACGCGCAGGCTCAGCGTTTCGAGGCCTTGCAGCAACAGAAACGAGTTGAAAGGGCTGATGGCGGGGCCGAAGTCGCGCAGGCCCTCCACCCGGGCGCGGATGATGAAGGCGATGTTGCCGAAGGGCCCCCCTTTGCCGAACACGTCGTTGAACACCAGCCCGTGGTAGCCCTCGCTGGGCTCGGTGAACTGCGGGTACTTGCCGTTGCCGAAGTCGTAGGTGCCGCCGTCCACGATCACGCCGCCGATGCTCGTGCCGTGGCCGCCGATCCACTTCGTGGCCGATTCCACCACGATGCTGGCCCCGTGCTCCAGGGGCCGGAACAGGTAGCCGCCGGCCCCAAACGTGTTGTCCACCACCAGCGGAATGTCGTGCTTCTTGGCCACGGCCGCAATGCGCTCAAAATCAGGCACGCTGTAGCTGGGATTGCCAATGGTTTCCACGTACAGGGCCTTGGTGTTTTCGTCGATGAGCGCCTCGAAGCCGTCGGCGGCGTCGCCGTCCACGAAGCGCGCCTCGATGCCCAGGCGCTTGAACGCCACCTTGAACTGGTTGTAGGTGCCCCCGTAGAGGAAGGAGCTGGCCACGAGGTTGTCGCCGGGCTTGAGGATGTTGTTCAGGGCGATGAACTGGGCCGCCTGGCCCGAGGCCACGGCCAGGGCCGCCACGCCGCCTTCGAGCGCCGCAATGCGCTGCTCGAACACGTCGGTGGTGGGGTTCATCAGGCGGGTGTAAATGTTGCCGAACTCCTTCAGGGCAAACAAGTTGGCCCCGTGCTCCGCGCTCTTGAACACGTAGCTGGTGGTTTGGTGGATGGGCACGGCGCGCGAGCCGGTGGTGGGGTCGGGCTGCTGGCCGGCGTGGAGCTGCAGGGTTTCGAAGTGCAGGGGTTGTGCAGACATAAAAAGGAAGGGGTGAAAACCGTAAGACTTTGGGGGAGAGCGGAAAGGCCCCGGCGGCCCGCAGGCAGCGCCGGAAATCGGGGGAAGCCCGTGCCGTTGCGGTGGGGCCCAGCGGCCTCGGGAAAGGCGCTCGGCGGACGGGCGCGGCGCGGCCGCCACCCAACAACCCACTAACAGGAAATGGCGGGCCACGCCCGCAGCATCAGCCTAGCCGCAACAACACGGGCCCCAACAGCGCATTCGCATGCGAGTGGCCAACGCCAAAAAGCCCAGGGCCGGCGCGGCCGGCTGGGCGGGAAGGGTCGAAGGGAAGGCAGGAGAGTGGGTCATGGCACGCCGTTCATATTTCCCGCAGCGGCCGGAGCCGAGGGGTAGGACGTGGCACCTTTCGCGCGGTCGAAGGTTGCCAGCGGGTCGCAGAGCCTAGTCTCTCGCCGCTTCTGTATAAAATGAAACGCTGGACCGCCGCGAGCGGGAGCGTACCGGGTTGGTAACGACAAATATAGAAGCGAAATTTTTGCCGGCGCAACTATTTTGTTCGCCGCCCACAAAAAAGCCCGGACCAGGGGTCCGGGCTTTTCGTGCCTTTTTTCTGCAAAAAAGTACCTAGAGACTAGGTAGGGTCAACACCTGGCCCACTTCGATGAGGTCGGGGTTGCTGCCGATAAGGTCTTTGTTGGCCTCGTACAATTGGTGCCACTTGGCGGCGTCGCCGTAGTGGTTCTTGGCAATTTTGGAAAGGGAGTCGCCGCTGACCACGGTGTAGGTGTTGGCGTCGGTGCTGCCAAACGTGGCGTCGGCCCCGGCGGGCTGCGGCGTTTCAACGGGCTTTTTGTCGCCTTCGTTGTTGAGGAAATCCATCAGGCCCATAGCGCGGAGAGAATTTTTGGTGAAGGAAAACCCGCGCGGCCCGGGGGGCCGGCGGTTGCGCCCTTGTACGGCGGGCCGGCACGCGGGTTGCCGCATAAACCATTTAATTGCCGCCGCGTAAGCAGGACGGCCGGCAAGTGCCGGCGCCCGTCATCACCCTCTCATTCTGCTCTTTCATGAAAAACTCCCAACTGGCCGCCCGTACTTTCCTCGCCGGCTTCGCGCTGCTGCTCTCGCTGTTTGTGGTGGCCTGCGGCAACGACAAAGGCAAGGTGGAAGCCGTGAACATGCTCTACGGCACCGACAGCAAGGTGTGGAAAACCACCAAAGAAACCAGCTCTGCCGGCGATAAAGTGAAGCAAACCAGCGAGCAAAAGCAGGAGGAGCTGCGCATTTTTGCCAACGGCAACTACACCATGACCAGCCCCACCGAATCCGTGTCGGGCAAGTATACCTTCGACCAGGCCGGTAAAACCATCACCATGACGCCGGCCGGGGCCACCGCCGCCGGCAACCAGTTCGCGGTAGAAACCCTCACCGAGGACAAGTTGACCCTGGTGGGCACCAGCGGCGCCAAGCTGATGCTGGAAAAGCAATAAGCCGGGGCCCTGCCCCGTTTTCCAAAGCCCCGCGCCCGACCCGGCGCGGGGCTTTTTTGTGGCCGGCCGGGGCGGCGGAATGGCGCGGAAAGGGTTTCTTTGCGGCGGCATTTTGCCGCGTTATTATTTGATCTTTCGCTTAAAAAATGGCCTGGTTTCGATTATTGCTGCTGTGGGTGGTGGGCGCGGGGGCCGCCGCGGGGGCCCTGGCCCAGCCGGCGGCCCCCGCGCCGCGGCCGGTGCCGGCCCGTGCGCTGCGCAGCGTGAGCCCGGCCGACACCTCGTTTGCCGAGCTGGAGTTTTTGCGGGCGGAAATCGGCGGGGCGCGGGTGGTGTTCCTCGGCGAACCCACCCACGGCGAGGGCAACGTGCTGGCGGCCAAGGCCCGGCTGGCGGCGTTCTTGCAGCAGCGCATGGGCTTCACCACCCTGGCGCTGGAAAGCGGCTTCTTTGAGCTGCACAAGGCCCAGCAGGGCATCGCGGCCGGCAAGTCGGTGGCCAAAAACCTGGAGAGCAGCGTGTTTCCGGTGTGGACGGGCGCCCAGGAGTTCGGGGCCGCGGAAGCGCTGGTGGGCCCCGACGGCCTGCGCGTGATGGGCTTCGACCCGCAGCTGAGCGGCGGCTACAGCGACGACCTGGCCGACGACCTCGACGATTTCCTCGAACCCGAAAAAGGCGCCGACGCCGTCGATTACGACTTGCTGGGCGACGTGGTGGGCTACATGGCCGGGCATTTTGCCTTCCCCCCCGCCCACACCCTGGCCGAGTTCGAAGCCGCGCTGGCCCCGGCCGACCGGCTGCTGCGCAAGGCCGCCGCCGCCCCCGCCGCCGCCCGCCGCACCGAAGCCGTGTTCTGGCAGCAGTGCCTGCGCAGCCTCGGGGCCCTGGCCCGCGACTACGCCGCCCGCGCCCCCGCCGCCGCGCCCGGGGCCGCCGACGCCAACCCGCGCGACGCCCAAATGGCCGACAACCTGCTCTGGTACCTGCGCCAGCACCCCACCGAAAAAATCATCTGCTGGGGGGGGCTGCCGCACTTCGCCAACCGCGTGGCGGTGCTCGGCACCGAAGAGCTGCGCGCCTACCAGCCCATGGGCCAGGCGGTGAAGGCGGCCCTGGGGCCCAACCAGGTCTACATTTTGGGGACGCTGGCCGGCGGCGGCGCCCACGGGGCCCCCGGCACCCTCGAAGCCGACCTGCTGGATTTGAACGCGCCCTACGCGTTTGTGAGCCTGAAGCACGACGCCCCGGGCTTGCAGCTCACCACCTACGCCTTCGACTACAAGCCGCTGGCCGGGCCCTGGAGCGAAGCAGTGGACGGCTTCCTGTTCCTGCGGGCCGTAGAGCCGCCGCACCCGGCCGCGCCCGGCGCCCCGGCCGATACCGCCGCCGCCCGCACCCCGCCGCCCGGCTCGCTCAACCCCGCCCCCGGCCGCGGGGGCCCCACGGTGCACGGGGCCCCGGCGGCCCTCGACGTGTCGGGGGTGCGCACGGTGCGCGGCCAGGTGCTCGACCAGCGCAGCCGGGCGGCGGTGCCCTACGCGGCGGTGCTGCTGCCCGGCCTCCTGGGCCGGGGCACGGTGGCCGACGCCCAGGGCCGCTTCGCGCTGCCGCTGCCGGGGCCCACGGCGCTGCAAGTGAGCAGCGCGGGCTACGCGGCGGCCACGGTGCAGTCGCCGCGCGGCAACGACGAGCTGACCGTGCTGCTCGCCCCCGCCGCCTTCGCCCTCGCCGGGGCCCGCCCCGCTCCGCCCGACCCGGTGGCCATCCTGAAAAGCGTCATCCACGCCCTGCCGGCCAACTGCGGGCCGCCAAACTACGCCGCCGAAGTGTACGCGCTCCGCCGCTTCAGCAACTTCGACACACTGCGCTACGCGGCCGAAACCGTGGGCCGGCTGCGGGGCCCGGCCGGCGGCAAGAACGGGGCAACGGAAGAAGTGGAACAGCGGCACATGTTGGCGCAGCAGGGCCCCCGGCCGACGGCCGCCGCGCTGGCCGGCCCCGCGCCGGGCCTCACCGCCGCTTCGGCCGACCCGGTGCGGGTTTCGCCGCTCTTTGCGGCCCGCAACCTGCGCCGCTTCGACCTGCGCCTCGACAGCGTGCGCGGCCAGGGCCCCGACGCGGTGTACGTGCTGAGCTTCCGCGCCCGGCGCGCCGACCGCCGCACCACGGGCGCAGACCTGATGGGCGGCTACCAGGGCCGCCTGCTGGTGCAGGCGCGCGACTTCGCCGTGCTGCGCTACGAGGCGCTGTGGCAGGCCGACACCGCCCGCTTCAACGCCGGGGCGCGCAAAAGCTCCGGGCGCAAACACGGTCCGGGGGCCCTGCCGCCGCCGGTGCTCACCGCCGGCCGCACCGCCCACGTTGTGGAGTACGCCCGGGGCGAAGCCGGCCATTACTTCGCCCGCCGCAGCGTGGGCCAGGCCCTGAGCGCGGGCCGCACGCCGGGCCGCGCCCCGTTCTACTACCAAAGCAGCTGCGAGCAATACTTCCGGCCGCTGCCGGCCGGGGCCCCGGCCCCCGCCGCGCCGGCGGCCGGCGGCGGCCGCCCCGACCCGCCGTACCGCCCCGAATTCTGGAACGGTTTCCAGCGGCCCGGCGGGGCCCCCGCCGCCCCGGCCACGAAGCCGTAAGGTGGTTTTCGGGTACGCCCGCGGACGGCCCCGCTACTCGGGCGAGGACGGCCGGCCGAAGATGCGCGCCACCCAGCGCGGCAAAAACAGGCTGCCCAGCACCAGGTAGAGGTAGTACGTCACGACCCGGTAGAGCAGCACCAGGAAGCTGGTGAGGGCCACCGAGCCGATGAACTTGCCGAAAAACGTGGGGAAGGCCCCCTCCGCGATGCCCGCCCCGCCCGGCGTGATGGCCACCAGCAGGATGACTTTGTAGGTGATGTTGCGGGCAAAAATGAACAGGAACGTGCCCGAATGCATCGGCACGAAGGCCGCGATGAGGCAGCCGATGATGGCGTAGCGGGCCGTCCACACGAAGGCCGTGCTCACCGCCGCCCGCCACCAGTAGCGCCAGCCGTTGTGGCAGAGCTGCGCCGAGGCCAGCACCAGCTCCTGCCCGTGGCAGTAGGCCGCCCGCCGCCAGCGCCGCAGCCCGCGCACCGAAAAGAGCCGCACCAGCAGCCGCCGCACCGAGCGCGGGTTCACGAAAATGGCGTAGAGCATCAGCCCCGAGTAGGCCGTCACGAGGCAGTAGCTCACCACGAAGGCCACTTGCAGCGAGGCCACGAACTTGGTTTGCAACGCCTCGTGCGGGTAGAGGCCGGCCCCGGCGACGGCCACCACCAGCGGCACCATCAGCACGTAGTAGAGGTTGTCGAGCAGGGCCGTCACCATCACGTAGGCCAGGGCCTTGCCCAGCGGAATGCCCTCTTTGTTGAGGATGAACGGCGCCGCGCCCGTGCCGCCCTGCCCCGAAGGCAGCACGCAGGAAGCAAATTCCCAAATCATGATCACGTCCAGCGCCTGCCGGTAGGTCAGCTCCTGCTCGGCGATGTGGCGGATGCGGTAGACGTAGCCCAGGTCGCGGGCGGCCAGCACCAGCAGCGTCGCGGCCAGCCAGTACCAGTTGGCGTGCAGCAAGGGCCCCAGCTCGGCCAGGGGCACGTGGCGGAACATGAACGCCACCACCGCCAGCCCCAGCAGCACCGGCAGCACCAGCCGCGAGGGCCGCAGGCGGCGCAAAAACTGCGCGTCGCCGCCCTCGGGCACAACGGGGGGCGACGGGAAGCGGGATGGAAGCATAACCAGCGGGGGCCCTGCAAAAGTAGGGCCGCCTTGGGTTACGGCCCCGCCCGAACTACCGCCGCCACCGCCCCGCCGCAAATCCCCCAATCCTCCCCAAAACCCAACAAAGTGCAACGGTAGGCCAAAAAAATGCTTTGGATGAGCCTACTGGCACGGTGGACGGGCCTACTGGTGCTGTGGACGGGCCTACGGGAACAACTGCTGCGCCTACGGGAACGGAGGCCGGCCCTACGGGTGCAGAGGCTGGCTCTACAGGAAAGAAGGCCGGCCCTACCAGCCCCCGGGCCGGGGCTACGGGCCCGGTTGCGCCCCGCTCGCGGCGCTGCCCGCTACGGCCGGCCGCCGGGGCTGCCCGCTGGCGTGATGCCGCCCGGCGAGGTGGTGCCCGGCGACGGCGTGCCCATCGGCGTGCCCATCGGCGTGCCTATTCGGCCCCGGCCGCGGCCGGGGCCGGGGGCCCCCGGAGTCGGAGCGGGGGCCTGGCCGGGGTCGGGCGCGGCTGGCAGGCCGGCCGGGGTGCCGGCCCCGGGCACGAGGGCCGGGCGGCCCGCCGCGCTGTCGGCGGGGGCCCCCGCGCCGGGGGCACGAGGGCCGGCCGGCAAGCGGCGGGCGGTCGAG
>JANXOE010000050.1 GCA_025353745.1 Hymenobacter sp.
AGGTGCGGCTCGTCACGTTCTCGCTGCAATACCCGAACTTTCTGTTTCCGGGCCAAACCCAGTTCAGCACCGAGGCCGGGCCCCCGGACCTGGCCATTGAAGTCAGCTTAAACTCGGTGAACCCGTGGTCGTGGCTCGCGGTGGGGCGGCGGCTGCGGCGCGAGCGGCCCGATTTGGTGGTGTTCCGGTTCTGGCTGCCGTTTATGGGGCCGGCGCTGGGCACGGTGGCGCGGCTGGTGCGCGGCAACGGCCACACCCGCGTGGTGGCCATCACCGACAACGTGATTCCGCACGAGAAACGGCCCGGCGACGGCCCCCTGACGCGCTATTTCCTGCGCGCCTGCGACGGGTTCGTGACCATGAGCCGCAGCGTGCTCGCCGATTTGCAGCGCCTCGGCTTCGGGGGCCGGCCGGCGCTGTACCGGCCGCACCCGCTCTACGATAATTTTGGGCCCATCCGGCCCAAAGCCGACGCGTTGGCGGCGCTGCAATTGCCGGCCGGCGTCGGCTATTTATTGTTTTTCGGCTTTATTCGGGCGTACAAGGGGCTGGATATTTTGCTCGAAGCCTTCGCCGATGCGCGGGTGGCGGCGCTGCCCATTAAATTAATTATTGCGGGCGAATTCTACGAAGACGCCGCGCCGTACGAGGCGTTAATTCAGCGCTACCAATTAGAAGAAAGAATTATTCGGGCCACGGATTTTATTCCGAACGAAGCCGTGGCCGATTATTTCTGCGCCGCCGATTTAATTGTGCAACCCTACAAAAATGCCACCCAAAGCGGCGTCTCGCAAATAGCGTATCACTTCGAGCGGCCCATGCTGGTGACCGACGTGGGCGGCCTGGCCGAATTGATTCCGGCCGGGGTGGTGGGCTACGCGGTGCCGCCCGCGCCCGCCGCCATCGCCGACGCGGTGGTGGATTTTTATGCCAACAAACGCGAAGAAAAATTTGCGGCCGGTGTGCGGGAGCAGAAAAAGCAGTTTTCGTGGCCCGCCCTGGTGGGGGCCCTCAAGGAAGTGGCGGGGCGGTAGGGGCGCTACCGCGGCACGCTGGCCAGCACGGCGGCCAGCACTTTTTCGGCCGGCAAGTCTTCCATGCAGCTCGTGCCCAGGCGGCAGGTGCCGCGGTAGAAGCACACGCACTGCTTGTCGGGCCCCACGAGCTGGCCGCGGCCGTAGAGGTCGAATTCGTGGGGGTTGAAGATGTTGTTCATCAACACCGTGGGCTTGCGCAGGGCGATGCTGATGTGCATGGCCATGGTCACCTGCGTCACGACGCCGTCGAGCTGGTGCACCAGGTTGATGAACTGGGGCAGGGGGAAGGTGCCGAGGTAGGCGGCCCCGGTGGCGGCTTGCAGCGCCAGGTTGCGCGGGTGCTCGGCCTCGCCGCCGAGCAGCACCGGGGCGTAGCCGGCGGCTTGCAGGCCGGCAATGAGCGCGCGCCACTTCCCGTCGCTCCAGAGGCGGGTGGTCCAGCGGTCGCCGCAGCCGGTGTTCAGGCCGATGCGGGGGCCGGCGTGGGCCGGCGGCAGCGCGGGCCAGGCGTAGCCCCGGTCGTCGTGGGCGTCGAACACGTATTCTTCGCCCCGAAAGTCGAAGCCGCAGAGCTCGAATATTTCCTGCACGTAGGGCTTGGTGTTGGCCAGGCTGAGCTGGTCGAACACGCCGGTGAGGAACTTGTGGTCGGCGCGCTCGTTCACGGGCCAGGGCACGCCGTCGTATTCGCGCAGCGTGTAGCCAAATTTGGCGTCGGCCCGGGCGTTCAGCAGCAGGGCGCAGGCCTCCTTTTCTTTGTCGAGGTTGATGGCGATGTCGAAGCGGCGGGCCTGGAGCTGCAAGGCGCTGGCGTAGTCGAATTTCAGGATCTCGTCCACCTCGCGTTGGGGCAGGATGGCCGGCGTGAGCGTGAGCCAGGTGATGAAGCAGCCCGGGTGCTCGTGCCGCAGCCGCCGCAGCAGCGGCGTGGTCCGGATCACGTCGCCGATGGCCCCGAGCTTGATGAGCAGGATGCGCTTGGCCACGGGCTCGTACACCGGGCAGTCGCCGCACACGTAGCCGTGCTCTTTGTTGGGGCGGCAGGGCAGGTCGCCGCGGAAATGGCGGCAATCGGGGCGAACGGGGACGTCGTGGAGGAGCTCGGGCACGGGCAGAAGAAGTAAACGAAGCGGTAAAAGTAATAGCCGCCGGCCGCAGCCTCCCCGCATGGGGCCCCGGCGGGGTTGTGGCAAGTGCCGTGGTGGCAATATTTTTTGCAACACCACAAGTTGCCACCATTTTTGTGGCGTGTTGCCTGGCTAGCTGGCAACTTGCCACAAACTTGTGCTTTACTTTTGGGTAACGCTACTGCCCCGCCCGTGCAAAAATTTTCCCACCAGCGCGGCCCCCGCGCTTCTTATGGCTCTTTTCAGCGCATTCAGGCGCATTTTGGCCTCACGCAGCAGGAGCTGGCCGATGTGCTGGGCGTGTCGCGGGCGCTGCTGAGCATGGCCCAGAGCGGGTCCCGGGGCCTACCGCTGGAAGCCCGGGCCCGGGCCCAGCGGTTGCACGAGGCCCTGGAACCGGCTCCCGCCCCCGATGGCCCCGCCGCCGGCCCGCCCCCAGCGCCGGAACCGTCCGCGCCCGCGCCGCCGCTGTTCTCAAGCGACGAGCGGTGGGACCTGGACCTGCGCCGGCGGGGCCTGGCCCTGCAAGCCCAAGCGGTGCGCGACCAGCTGGCCCGCAAACAAACCCGCCTGGCCCAGGCGCGGCTGCGCCAACAGGTGCTGCCGGGCCTGCGGGCCACGCTGCCGCCCTCGGACAAGGCGGTCCAAATCACGTTCGACTACCTGGAGCGCCAGGCCGCCCTGGATTTGGAGACCGAGGCCGGCCCGGCGGCGCTGCTGGCGCTGCGCCTGGCCGTGCTGAATTTCGAGGCCGCGGGCATCGGCCGCCTGCTGGGCGAGGCGCCGGCCGCGGCCCCTGGGCTGACGCTACCCCGTGCAGATGCACCGAGAAATTAACGCAAGCAACTCCTTGGGCCCCGGGCCGCGGCGCGGCCCTCAGCGGCCCACGTAGGTGGCCGGGGTGAGGGCCCGCAGCTCGGCTTTCACGGCTTCGGGCACGGCCAGCTCCTCGACGAAGCGGGCGATGGTGGCGGCCGAAATGGCTTCGCCGGTGCGCGTGAGGTGCTTGAGGGCGGAGTAAGGGTCGGGGTAGTTTTCGCGGCGCAGAATGGTTTGGATGCCCTCGGCCACCACGGCCCAGTTGGCGTCGAGGTCGCGGGCCAGGGCGGCTTCGTCGAGGGCCAGCTTGCCGAGGCCGCGCTGGAGCGAGGCGAGGGCGATGAGCACGTGGCCCAGCGGCACGCCCAGGTTGCGCAGCACCGTCGAGTCGGTCAGGTCGCGCTGGAGCCGGGAAATCGGCAGCTTGGCGGCGAAGTGTTCGAGCACGGCGTTGGCCAGGCCCAGGTTGCCTTCGGCGTTCTCGAAATCGATGGGGTTCACCTTGTGCGGCATGGCCGACGAGCCCACCTCGCCGGCCTTCACCGTTTGCCGGAAGTAGCCCATCGCAATGTACTGCCACACGTCGCGGCACAAGTCAATCAGAATGGTGTTGATGCGCTTGAGGCCGTCGCAGAAGGCCGCCAAATTATCGTAGGGCTCGATTTGGGTGGTGGGAAAGGTGCGGGTCAGCCCCAGGGTTTCCTCCACAAACCGCCGGGCAAAGCCGTGCCAGTCGGTGCCCGGGTAGGCCGCGAAGTGGGCGTTGAAGCCGCCCGTGGCCCCGCCGAACTTGGCGGCGTAGGGCACCTGGGCCAGCAGCGCCAGCTGGCCGTCGAGCCGGGCCCCGAACACCTCGATTTCCTTGCCCAGGCGGGTGGGGGAGGCGGGCTGGCCGTGGGTGCGGGCCAGCATGGGCACGGCGGCCCAGGCGGCGGCCCGCTCGGCCAGGTGGCCGCGCACCTGCGCCAGGGCGGGGCGCAGCACGTCGGCCACGGCTTCTTTCAGGCTGAGCGGGATGGCGGTGTTGTTGACGTCCTGCGAGGTGAGGCCGAAGTGGATGAATTCGAGGAAGGCCCCCAGGCCGAGCCGGGCAAACTCGTCGCGCAGGAAGTACTCCACGGCTTTCACGTCGTGGTTGGTCACGGCCTCGTGGGCCTTGATGGCGAGGGCCCCGGCTTCGCCAAATTCTTCGTAGAGGCGGCGCAGGGCCGGAAAAACGGCGGGGTCGACGCCGCGCAGCTGGGGCAGCGGCAGCGTGGCCAGGGCAATGAAGTACTCCACCTCGACCCGCACGCGGTAGCGCATCAGGGCCAGCTCGGAGAAGTAGGGGGCCAGCGCGGCGCTGGTGCGGTGGTAGCGCCCGTCGAGGGGCGAAAGGGCGGTGAGGGGCGAAAGCATGGCGCAAAAGTAGGGCCCCCGGCCGGCAGCGGCCCGGCCGCCGCGCCCGAACCCGCACCGGGGGCCCTGCGTTTTACCTACCTTTGGCCCCGACTACCCGAACCCTTTTTCCTGCTCAGTGCGCATTTCCCCTTCCACAAAACGCATTCTTTTTGGCGTAGCGGGCGCCCTTGCGGTGCTGTTGCTGCTGGCTTTCGGCATTTTTCAATGGAAGCGCCAGCAGCTGCTGGCCTACGCGCTGCGCGAAATCAAGGCCCGCGTGGAACGCAAGTACCCCGTGGTGCTGGCCCTGGGCCCCGCCCGGTTCACGGACCTGAACACGGTGGAAATAACGGGCATGAGCGTGGTGCCCACCGCCCGCCCCGCCGACACGCTGCTCACCGCCCGCCGCCTGCTGGCCAGCCTGAGCGTGCGCTCGCTGTTTGCGGGGCGGCCCGTGTTTTCAGATTTGCAAATCCAGCACGCCCGCCTCACGGCCCACAAAACGGTTTCGGCCGACAATTTTGGCTTTCTCCTGAATAAAAAGAAGCCCGCCGACGCCCCCCGCGACGTCTCGCAGGGCCGCAACTACGGCCTGCTGATCAACCAGGTGCTCGAAGCCGGCTTCGGCAACGTGCCCGGCGAGGCCGACTTCCAGGACTTTGTGGTGCGCTACGACAGCCCGCGCCACCGGGCCCTGCTCACGATGCCGCGCCTGAAAATCGAGGACGGCAACATCCGCGGGCGCCTCACGGCCAGCATCGATTCGGTGGTGAACGAGCTGGGCATCGACGGGCACATCGAGGCCGGCGACTACGCCCTCACCGCGCGCGTGTTCGGGGTGGGCGGCTCGGTGCAGCTGCCCTACGTGCCGCGCCGCTTCGGGGCCCTGGTGAGCTTCGACACCGTGCTGGTGCGCCTGACGGGCAAGGATTTCGCCGACGACGACACCGGCGGCAAGCTCACGGTGCGCGGCTCGCTGGCGGCCCGCAACTTCAGCCTCTACCAGCCCCGCCTGGGCTCGGAAGAAATTGTGGTGCACCGCGGGCAGCTCGACTTCGTGGCCACGCTCGGCCGCGCCACGGTGGCCCTGGAGCCGGGCTCGCGCGTGGTGCTCAACGACCTGGTGTTTCACCCCGAAATTGCCGTGCGCCTGAAGCCCAAGCTGGCCGTGCGCCTGCGCATCGACTCCGACGCGGCCCCCACCACCGCCTTTTTTAACTCGCTGCCCGAGGGCATGTTCGACGTGGTGGCCGGCACCCAGGGCACGGGCACGCTGGCCTACCACCTCAGGGCCGACGTGGATTTGGCGCGCGTGGACAGCCTGCACTTGGATTCATCGTTGCAGCCGAGCAAGAATTTTCGCCTCACCCGCTTCGGGGCCGAAGACCTGGGCAAGCTCAACGGCGACTTCGCCTACACCGCCTACAACGACCGCGGCGACTCGCTGCGCACCTTTCCGGTGGGGCCCTCGAACCCCAACTTCACGCGCTACGAGGACGTGGCCGGCTACCTCAAATCGGCCATCATGACGGCCGAAGACCCGCGCTTCCTCACCCACCGCGGCTTCATGGAAAAAGCCTTCGTGAACGCCGCCATCCAGGACATCAAGGAGAAGCGCTTTGCCCGCGGCGGCAGCACCTTGAGCATGCAGCTGGTGAAAAACGTGTTCCTGAACCGCCAGAAAACCGTGGGCCGCAAGGCCGAGGAGATGCTCATCGTGTGGCTCATCGAAAACACCCGCCTCGTGAGCAAGCAGCGCCTGTTCGAGGTGTACCTGAACATCATCGAGTGGGGCCCCAGCAAGTACCGCTGGCCCAGCGGCAAGCGCGGCGTGTACGGCGTGAAGGAAGCCGCCCTGTTCTACTACGGCAAGCGCCCGAGCGAGCTGAACCTGCCCGAGAGCCTCTACCTGGCCAGCATCATCCCCAAGCCCAAGTACTACCGCTACTCGTTCAACAGCTACGGCAGCCTGCGCTCGAGCACGCGCTACTTCTTCAAGCTGATTGCCGATATTATGGCCAACAAGGGCTTGATTTCGCAGGGCGACCGCGACAACCTGGCCTACAGCGTGAACCTCAACGGCCCCGCCCGCAGCTACATCGTGACGGCCCGCGACACGACCCGCACCGTGTCGCCGGCCGACAGCAGCCAGTTCGAATCCATCAACCTGATCGACTTGCTGAATACCGCCAAGTCGTCGGAAGCGCCCGCCGCGCCGGCCGAAGGCCCCAAGCAGTAGGGTAGTCAGCAGTAAATATTAACGGCTGGAAACACGGCCGCCATGCCGTCCTGCCGAACGCGGTGGAGCATGACGACCTACTGCTCGCTGCGCGCGGCCTTCGCCACCACCGGGTGCAGCCAGCTGTTGAGCCGCATCTGCAACACCCCGAAAAAAGCTTCTTTGAAGATGCCCTTCGACATTTTGGAGGTGCCGCGGGTGCGGTCGGTGAAGATGATGGGTACTTCTTTGATGCGGAAGCCGAGCTGGTAGGCGCGCCACTTCATCTCGATTTGAAAAGCGTAGCCCACGAAGCGGATGTGGTCGAGGTCGACGGCCCGCAGCACGCGCGCCGTGTAGCACTTGAAGCCGGCGGTGGCGTCGCGGATGGGCATGCGCGTGATGAAGCGCACGTACCACGAGGCGTAGTACGACATGAGCACCCGTTCTATGGGCCAGTTCACCACGTTCACACCCTGGATGTAGCGCGAGCCGATGGCCAGGTCGTAGCCGTCGCGGGCGCAGGCGTCGTAGAGGCGCAGCAGGTCGTCGGGGTTGTGCGAAAAATCGGCGTCCATCTCAAACACATAGCCGTAGCCGTGCGCCAGGGCCCAGCGAAAGCCGTGGATGTAGGCCGTGCCCAGCCCCTGCTTGCCAGCGCGCTCTTCGAGGAACAAGCGGCCCGAAAACTCGGCCTGCAAGCGCCGCACCACGGCCCCCGTGCCGTCGGGCGAGCCGTCGTCGATGATCAGCACGTCGAAGGCGTGGGGCAAGGAAAGGACTTTGCGAACGATCAGCTCCGCATTTTCGCGCTCGTTGTACGTAGGGATTAAGACGAGGCCGTCGTTCATAAGCGGCAAATATAGAGCCCGGGTGATGTAAGAAGGTAAAAGTCGCTCACGCCCCGGCGGCCAGGGCCCGGGCCGTGCCGCGGGCGTGGCGCACGATGTCGGGCACGCCCACGCCGGCCTGCCAGTTGGCCACGGCCACGATGTTGTCGGCCCGCAGCGCCTCCACCGCCGCCCGGGCCGGCCCCAGGGCCGCGTCGAACTGCGGAATGCTGCGCGGCCAAAAGTGGCGCCCCTGCCACCGGGGGCCCCCGCTGATGCCGTAGTACCGGGCCAGCTCGGCGTGCACGGCGGCCAGCTGAGCGGCCTCGGGCTGGGCCGCCGCTGCCTCGTGCTGGGCCCCGCCCACGAAGGTGGTGAACAGCACCTGCCCCGCCGGCACCCGGCCCGGGTAGAGGCTGCTGGTCCAGAGCGAGCCGGCGGCGTAGGCCCCCTCGGCCTTGGGGTGCAGGGCCCCGAAGCCGCGCAGCGGGTGGGCCACGGCGGCCCGGTCGTAGGCCGAGTACACCACGGCCATGGCCGGGTAGCGCACGGCCGCCAGCGCCGCGCCGGCCCGCTGGAACAGCCCCGCCAGCAGCGGCGCGGCGGCGTAGGCGGGCAGGGCGAGCACCAGGTGGGTGTAGGGGCCCTGCTCGGCGCCGGCGGCGCGCAGGGTGTAAGTGCCGTCGGCGGCCCGGGCCAGGCCGCTCACGGGGGCCCCCGGGTGGCAGTGCGCGAGGCGGGCGGCCAGCGCGTCGGTGAGGGCCTGCACACCGTTCCGGAGCGTGACGACGCGCCGCCGCCCCGTGCCGGTGCCGGACTTGATGAGCCCGCGCAGCACCGAGCCGTGCTGCTGCTCCAGGGCCGCGAGCTGCGGAAAGGTGTGGCGCAGCAGCAGCTGGGCCGGGTCGCCGGCGTAGATGCCCGCCACGAAGGGACTGACGGCGTAGTCCACGATTTCGGGCCCGAAGCGCCGGGTGAAAAACTCGGCCACGGTTTCGTCGGGGTTGGGGCGCGCGGCGGGCGTCAGCAGCTCGCGCAGCAGCCGCCACTTGGCGCGCAGGCTGAAAAAGCCGCTGCGCAGCAGCGCGGGCGGCGAGCCCGGCAGCTCGCGGTAGCGCCCGCCGCGCAGCACGTAGCGGCGCTGGCCCACGGCGGCGGTGTCCTGCACCTGGTCGGCCAGGCCCAGCTCGTCAAATAATTCCGCCAGCTCGGGGCTCAATTGCAGCGAGTTGGGCCCGGCTTCGAGCAGGTAGCCTTCCGGCAAATTCAGGCTCAGCAGGTTGCCGCCGGGCCGGGCGTCGGCCTCGAACAGGTCGTAGGCCGCCCCGGCCTGCTGCAAGTACCACGCGCAGGTGAGGCCGGCCAGGCCCCCGCCGATGATGGCTGTTTTCATCCGGCAAAGGTCGGGCCCCGCCCGTAGCTTTGCCCCATGAACGGCCCCAACAAAGCAATTTTCCTCGACCGCGACGGGGTATTAAATGACGAAACCGGCGACTACGTGTGGCAGCCCGAGCGGTTCGTCGTCAGCCCCGGCGTGCCCGGGGCCCTGGCCCGCCTCAAGGCCGCCGGCTATTTTCTGATCGTCGTCACCAACCAGGCCGGCATCGCCAAAAAGCTTTACACCGCCGCCGACGTGCTCGCCTGCCACGCCAAGCTGCAAGCCGCCTGCGGCCACGCCCTGGACGCGCTCTACTTCAGCGACAGCCACCCGAGCGCGAGCGAATCCATCTTCCGCAAGCCCGATTCGGGCATGCTCGAAAAGGCCGCCGCCCGCTTCGGCCTCGACCCGGCCCAGTGCTGGATCGTGGGCGACCGCCTGCGCGACCTGCAAGCCGGGGCCCGGCTGGGCGTGCGCGGCGTCCTCGTGGGCCACACCGAAGCCGTGGCCGGGGGCCCCCACGCCGCCGATTTGGCCGCCGCCGCCGATATCATCCTGGGCCCGTAGCGCCCGGTATGGTAATCATGCTAAAACGCCGGAACGCGAAAAGGCCGGTTCCCCGCGCGGGGAACCGGCCTTTTCGGGCGGGCCCGGGGCCCTACTGGCGGGCGGCGGGCGTTGCGGCGCTGGCCGTAACGGGCGAAGCCACGCGGTTGGCGGCCTTGGTGCTGGTGTAGGCGGGGCACTTGGCCTTGCTGCACGAGCCTAGGCCGAAGGCCGCGGCGCCGGCCGCCAGAAGAATAAGCTTTTTCATAAGATAATACAAAAGGGGGTGGAGGCGGAACGGGGGTTGGGCCAAAGATACTACGCCCGACCCGACGGCCCTTGCGCTTCAAACGGAAAAATGCAGGCTTTCGTACGCCCCCGCCCTACGAGGCGTAGCCCAGGATGCGCATCATGCTGGCCGCGTCCTGCGCGGGGGCAAACACGGTGTCGGTGAGCGTGCCGTCGGCGGTGCGGTCGAGGATGACGTGCTGGGGCGCCGGGATCAGGCAGTGCTTGACGCCGCCGTAGCCGCTCAGGCTCTCCTGGTAGGCCCCGGTGTGGAAAAAGCCGATGTACAGCGGCGTCGCGTCGGCGGGCTTGCGCTCGGGCAGGAACACCTGGTAGAGGTGCTTTTCGGCGTTGTAGTAGTCCTGCGAGTCGCAGGTGAGGCCCCCGAGCTGGATTTTCTTGTACGATTTCTTCCAGCCGTTGAGCGCCAGCAGAATGAAGCGCTGGTTCAGGGCCCAGGTGTCGGGCAGGTTGGTGATGAACGAGCCGTCGATCATGTACCACAGCTCCTTGTCGTTCTGGAGCTTCTCGTCGAGGATGGAGTAGAGGATGGCCCCGCTCTCGCCCACCGTGAAAATGCCGAACTCGGTGAAGATGTTGGGCTCGGGCACGCCTTCCTCGCGGCAGATGCGCTGGATGGTGCGCAGGATTTCGGCCACCATGTAGGGGTAGTCGTACTCGGGCTGGATGCTGGTTTGGATGGGCAGGCCCCCGCCGATGTCGATGGTGGTGAGCGTGGGGCACAGCTTGCGCAGCTCGCAATACTTGTGCACGAAGCGGCTCAGCTCCGACCAGTAGTAGGACGTATCCTTGATGCCCGAGCTGATGAAGTAGTGCAGCATCGTCAGCTCAAAGCGCGGGTCGTCCTTAATTTTTTGCTCGTACAGCGGCACGGCGTCGGCGTAGCGAATGCCCAGGCGCGAGGTATAAAACTGAAAGCGCGGCTCCTCGTCCGAAGCCAGGCGCATGCCCACGTTGCATTTTTCCCGCACGTGGTCGTGGTAGTACTCCACCTCGTTGGGCGAGTCGAGGATGGGCATGCAGTTCACGAAGCCGTCGTTGATGAGGGCCGTAATCTCGCGCTTGTATTCCTCTACTTTAAACCCGTTGCAGATGATGTGGTGCTGCTTGTCGACCTTGCCCTCGGCGTGCAGGTGGCGGATGATGGCGGTGTCGAACCACGACGAGGTTTCGAGGTGCACGTCGTTTTTCAGGGCCTCCTCCAGCACGAAGCGGAAGTGCGACGACTTGGTGCAGTAGGCGTAGGAGTAGCTGCCCTGGTAGCCGGTGGCGGCGATGCCGTCGGCAAACCACTGCTTGGCCCGCCGGATCTGGGCCCCGATCTTGGGCAGGTAGGTGAGGCGCAGCGGCGTGCCGTACTTCTCCACCAGGGCCATCAGGTCGATGCCGTGGAATTGCAGCTCGTCGCGCTGCACCGAAAAATCGGCGGAAGGGAAATCGAAAGTTTGGGAAATCAGGTCGTGGTACGTATCCATTCGGGTTAAGGAAAAACGGCGCGGATTGCCGACCTTTGGGGCGGCGGCACAAAACTACCGCCGAGGGGAAGAAGTGTTTCCCCGCGCATCGTGACGATGGACCCAGCGACTTGGCTACGGCGGATTTTTCCGCCGCAAGGCAGCGCTCGAAGGCGGCCCCGGGCCCCCCTAGACCGATGCGGCCCGCTTTGCTCTCCTAAAAATTCCCACACGATGAAACGCATCAAACTCCTGGAAGTCCGCTCCGAGCTGGGGGCCGGCACCCGCGGCGCCGGCATGGGCATCGACGCCCTGCGCGTGGCCTGCCTCAACAAAGGCTCCGACTACTTCCGCCGCTACAACGCCGTGGCCGTGCCCGACCTGAACCACGTGCTGTTCGAGCCCACGCCGTTCCGCTTCGCCAAGCACATCGACGCCATCTACACCGTGCAAAAGGGCATAGCCAGCGCCGTGGAGCAAACCCTGCGCTTCGGCGAGTTCCCGCTCGTGCTGGCCGGCGACCACTCCAGCGCCAACGCCACCATCGCCGGCATCAAGGCCGCCTACCCGCAAAAAGTCCTCGGCGTCGTCTGGATCGACGCCCACGCCGACCTGCACTCGCCCTACACCACGCCCAGCGGCAACGTGCACGGCATGCCCCTGGCCGCCGCCCTCGGCGAAGACAACCGCGCCCACCAGCGCAACGAGCCCGACGCCGAAACCGTGTTTTTCTGGCACCGCCTCCAAAACCTGGCCGAGCCGGGCCCCAAGCTGCGCCCCGAGCACCTCGTGTACGTGGCGGTGCGCGACACCGAGCAGCAGGAAGAGGCCCTCATCGCGGAGCGGGGCATCAAGTGGGTGAAGCTGCCCGAAATCAAGGAGAAAGGCTCGCGCCGGCTCACCCGCGAGATCTACGAGCACCTGCGCTTCTGCGACTTGGTCTACATCTCGTTCGACGTGGACAGCCTCGATTCGAGCTTCAGCATCGGCACCGGCACGCCCGTGAAAGACGGCTTGTACCTGTCGGAAGCCGAAAACCTGTGCCAGGACCTGCTCGAAAACGAGCGGGTCGTGTGCTTCGAGATGGTCGAAATCAACCCCACGCTCGACAACGGCAACACGATGGCCAAAAACGC
>JANXOE010000004.1 GCA_025353745.1 Hymenobacter sp.
TCAATCGTTGCAAGCAATCAAAACCGGGCAACGGTGGTAGAGACGCGAAGGGTCGCGTCTCTACAACCGTTACAATCGTTGCGGGTAATCAAATCCGGGCAGCGATTGAGACGCGAAGGGTCGCGTCTCTACAACCGTTCATAGCGCGGGCTGCCGCCGTTGCCTAGTAGGCTTGCAGCCAGGCCAGGCGCTCTTTCAGGCGCTGCTGGGGCAGGAAATCGGCTTCGAGCGGCGCGGCGAACGGGATGGGCGTGTCGAGCCCGGCCACGCGCTGCACGGGGGCGTCGAGGTGCTGGAAGCAGTGCTCGGCCACCCAGGCCACGATTTCGCCGCCCAGGCCCCCGGTGAGGGTGTCTTCGTGGAGCACGAGCAGGCGGCCGGTTTTCGCCACGGTGCGGCGCACGGCTTCGGCGTCCCAGGGCAGCAGGGTGCGCAGGTCGAGGATGTCGGCGTCGATGTTCAGCTCGGCGCAGGCCGCCAGGGCCCAGTGCACGCCCATGCCGTAGGTGACGACGCTCAGCGCCTCGCCCGTGCGCGCCAGGGCCGCCTCGCCGATGGGCGTGGTGTAGTACCCGTCCGGCACGGGGCCGCTGAGGCTGCGGTAGAGCAGCTTGTGCTCGAAGTACAGCACCGGGTTGGGGTCGTCGAAGGCGGCGCAGAGCAGGCCCTTGGCGTCGTGCGGGTTGCTGGGGTACACCACCTTCAGGCCGGGCACGTGCGTGAACCACGCCTCGTTGCTCTGCGAGTGGAAGGGCCCCGCGGCGGTGCCCGCGCCGGTGGGCATCCGGATGACCACGTCGGCGGCCTGGCCCCAGCGGTAGTGGCTTTTGGCCAGGTTGTTCACGATTTGGTTGAAGCCGCAGGTCACGAAATCGGCAAACTGCATCTCCACCATCGCCTTCTTGCCGCGCACGCTCAGGCCCAGCCCGGCCCCCACGATGGCCGACTCGCAGAGCGGCGTGTTGCGCACCCGCGCCTTGCCGAACTCGGCCACGAAGCCCTCGGTGATCTTAAACACGCCGCCGTACTCGGCAATGTCCTGGCCCATGAGCACCAGCCCGGGGTGGCGCGCCATGCTCTGGCGCAGGCCTTCGGAAATGGCGTCGATGAAGCGGCGCACGGGCGCGGGGCCATCGGCGGGCGGGTTGGCCGGCGCGGGCGCGAAGGGCGCGTACACGTCGGCCAACTCGCGGGCGGTGTCGGCCGAGGGCCCCGGGGCGGCGTCGGCTTCGGCCAGGCCGGCTTCGATTTCTTTCTTGAGCTGCTCGCGCAGGCTGTGGCGGGCGGTTTCGGTGAGGATGCCCTCGGCCAGCAGCCACTTTTCGTAGTTGTCCACGGGGTCTTTCTGGGCCCATTCCTGGAGCAGCTCGGCGGGCACGTACTTGGTGCCGCTGGCTTCTTCGTGGCCGCGCATGCGGAAGGTGAGCGCCTCCACGAGCACGGGGCGCGGGTTTTGGCGCAGGTCTTCGGCCAGACGGCACACGGTGGCGAACACGTCGAGCACGTTGTTGCCGTCCACCTGCACGGCCTCCATGCCGTAGGCGGGGCCCTTGTCGACGAACGACTTGAACCGGAACTGCTCGTTGGAGGGCGTGCTCAGGCCGTAGCCGTTGTTTTCAATCATAAAAATGACCGGCAGCTGCCACACCGCCGCCACGTTCAGGGCCTCGTGGAAGTCGCCCTCCGAGGCCCCGCCGTCGCCGGAATAGGTGAGCGTGACGCGGGGCTTCGCGTCGAGCACGTCGGCCAGGGCAATGCCGCCGGCCACGGCCAGCTGGGGCCCCAGGTGCGAGATCATGCCCACGATGTGGTGCTCGTTGGTGCCGAAGTGAAAGCTGCGGTCGCGCCCCTTGGTGTAGCCCAGCGGCTTGCCCTGCCACTGCGCAAAGAGCCGCCCGAGCGGCACCTGCCGCGCCGTGAACACTCCGAGGTTGCGGTGCAGCGGCAGGATGTACTCGTCGGCCTCCAGGGCCAGGGTGCTGCCCACGGAGATGGCCTCCTGCCCGATGCCCGAAAACCACTTGCTGACCTTGCCCTGGCGCAGCAGAATCAGCATTTTTTCCTCGATCAGGCGCGGCTTCAGCAGCTCGCGGTACAGGTGCAGCAGGGTGTCGTTGGCGTAGTCGCGGCGGTCAAAGATCATGAGCAGGTTGGGTGGGACGAACGGGGCAAAGGTAGCGGCCGGGGCCCTACGCGGAGGGCCCCGGCCTTGCGATTTCCTCCAAAATCCCTTTGCGACAGCCACGGCAAGGGTGGGTTGTCTGTAGCTTTGAAAACCTTCATCCACGTTTCATTTTATGACAAACTATTATCTTGTTATCCTGCTACTAACGGCTACTTGGCCGGTGGCAGGAAGGGTAACCACGCCGTTGGCACCCGCCGATACCGTGCGAACGGTCGTCATCAGCGCCCCTTCCGATACCACGGCCGCCGCGTTTGGCCTCCCGCCCTTCCCCACCATTCAGCCGGCGCTGAGCCGCGTGGCCGGAGTGCAGTACACGCCCTTCTCGGGGGCCCCGGGGGCCTGGGCCACGGTGCGCATCCGGGGCATCAGCAGCCTGACCGGCAGCAGCCAGCCGCTGTACGTGGTGGACGGCGTGCCGGTGTACAACACCGACATCACCCCGGAGCAATGGGGCAGCGCGGAAGATTTTTCCCAAAGCAACTCGAATTATAACCGTTTTTCCCCGCCGCACACGCCCACGGCCAACCCGCTGCTGGATGTGCCGGTGGAAGACGTGGAGCAAGTGGAAGTGCTGAAGGGCGCGGACGCCACCGCCCGCTACGGCCTGCAAGGCACCAACGGGGTCGTCCTCATCAGCACGCGGCGCGGCGGCGACGGGCAGGCCGGGCCCCAGCCGCTGCGGGTGCGCTACGCGGGCTGGGGCGGCGTGCAGCAGGTGCGCCAGCGCTACGAGCTGCTCGGGGCCCAGCCCTACGCCGGGCTGGCCAACGCGGCCGCCGTGGCCCACGGCCAGCCCGCCCCCTACTCTCCCGCCGACCTCCAAAACCTGGGCGAAGGGGACTGGCAGGACCGGGTACTGCGCGCGGCGGCCATCCAAAGCCACCACCTCAGCCTGGACGGCAACGCCCGCCGCACCCGTTACTACGTGGCCGCCGATTACCTGCACCAAACCGGCGTGGTGGAGGAATCCAGCCTGAGCCGCTACCACCTGCGGGTGAACCTCGACCAGCAGCTCACGTCCAAACTAAGCGTGGGCCTGAAAGCCAGCGCCAGCCAGACCGACCAGCACTACGCCGGCACCCTGCCCGACGCAAACTATCTGATCCAAAATACTTTGCTAGCCGAGCCCGCCGTGCGGCCCGGCACAGCCAACCCCGCCGCCTACAACGACCCGCTGGCCCAGCTGCACTACTACGCCAGCGCCCCCCGCACGCGCCGCGTGCTCGCCCAGCTGAGCGCCACTTACCGGTTCAGCGACGCGCTGAGCCTGAGCGTACGCGGCAGCCGCGAGCAGACCGCCGACCGGGCGCTGGGCTATTCGCCCAGCGACTACTTACAACCGGCAACGACCGTGGGCGAAACCTCCACTTCCAGTACCAGCGTTCACAATTGGGTGTACGATGCCGCGCTGCGCTACCAGCGCACGCTGGGCGACCGGCACGCCCTTACGGCCTCGCTCACCTACCTGCGCCAGCAGTTCGAGCAGGAGCTGGAAAAAGATGAATACATCCGGTCCGGCCCGAATACTTTCCGGAAAAACTACCAGTACTGGACCGAAAGCCGCGGCATCCACAGCCCGGCGGCCAGCTTCGGCTACACCTACGCCGGGCGCTACGAGGTGCAAGCGTCGCTGCGCGTGGATTTGGTGCTGAAAGACGACCACACCGTGGGCGAGCACGAATGGTCGCCGGGGGCCCAACTGAGCTGGCACGTGAACAAGGAAGCTTTTCTGGCCGCCGCGCCGGGGCTGAGCGACCTGACGCTGTGGGCCGGCGCGGGGCGCAGTGGCACTTATTTCTCGCCTGACCGCACCACCCACTACGACGCCGGCCTGCGCCTGGGCGTGCTCGGGGGCCGGCTCACGCTGGAAGCCGGGGCCTACCAGCGCCGCACCCGCCACGCCCTAGCCGTGCTGCCGTACACAACAATATCCTCCGGCGGCGGACTGAGCACGTACTATCAACGCCCGGAGGCGACGCTGCTGAACCGGGGCCTGGAACTGACCCTGGGCAGCACCTGGCGGCTGGGGGCCCTGGCCGGCACCACCCAGCTGGCCGCCGCCACCAACCGCAACGAGCTGGAAGAAATCTCCCCCGGCCCCATCAACGGCTTGAATTTCTTCAATGGCTCGTCGCTTCAAACCCTGGAAAAAGGCCAGCCGGTGGGCCGCTACTTCGTGTTTGAGCAGGACGGCACCTACCCCGTGGGCTCCCCCAAAGCTGGTCAGGTCCGCTTCCGCGACCGCAACAACGACGGCCAGATAAACGACCTCGACGGATTCAACCAGGGCAGCAGCCTGCCCCGCTACACCCTCAACTTCGGCCAGCAACTGCGCCTGCGCCGGTTCCAGCTCGCTGCGCAGCTCGATGGCCTGTTTGGCTATCAAATACTCAACACCACGCTCGTGAAGCTGGACACGCCCACCGGCATCACCAACAGCTCGCCCCGGGCCCTCGACTACTGGACCCCGGCCCACCAGGACACGTCCGTGCCCCAACCCGGCGGCTATCCGTCGTACCTGACGAGCGACCGGGCGCTGGAAAGCGGCAACCACGCGCGCCTCACGCAACTCACCCTTTCCTACGACGTGCTCACCACCGGGCCCCGGCGGGCCAGCGTGTGGGCGGGCGGCCAAAACCTGTTCGTGACGGGCCACTACCGGGGCTTCGACCCCAACGTGAGCAGCGGCGGCTCGGCCCCACTGCAAGCCGGCCAGGACGCCAGCGCCTACCCGGTGGCCCGCGTGTGGCAGGTGGGCGTGCGCGGGCAGTTTTGACGCGTTCGATGATTAACATTCAGCAAGTGCGACTCAACATTTCGTGGGCGGGCCGCCGGCACCGAACTTCGCCCGCCAGTCCTTGTTCTGCGCTTGCCGTCACCGGTTATCTTATCGTGTGTTAAATGCTAACCCATCCATGATCCATTTCCAGGAATTCACCCTCGCCAACGGCCTGCGCTGCATCGTCCACGAAGACTTCACCACGCCGATGGCCGTGCTGAACGTGATGTACGACGTGGGGGCCCGCGACGAAGACCCCGGCCACACCGGCTTCGC
>JANXOE010000077.1 GCA_025353745.1 Hymenobacter sp.
GGGAGCTGACCAGCCGGGCCAGCACCCAGCCCACGGGCACCATCCTGGTGTTCAGCGCCGGGGCCGCCCAGGAAGCCCAGCGCCTGAGTCGCCAAAGCTTCCGGGTGGCCCCGCGCATCATCACGCCCTCGGTGCTGCGCCTGGTCACGAACATCGACGGGGCCGTGTTCATCGAGCCCTCCGGCGTGTGCCACTCCATCGGGGCCATTCTCGACGGCCTGGCCACCGAAAAAGGCGATTCCTCCCGCGGCTCGCGCTACAACTCGGCCGTGCGCTACGTCAACAGCAGCCGCTACCCCTGCCTGGCCGTGGTGGTCAGCGAAGACGGCTGGATTGATTTATTACCCAACCAGTAGCTCAACCAACAGGCATCGATTAACATTTAACTTCCTTTCCGCCAGCCGATTAGGCCCGCAGAACGGCGGTTAAATGTTAATCGATGCCTGTTAAATGAACCGCCTTACCCGTTCACCGTGCCCATCATGGCGGCGGGGTAGCGGGTGCCGGCGGCCACGCCTTTGGGGGCGATGTCGTCGAGGTGGGCGCGCTCGGCGGCGGTCAGGGTGATTTCGAGGGCCCCCAGGTTTTCTTCCAGGTACTTCACGCGCTTGGTGCCGGGAATGGGCACCACGTCGTGGCCCTGGGCCAGCACCCAGGCCAGGGCGAGCTGGCCGGCGGTGCAGTGCTTTTGCCGCGCCAAATCGGTGATGCGGGCCACCAGGTCCAGGTTTTTCTGAAAATTCTCGCCCTGGAAGCGCGGCGAGAAGCGGCGGTAGTCGTCGGCGTCGAGGTCTTCAAATTTCTGAATCTGGCCCGTGAGAAAGCCCCGGCCCAGCGGCGAGTACGGCACGAAGCCGATGCCCAGCTCGCGGCAGGTGGGCAAAATTTCATCTTCCGGCTCGCGGCTCCACAGGCTGTACTCGGTTTGCAGGGCGGCGATGGGGTGCACGGCCGCGGCCCGGCGCAGCGTGGCGGGGGCCGCCTCGCTCAGGCCCAGGTAGCGCACTTTGCCTTCCTCCACGAGGCGGCTCATGGCCCCCACGGTTTCTTCGATGGGCGTGGCGGGGTCGACGCGGTGCTGGTAGTAGAGGTCGATGTGGTCGGTGCCGAGGCGCTTGAGGCTGGCTTCGCAGGCCGATTTCACGTATTCGGGCCGGCCGTTGAAGCCGCGCTTGGTGGGGTCGGCGGGGTCGCGCACGATGCCAAACTTGGTGGCAATCAGCACCCGGTCGCGCCGGCCTTTGAAGGCGCGGCCCAGCAGCTCTTCGTTTTTGAAGGGGCCGTACATGTCGGCCGTGTCGAAGAACGTGACGCCCAGCTCCAGGGCCCGGTGCAGGGTGCGCAGGCTTTCGGTGTCGTCTTGCCGGCCATAAAAGTCGGACATGCCCATGCAGCCGAGGCCGAGGGCAGAAACAGTGAGGCCGGAGCGGCCGAGGGTGCGGGTGTGCATGGAAGCTTGGGAAATGGTGGTGCGGAATGGGTAACGGCCGGCAGGCCGGGATGTTCGGCCGTCCCGGGCGGCCGGCTTTTCGCCGGCCTGCCGGTAATCGTTGCCCTACCCCCTTAGCACCCGTTCCGAATTTGCCGCGAAGGCCGGTGAGCGGCCGGACCCCGGCCCTACCTTTGCGCCATGAAGGTACTTGCCCCCAACACGCTGCTGCTGGCAGTGGCCGCCGGCCTCGCCGCCTGCTCGCCCGGCACCGCCGCCGATTCGCCCGCCGAAGCCGTCCGCGCCGCCGAAAGCCGCCTCCTGGACCGCCACGATTCGGTGATGGCGCAGGCGGGGCACCTGTTTGAGCTGCGCCAACAAATTACCGCCGCCCGGCCCGCCAACGCCGCCCCGTACCTGCGCGGCCTGCAAGCCGCCGACGGCGCCATGATGGAGTGGATGCACGCCTACCACGCCCCCGACTCGACGGCCCCGGCGCCGCAGCGCCTGGCCTACTACCAGCAGCAGCAGCAGCGGCTCGAGGCCGTGGAAAAACGCATGCGCGGCACCATCGATTCGGCCGCCGCGTTGTTGAAGCAAGCACCGGGGGCCCCGGCTCCGGCCACCAAATAACTCCGTTCTGGCTATTAAATAACCTATGTCGATTCGTTTCTGGCCGGCGCCGCTGCTGGCCGCCGCCCTGTTCACGGCCTGCTCGGACCCCGCCGCCAGCCCGCCCGCCCGCCTGCCCATTTTGGGGGAGCGCGACGTGCGCCCCAACCCCAACGGGGGCCCCGCCGACACGGTCTTTACCACGGCTCCGGCCTTCAGGGCCCTCGACCAGGCCGGCCAAACGGTTACCAACCAGACCTTTGCCGGCCGGGCCTACATCACTGATTTCTTTTTCGCTACCTGCCCCGGCATCTGCCCCAAAATGCAGGGCGAGCTGCTAAAGGTCTTCAAGCCCTACGCCGCCGACCCGCGCCTGGGCTTCGTTTCGTTCACCATCGACCCGGCCCACGACTCGCTGCCCGTGCTGCGCGACTACGCCCAGCGCCTGGGCGTGGCCGACCCCGCCCGCTGGCACTTCGTGACGACCGGCCGCTCGGCCGCCGCCCGCGATTCCGTGTTCGGCCTGGCCAAAGGATTTTTCACGGCCGCCCAGCCCGACAAGACGGCCCCCGGCGGCTTTGCCCACAACGGCACGTTCGCCCTCGTCGACGACCAGGGCCACGTGCGCGGCCTCTACGACAGCCTCAACCCCGCCGAAGTGGCCCGCCTGCAAAAAGAGCTGCCCGCGCTGCTGGCCGAAATCGCGGCGCGCCGCCCGTCCGCCACGGCGGCCAAATGAACGGGCGCCGCTTCGGCCTGGGGGCCCTGGGCGTGGCGGCCGCCCTGTCCCTGCCCGGCTGCTTCTCGAACAACCGCCACCAGGGCGCGCGCCTCTACGCCGAGGCCTGCGCCGGCTGCCACGGCGACGCCGGCCAGGGCCTGGGCCGCCTCATTCCGCCGCTGGCCGGGGCCGATTACCTCGCCGCGCACCGCGCCGAGCTGCCCTGCCTGCTGCGCCGCGGCGTGCACGGCCCCCTGACGGTGAACGGCGTCCTCTACAACCAGGTGATGCCCGCCGCCCGCGTCGACGACCGCCAGCTCAGCCCCGCCCGCCTCACCAACTTATTGAACTACATCGAGAACAACTGGGGCAACCACGCCCCGGCCCGCACCATCCAGGAGGTGGAGCGGCAGCTGGCCGGCTGCCCCACCGCGCCGGCCGATAAATAAGTGGATTTGCGGGCGCAGGGCCCGCGGTTTGGCCGCCTGGGCGTATTTTGCACCTTCGTTCCACTGCTCAATCTTTACCCCCCATGGGTTTGCTAGACTTTCTGAAGAATAAGCCCGCCGACGCGCCGGCCCCCGCCCCTGCTCCCGGCCCGCCGGCGCCCGCCCCCGACGCGGCCCCCGCCAAGCCCGCGGGCCCCCGCTACCAGGGCGCCAACTTTAAAACCCCGGCCCCCGCGGCCCCGGCCGCCCCGGCGCTGCCCGAGCCGGAGCCCTTCCCCTTCGAGCCGCAGAACGTGCTGGAGCAGCTGCTGCTGCTGGCCACCACCGACGAGCAGGCGCGCCCGGCCTTCTACCAGGCGCTGCTGCAAGAGGAAATCCTGATGATTCTGGCCCCCGAGGAAGGCCTGGTGCCCGGCGACGTGGTGCCGGCCGAGGGCGCGCAAATCCAGCTCCAGGTGCTCACGGATGGCAAATTGCCCATCTTCACCTCGCCCGCCCGCCTCGCCGACGGCGGCCAGGACGACAGCCAGGTGAGCTACGTGCGCGTGCCGGGCCACGCGTTTTTCAACATGACCCAGGGCCAGGACTGCGTGCTGAACCCCTTCTCGCCCGCCGGCAAGCTGCTGCCCAAAGAAGAGCTGGCGGCCCTGCTCAACGGCCAGCTCACGGGGCCCACCTCGCCCGCCGGCGGCGACGCCGAAGTGCTGCTGGGCCAGCCCGAAGACTACCCCACCGCCGTGGCCGAGGCCCTGGCGGCCTGGGCCGCCGCCCAGCCGCACCTGCGCACCGCCTACCTGGCCCAAATGCTGCTCGCCAACGCCCCCGAAACGCCCCGCTTGCTGCTCGCCTTCGAAAGCGACGCCGCCGACCCGGCCTTCATGCAGGAGCTGGGCCCGGTGCTGGAAGGCAAAACCGACGCCTACCAGTTCGTGGACCTGATGCTGCTGGACCTGGCCTCGGACGAGGGCGTGAACCCGTATTTCCGCCAGATAGAGCCGATTTACCGGCGCGCGTAGCGCACGGGGTGGCCCCGGGCGGGCGGCTTTTCACCGGCCGTGCGCCAATCGCTGGGGGCCCTTTGGCAACGATGCAACGATTAGCGGGCCGCCGGCCAAAAAGCCGGCGGCCCGCCCCGGCAACGCCATTCAATAACGCTTCATTTTAAGCACAAAGCCCAGGGCCCCGCGCCCTGGGCTTTTTTGTGTTTAACGCACAGCCCGTATGTTTACGTTGTATGAAAGCACTGTTACTCTTGGCTTTGCTGCCGTTGGCCGCCGTGGCCCAATCGGCCCCGCCCGCGGCCCCGCTCCTGCCCAAAGCCGACCCCGCCATCGCCAGGCTGGTGGGCGAGGTTTCGGCCCAAAACCTGGAGGCCGACGTCCGCCGGCTCGTCGGCTTTGGCACCCGCCACACCCTCAGCGACACCCAGGGCCCCACGCGGGGCATCGGGGCGGCCCGGCGGTGGGTGCGGGGCGAGTTTGAAAAATACAGCAAAACCGGCGGGGGCCGCCTGAAGGTGGAAATGGACACGTTCACCGTGAAGCCCGACGGCCGGCGCATCGACCAGCCGGTGCTGATGGCCAACGTGCTGGCCACGCTGCCCGGCACCGACTCCACCGACGCGCGCGTGCTGCTCGTCAGCGGCCACCTCGACTCGCGGGTGAGCGACGTGATGAACGCCACCGCCGACGCCCCCGGGGCCAACGACGACGCCTCGGGCGTGGCGCTCGTCCTGGAATTGGCCCGCGTGCTGACCGGCCAGAAATTTCCCTGCACCCTGAAATTCGTGGCCGTGCAGGGCGAAGAACAGGGCCTCTACGGCTCAACGCACCTGGCCGGGCGCGCCAAAAAAGAAGGCTGGCACCTGGTGGCCGTGCTCAACAACGACATCGTGGGCAACTCGCACGGCCACGACCCCGACCTGAGCGACGACAAGCACTTGCGCGTGTTCAGCGAGGGCGTGCCGGCCACCGAAACGCCCGACCAGGCCAGGCAGCGCCGCCAGCTCAGCTCCGAAAACGACGGCCCCAGCCGCCAGCTGGCCCGCGCTGCCCAGCGCGCCGCCCAGCTTTACACCAAAGGCCACGAGCTGGTGCTGATCAACCGCCCCGACCGGTTCCTGCGCGGCGGCGACCACACGCCCTTCAACCAGCAAGGCTTTGCCGCCGTGCGCTTTACGGAGATGAACGAGGACTACACCCACCAGCACCAGGACCTGCGCACCGAAACCGGCCGCGCCTACGGCGACGTGGCCGCCGGCGTGGACTTTGCCTACCTGCGCCGCAACGCGGGCCTCAACCTCGCCGCCCTGGCCAGCCTGGCCCGGGCCCCCGGGGCCCCCGCCCAGGTCGAAGTCCTCACCGCCGACCTCACCAACCGCACCCAGCTGCGCTGGCAGGCCCCGGCCGGCGGCCCCCGGCCCGCCGGCTACGCCGTGCTGGTGCGCGAAAGCAGCGCCCCGCAGTGGCAGCAGCGCTTTGTAGTAACCGGCACCAAGGCCGATTTGCCGATCAGCAAGGATAACTTCATCTTCGGCGTGGCCAGCGTGGACGCCGCGGGGCACGAGAGCGTGGCGGTGCTGCCAATGGTGGGACGGTAAAAATCCAGTCGATTACAAATGATTTAAATACGTAATGGTATGAAAAATTCTGCATCGGCTTTCTTATTGTTTTGCACAACAATGGGATGTCTTTCGGCTTGTTCTACCACAAGAAACAATTTAAAAGCTACCGTATACAAACCAGATAACCCAGAGGTGTATACCACTATTGTTCGGCTGGATAGCGCATTTTTTTCAGCTTACAATACTTGTGACCGCAACCTTGATAAATACGGGGATTTTTTCTCCGACAGCATCGAATTTTATCACGACAAAGGCGGCTTAATGACTTCTAAATCAGAGATTATTGCGGCCACCAAAAGAAATGTTTGCGGCAAAGTAACCAGAGAGCTTATTGAGGGCAGCATCGAAGTTTATCCCATTAACGGGTACGGAGCCGTGGAAATGGGCCTGCATAAATTCCATAATAATATAGAGCAATCCGGCACCCGTTCTGCTGTTGGAAAGTTCGTAATTATATGGAAGCACCACGGCAATGATTGGAAGATTACCCGGGTAATTAGCCTTCATTAGCTCGCATCAGTAATTCGATTATCTGAACGCGTCGGCCTTTGCGACGGACCGGGTTTACTCTGCGCCAGCAGAAGCGGCACCGTCCGGGCGTAATTACCCGTAATTTCTCCACGATACCTCTCCCAGCACTCACCAACCCCACCGGACCATGTCGCTGCTCATTCTGCTCCTCATCATCCTCGTTCTGCTCTCGCTCAGCCTGCGCATCGCGCAGGAATACCAGCGCGCCATCGTGTTTCGGCTGGGCCGGTTTGTGGGCACCCGGGGCCCCGGGCTGTACTTTATTATTCCGTTCATCGAGCGCCAGCAGACCATCGACATCCGGACCAAAACGGTGGATTTGGAGCAGCAGGAAACCATTACCAAGGACAGCGTGACCATTAAGGTGAACGCCGTGCTGTGGTTTCGGGTCACGAACCCGGCCGATGCGATTATCAAGGTGGCCGACTTTAATAAAGCAGTTTACCAGCTGGCGGTCACGGCGTTGCGCAACATTATTGGCCAAAATCAGCTGGACGAGGTGCTGCGGGAGCGCGCCAAGATTAATGGGGCCCTGCTGCAAATCGTGGACGCCGCGACCGAAGCCTGGGGCGTTAAAATTGAGCTGGTGGAAATCAAGGACGTGGAAATCCCCGAGTCCATGCAGCGGGCGATGGCCCGCGAGGCCGAGGCCATTCGCGAGAAACGCGCCCGCATCATCAAAGCCGAAGCCGAGCTGGAAGCGTCGCTGAAACTCACCCAAGGGGCCATCGAAATGGAGAAAAGCCCCCTGGCCCTGGAGCTGCGGCGCATGCAGATGCTGTCGGAAATCGGCATCGACAACAACACGACGACGGTTATTCTTTTGCCTTCGGAATTCTCCAATGCGGCCAAAAGCTTCACCCAAATGGTGAACCAGGGCGGGAATAAACCGAGCCTGTAGCCCGGTTTCGTGGGCGGCGGGCAAGCTGGCTTTAAAGCGGACTTTTCGGGAGCACCCTCGGGGGCCTGGCGCGGCATTCCGGGGCAGCCAGTCTGAACAACGGCGTCATTGTTACGTTGTTGAAAGTACCGGCTTGCCGGCCCGCACGATTCCACTCCTACGGCCCCGCCCATGAAAATCCTGCTCACCGGCGCCACCGGCTACATCGGCCAGCGCTTGCTGCCCCTGCTAGCCGCCGAGGGCCACGACGTGGTGTGCCTGGTCCGCGACCCGCGCCGCTTTGCCCTGCCCGACACGCTGCCCGAGGCCCTGCGCGCCCAGGTGAGCGTGGCCCAGGGCGACTTGCTCCGGCCCGAATCGCTGGCCGACCTGCCCCTGGACATCGACGCGGCCTATTACCTGGTGCACTCGATGAGCGGGCACGGCGAGGATTTTTTTCAGCTGGAGCAGCAATCGGCCCACCACTTCACGCAGTACCTCGACCGCACCGGGGCCCGGCAGGTCGTCTACCTGTCCGGCATCGCCAACGACCACGACCTGAGCGTTCACCTGCGCTCGCGCAGCGCCGTCGAAGAAGTGCTGGCGCGGGCCGTCCGGGCGCGGGTCACGGTGCTGCGGGCCAGCATCATCATCGGCTCGGGCTCGGCGTCGTTCGAAATCATCCGCGACTTGGTGGAAAAGCTGCCGGTGATGGTGACGCCGCGCTGGCTGAACTCGCGCTGCCAGCCGCTGGGCATCCGCGACGTGATGTTTTACTTGCTGGCTGTGCTCGACCACCCCGCCTGCCTGGGCCAACGCTTCGACCTGGGGGGGCCCGACGTGCTGACCTACCGCGAGATGTTGCTCGGGCTGGCGGCCCAGCGCCGCTACAAGCGCTGGATTGTGACGGTGCCGGTGCTCACGCCGCGGCTCTCGTCGTGGTGGCTGTACTTGGTCACGAGCACGTCGTTCTCGCTGGCCCAAAGCCTGGTCGAAAGCCTTAAGAACGACACCGTGGCCGACCCAGCGCGCAGCATCGGGCGCGCCGTGCCGCACGTGTGCATGGGCTACCGCGAGGCCCTGGCCCTGGCCTTTCAGCGCATTGAGCAAAACGAGGTGGTGAGCAGCTGGAGCGACGCCATGAGCAGCGGCACGCTCCGCCAGAACTACATGGACGCCATCCAAATTCCCAAAAGGGGCATGTTTTTCGATCGCCAGGTGCAGGCCTTTACGCGGCCCGTGGCGGAGGTGCTCGACAACATCTGGCGCATCGGCGGCGACCGGGGCTGGTACAAAACCGACTGGCTCTGGAAGGTCCGCGGGCTGCTGGACAAGCTGGTGGGCGGCGTGGGCCTGCGCCGGGGCCGGCGCTCGCCCAGCCGCCTGCGCGCCGGCGACCCGCTCGATTTCTGGCGCGTGCTGGTGGCCGACCGCGCCGCCCGGCGCCTGCTGCTCTACGCCGAGATGAAGCTGCCGGGCGAGGCTTGGCTCCAGTTCCGCATCCTCGACAACGCCGACGGCACGCACGCCCTGGAGCAGCTGGCCGCCTACCGCCCCCAGGGCCTGGCCGGCCGGCTGTACTGGTACTCGGTGCTGCCGTTTCACGGCGTCATCTTCAAGGGCATGGTCAAAAACCTGATTGATTTTCGGGCCGAAACGCCCGCCGAGAAGCAGCTAGAAACGGCTGACCAATAGCGATTTTGAGCAAAGCGAAGGCCCGGAGCCCTGAAACGATTCGAGCAACGCCAGCACGGCGCTGCGGTCGGCGGTGCTCGTGGCGGCCACGGCACCCTCCCTTACGCCGGGCACAGGTATTTCCAGCGGGTGACGGGCGGTGCACCAAATTTTGGCACTCGCTCCCGGACCCGAAAAGCTCACAATTTTTCTATCCGGTTCAGCCAGATCGCCTCATCCTTCTAAATTATACTTATCCAAGTGCCCTTGCAGCGTTGACGCAAGCTCTTTGCCCCCGTATTTGGGATCAAACATGGTGGAGTGCTCGCCTTCAATTTCGTAAAAAACTACCGATTCAACGTAGTTTGTCCACCTATTTTTAACGTGGTCACTTAGCTCAAATTTCTTGTAGCTTATGTTTCGGTTCTTGTCCAGGAAATGGTAATGATCTTTGGCATAAAAAACTATTACCGGCCTATCGGTCGGGGTCATGCGATAATTTCGATACGCTGATCCCAATGAATTTCCCAGCTCAACATAAATTTTCAATTCATTGTCGCTTCTCTCTTGATTTACATCAGGAAATACTTTATCAAGCAGTGATTTTAGCGTAATTATTTTATAGTCGACGGCATATTTAGTATGGTTTTTCAAAAGGAAAGCTTCGAAGCGTATTTTCGAATACAAGTTTGAGAAAATACTCCTAATTGCACCGGCTTTGGCGTAAAAATCATCGTTTTTTTCAGGCATTGCCATTTCGATTTTTTTAGCAATGGTGTCGAACATTGCCAATAACGCCACCGTTTTGCCCATGGCTTCCAACTGCCTCGCCATCTCCCAGGCCACGATGCCGCCGATGCAATGTCCCGACAAGGCGTACGGCCCGGTGGGGTTTTGCGTCAATATATCGGCAACGTACCGGGCCGCTATGCCCTCGATGTCGGCCGGAAAACCGGCCAGCTCCCGGGCCTCGGTTGGTTGTTGGAGGACATAAACCGGCTGGTCGTCCGCCAGTAGGTCGATGAATTTCTGGAAGGTAAACACCGTTCCGCCGCCGCCGCAGACCAGGTACAAAGGCAATTTATGGCCGCCCGTTTTTGCGGGAATGAGCGATTTGGGGTGGTCTTGCGAAGGGGCGGTTTCCCGTTCGGGGAAGGGCACGCCCGATTTGCGCTCGCCCCCTGCGCCGAGGGCCCCAGGGACCGCGATGGCCCTTGCCAGTCGTTCAACGGTCTGGTGGAGAAACAAATCTTTGGCTTGCAGGGCGTACCCCAGGCGCTTGGCCCGGCCCACCACCTGAATGGTGCGCAGGGAGTCGCCGCCCAACTCAAAAAAGTTGTCGTGGACGCCCACCTTTTCCACTTTCAACACTTCTTGCCAAAGCGTGCTCAGCATGGCTTCGGTGGCGTTGCGCGGGGCCGTGTACAGGGTACCGGCAGCTTCGCTGGTCGCCGCCGGTAAAGCTTGGCGGTCCACCTTGCCGTTGGCCGTCAAAGGCAGCTTTGTCAATTCAACCCAGAGGGCCGGCACCATGTACGCTGGCAACTGGCTGCTGACGTGCTGGCGCAGGACTTCGCGGTCAATTCCTTTCACGTGTGGCACCACGTACCCCACCAGTTTTTTGCCCCCTTGTTTGTCCTCTTGAGCCAAGACAACCGCCTGCCGTACTATCTCACACTGTAGCAGTACGCTTTCTACCTCTCCCAACTCAATTCGGTTGCCCAGGATTTTCACCTGATTATCCATGCGCCCCACAAATTCCACGCGCCCTTCCGGCAGCAACCGCCCCAGATCCCCGGTCCGGTACATTCGGCCCCCGGTTTCTTTACTGAACGGGTCTGAAACGAATTTTTGATTGGTCAGCTCCGCATTGTTTAAATACCCGCGGGCAAGGCCGGCCCCCGCTATGCATATCTCACCGGTTACTCCTATGGGGTTTAGGGAGCCGTCCTTGGCCACAATGTATACGCTGGTGTTCGCGATAGGGGCACCGATGGTGATTCGGTTATCTACTGCCTCTATTTTAGCAACGGTGGCCCACACCGTGTATTCTGTGGGGCCGTACTCGTTATAGAGCGGAATATTTTTTGTTTTATCAAAGTGTAAATTAACAAGCTGTTCATCAACTTTTTCGCCACCGAACAATATTTTCGATAAACTCGAGGTTTCAACGGCTTCTTCCTCTAATAGAAGCCTGTAGTAAGACGGTACGCATAAGATGGAATCAACTTTTTTCAATATTTCTCGGACGTAGCCGATGTCTTTGAGCAGGCTGCTTTCGCACATAATCAAACGCCCGCCCGTCAGCAAAGTGCCGAAGATGACGGCGACAGACGAATCAAAAGCAAAAGAAGGCACGAGAAGCATCGACCCAAACCGCTCGTAATAAGATTCTCGGGCCAGTGTGGAAGCCACCAAGCTCCGGTGCTCGATCATCACCCCTTTGGGCGTACCGGTTGAGCCGGAAGTATAAATGACGTAGGCCAAGTGCTGCGCCCCGGGCGCCGCGGGCACCGGGTGCTTCCCCTCCCGGCCGATGGCGCTCCAATCCGCGTCGAGGTCCACTACCTCCCGATCAGCCAGCTGGGGAAGCTTTGAGCGGCCCGCTTGGCTGCACACCACCAAGGAAGCGCGCGTATCCTGGAGCATGAAAAGCAGCCGCTGTTGCGGGTACTCCGGATCCAGCGGCACGTACGCCCCGCCGGCCTTCAGTATGCCGAGGATGCCCACGAGCATCGCAACGGACCGCTCGATGCAAATGGGCACCAGTATTTCTTCCTTAACGCCCTTACTCTTAAGGTAGTGCCCCAGCTGATTGGAACGTTCGTCAAGCTCCCGGTAGCTCATTTGCTCCCCCTCGAAAACCAAAGCCACCGCCTCGGGCGTGCGTGCTACCTGCCGCTCAAATAAGTCTACAACGCTCAGGTTCTGCGGGTAAGAAGTGGCGGTAGCGTTAAACTTTTCCAGCAACAGCCGTTCCCCCGGCGGCAGGATGTCGAGGCTGCCGATGGGCGCGGCAAGCGCGGCCGGGAACTGCTCCAAAATAAAAACGATTCGTCCGGCCAGCAGCTCAATTTGTTCGTCAGTAAAATACTTGTAGCTATAGTGCAGGGCCAGCTCCAATGGGTGCTGGCTGCCATAATCCCGCCAAATCACTTGCAATGGGATGTCCTGGTACTCGTTCTGGATGCCAACCGGCGTCGCCTGCAGCCCGGCACCAAAATCTAACTCAAACTTAAATGGAATATAATTTATCAGAACATCGTAGATAAAATTATCCGATGGCTTAATATCAAGAACTTTAATCAGGTCTATAATCAAACAATCCTGGTGAGAATAATCATTTTTTATGGACTGACCAATAGTTTTTAACAGGTCTGCTAAAATTGTCTCCTCTTTGAAAACGCCCTTGAAAGGAAGAATGCCGGAAAACATGCCCACAACCCGGCGCAAATCGCCTACCCCTCTTTTATGAACGGGCAACCCAAAGATGATTTCGGACTGCCCCGTGGTTTTCCCAAAATAAATCAGCAGGGCCGCAATGGTCAATCGATGCAAATTTGATCGGGTGGCCAGCAACAAAGCATCCAGAGCCTCCCTCTGCTGGGTGCTCAAATTGACGTAGTACTTGCCGTTTTTTCTCGAGGGCCTTACTGCAGCACTGGCATTTTTACTTAGCAATGCCAATGGCTTTTTAGGTATTTTACCTTTCCAATACAACAAATCCAATTCGTAGTCAGGCGAATTACGGTAATTAGCAACCGCTATAGCCGCTTCTTTGTAGGATGGGTATTCGGGTTGATAGTCAATGCCTTCTGTTAGCGAACGGTATTTAGTAGCCACATAATTCACCCAGATATTGAATCCATATCCGTCGATGAGCAGGTGGTGATACCGGAAGAAAAACCAGTGTTCATCAGAAGTCACTCTAATTAATACAAATTGAAAAAGCAGCGTTTCTTTTCGCAGAATGAAAGGGGTGTTGAATTGGTTTTGCATCCAAAGCACCGCTGCGCTCTCAGGGCTTTCGAGCCCGCTGAAGTCCATTTCTGCTACTTCTAACTCTCTGCGGCCCTCATCTAAGTAACAAAATGGTTCGGAGGCACTAAAATCAAACTGTGTGTTAAAAATATTAAATACTTCTGAAGATGATTTGACAGCGCTGCGAAATAATTCTTTGTTAAGCGTTCCTTTTATCTTGACGTAAAGGCCGATGTTATAATGCGGACTTTCGGGATTCATCAGTTGATCTACATACACCTCGTATTGAGACGGGTGTAGGGCAAAGGCGCGCTGTTCCATTTGATTTTTAAATCAAAAAAGTTTGATGTTGTTCACCGTGGTGATAGTTCAGTTTAATTCGGTGTTATCGCTTTTTTCTATACGTAGATTGATGGTAAGTATTCATTGCTAATGATTAAATATTTTTTAATATATGTATCGTTTTTTAAACTAAACTTGGTCGTTCTGCTGTGCCTTAGGTTGGTTTCACGAAGGCATACACTACGCTAAGTTAAGTTAAAAGGTAGGTCCAGGAGACGGATTAACGTGCTGCTGTTCAGCTTTACTCTAGTTTTGGCAACCCAGGCGGGACGGAGCCCGGGTAATGGGTACTGTACTTGCTACCGAAATAGGAAGGTGCGTTTGGATCAGGGTTCGGCCAGATTCGCAAAGCAAGCCGCGCGTCTGGCACAAAACCGACCGCCGAGACGAAGCTGCCGGGCGAGGCCGGGCTCCAGTTCCGCACCCTCGACAACGCCGGCGGCACCCACGCCCTCGAGCAGCTGGCCGCCTAACGCCCACAGGGCCGGCCGGGCGCCTGTACTGGCACGCGGCGCGGCCCTTCCACGGGCTCCTCTTCAAGGGCATGGCCCACAACCTGGCCGATTTCCGGGCCCAAGCGCCCGCCGCAAAGCCGCTCGCGGCCACCGGCGGCCAGCCCTTTTCGGCAAAGCGGGGGCCCGCCGGGGCCCTACAGCGAGTGGAGAAACGCCAGCAGCGCGTTGCGGTCGGCGGTGCTCATGGCGGCCACGGCGTCGGCCGAAGCCTGGGCTTCGCCGCCGTGCCAAAGAATGGCCTCGGTGAGGGAGCGGGCGCGTCCGTCGTGTAGGAAAGTGCTGTGGCCGTTCACGGTTTCGGTGAGGCCGAGGCCCCAGAGCGGGGGCGTGCGCCACTCCTGGCCCGTGGCGCGAAAATCGGGGCGGCCGTCGGCCAGGCCGGGGCCCAGGTCGTGCAACAGCAGGTCGGTGTAGGGGTGTATGGCTTGGCCGGCCATTTCGGCGGGCAGGCCGGGCTG
>JANXOE010000104.1 GCA_025353745.1 Hymenobacter sp.
GGGTGTATAACTTGCCACTGCGAGTCAGTAAGGGGTTGATAGCCGTCAACCATAAAGCGAAGCGGAGCCTAGGAACTCCGCCCGCAACTTACTGACTCGTTTCTTTTTGGGCCTGCACTAATTCCCAAACACCCTCTTAAAATACTTGTGGACTAAGTAGTTCCTCTTATCAAGTATATAAGTTAACTCTTTTTCCAATTCCCTCGAGAGCTTGTAACCCTGCTTCACTTCATTAATAAAGTTGCCCATTGTTCTTTTTGAACCTTCAATAGCATCAATAATATCATTTACCTCTTTGTTAGTCTTCACTTTATTTTTAAATATTCTGTCAATCCACACCATACGTGAAAATGTCTCTTCGAGGCATTGACTAAAATAAACTGCAAGCCCGAAGTAAGCGTAAACTATTCTATGCCTGCCGCTATCGTTTTCTGATTCGTATTCTCCTAAAGCTGTTTCGTACTGTGTCATTTTTGAATAATTGTAAACATTTGAGTTTGCATTATTATACGTGTATGCAAGTAAATGCAATGACAAATTTAATGCGCAATAAGTGATGATAAATTAATTGAAACAGAGAAAGCACGTTACCGCTGACTCGCTGGGTATGGGTTACACTTTGAATCCAATGTTTTGTCGTAGGAAGGTGATGCTAAAAGCACCTCGCGTACCCGCCGCCCCTACCTTCGCGGCCATGACTGAAATGACCTGGCCGCGCCTGCTTTCGCCCCGCCGCTTCCCCGACCAACAACTTCCTCTAACCAGTGCGGCCCCCGTGCGCGGGGCCTTCGTGCAGGACTACGACCGGGTGGTGTTCTCGTCGGCCTTCCGGCGCTTGCAGCGCAAAACCCAGGTGATGCCGCTGCCCGAAACCGACTTCGTGCACACCCGCCTCACGCACTCGCTCGAAACGGCCGTGGTGGGCCGCTCGTTGGGCCGCCTCGCTGCCCGGCACCTGCTCGACGCCGACGGGGCCCTGGCCCAGCAGCTGCCCAACCTCGACCAAGACTGCGGCGACATCGTGGCCGCTGCCTGCCTGGCCCACGACATCGGCAACCCGCCCTTCGGCCACTCCGGCGAAGACGCCATCAGCAGCTACTTCGGCAGTACCGCGGCGGCCCCGTATCTGGCCGGTTTGTCGGGGGCCGAAGTGGCCGATTTGCAGCACTTCGAGGGCAACGCGGCGGGGTTCCGCATCCTCACCCACACCTACGCGGCGCACAGCACCGGCACCGCCGGGCTGGGCCTCACCTACGCCACGCTGGGGGCCTTCACGAAGTACCCGAGGCCGAGCGTGGTGGCCGCCGGGGCCCTGCGCGGCGGCGCGTCGGAGAAAAAATACGGGCATTTTCAGGCCGAAAACGCCCGGTTTCGCCACGTGGCGGACGAGCTGGGCTTGCGGGCCAAAGACGCGGCGGCCGGCTGCTACCACCGCCACCCGCTGGCGTTTCTGGTGGAGGCGGCCGACGATTTGTGCTACCGCATCATCGACTTCGAGGACGGCCTGAAGCTGGGCCTGGTGGCCCCCGAAACCGGCCTGCCGCTGCTCAAAACCATGCTCGGCGACCCGGCCGGGCGCGTGGGCAGCGTGCAGTGGCACGACTGGCGCGAGGAGCTGGGCTACGTCCGGGCGCGCCTCATCGGCAAGCTGGTGGGGGAGGTGGCGGCAATTTTTGCCCGTCACGCGCCCGCCATTTTGCGCGGCGAATACGACCAGCCGCTCATCAAGGAGCTGGGCTGCTGGCACGAGCTGCAGCAGGTGCAGCGGCTGAGCGTCGAGCGGCTCTACCGCAGCCGGCCGGTGCTCGAAATCGAGGCGGCGGGCTTTGAGGTGCTCGGGGGCCTGCTCGACGCGTTTCTCGGCGCCACCTTCGACGCCCGCGCCGGCCACCGCGCCCGCAAACTGCTCGACCTCGTGCCCGGCCAGTTCCGCGCCGTGGGGCCCCAGGCCGGCGCCACGGACTACGAGAAAATCCTGCTCCTCACCGACTACGTGGCCGGCATGACCGACCAGAACGCGCTGAGCCTCTACAAGACGATCAAAGGAATTGAGCTGCCGAAAGGGTTTTAAGGAGGGAGAGCTGTGTGAATGTGTTCGGCAAGCAGCCGGCCCCGGCCCCTGAAGCAACCCCGGTATTTGTCCGGCCGTTATGGAAAAGCCGCGCACCCCTTCAATACTTAACTCATTTCTATGGCTGCTTCCCAGTTTCTTTTCGCCACCGGTATCGAAAACAGTAACCCGACCATCCAAAACGGCCGGCTGCGCGTGGATGAGCTGGAAAAGTGTGGCCACTACAAGCTCTGGCAGAAGGACTTCGACCTCGTGCAAGAGCTGGGAATCGAATTTTTGCGCTACGGCCCGCCCCTGCACACCACCTGGACGGGCCCCGGAAAGTACGACTGGTCGTTTGCCGACGAAACGTTTCAGGACCTGCACCGGCGCAACATCGTGCCCATCGTCGACCTGTGCCATTTTGGGGTGCCCGACTGGCTGGGAAACTTCCAGAACCCCGATTTTCCGCGGCTGTTTGCCGAGTACGCCGGGGCCTTCGCGCGGCGCTTTCCGTGGGTGCAGCTCTACACGCCGGTGAACGAAATGTACGTCTGCGCCGAATTTTCGGCCCTTTACGGCTGGTGGAACGAACAGTTGGCCAGCGACCAGGCGTTCGTGACGGCCCTCAAGTACATCGTCAAAGCCAACGTGTTGGCCATGCACGCCATCTTGGAAGTGCGGCCCGATGCGCTGTTCATCCAGAGCGAATCGTCGGAATATTTTCACGCCGCGAACCCGGCCGCCATCAAGCCCGCCGAGCTGCTGAACGCCAAGCGCTTCCTCTCGCTCGACCTCAACTACGGGCGGCGCGTGGACTCCGACATGTACGAATACCTGATGGACAGCGGCATGACGCGGGAGGAATACCATTTTTTCCTGGATAACAACCTCAAGCACCGCTGCATCATGGGCAATGATTATTACCAGACCAACGAGCACCGGGTGCGCGCCGACGGCAGCACCACGGCTTCGGGCGAAATATTTGGCTACCACACCATTACCACGCAGTATTACGAACGCTACCGCCTGCCGGTGATGCACACCGAAACCAACCTCTGGCAGGGCCCCCTGGGCGACGAGGCCGTGAACTGGCTCTGGAAGGAGTGGGCCAACGTGCTGCGCGTGCGCAACGACGGCGTGCCCATCGTGGGCTTCACCTGGTACTCGCTCACCGACCAGGTGGATTGGGATACGGCCCTGCGCGAAAATAACGGCACCATCAACCCGCTGGGCCTCTACGATTTAAACCGCAATATCCGGCCCGTGGGCGAAGCCTACAAAAAGCTCGTCAGCCAGTGGCGGCAGGTGCTGCCCGCCCAAAGCATGTGCCTGCAGGTGCCCGTCATCATGCCTCAGGAATGCGGCGAGCCCTGGGCCCAAAAAAAGCAAGCCGCCGCCCGCAAAGCCGAGCGCGACCCGTCGGCCGCCCCCGCCAACGCCCCGCTCGAAAGCGCCCACTAGCCCCACCCGTTCCACATGCGTTTTCAAGATAAAGTAGTGATTGTCACGGGCGGGGCCAGCGGCATCGGCCTGGCTACCGCCAAGCGCCTGGGCTCGGAAGGGGCCCGCGTGGTGCTGGCCGACTTCAACCAGGCCAACCTCGACAAGGCCGTGCCGGAAGTGCGCGCCGCCGGGGCCCCCGACGTGTTGCCCAGCCTGTGCAACGTGGCCGATGAAGCCCAGGTGGCCGCCACCGTGCAGGCCACGCTCGACAAGTTCGGCCGGCTCGACGTGGTCGTCAACAACGCGGGCCTGATGCAGTTCAAGCCCCTGGAAGAGCTCACGGGCGCCGATTGGCTGCGGATTCTGAACGTGGACCTGCTCGGGGCCTTCTACTTCACCAAGCAGGCGTTTCTGCACATGAAGCCGGGCGGCGCCGTTGTGAACGTGGCCAGCATCCACGCCATTGCCACCGAAGCGCTGGTGGCGCCCTACGCCGCCGCCAAGGCCGCCATGCTCTCGCTCACCCGCTCGGCGGCCATCGAGGGCGGCCCCAAAGGCATCCGCAGCAACGCCGTGCTGCCGGGGGCCGTCGACACGCCCATGCTCTGGGACAACCCCAACGTGAAATCGGGCGTCGAAAAGATCAACCCCAGCGACGTGGGCAAGCCCGAAGACATCGCCGCCGCCATCGCCTACCTGGCCTCCGACGACGCCGCCTTCGTGCAAGGCACCGAATTGCGGGTCGACGGCGGCCGGCTCGACCATTTGTAGGGCCCCGGCGTGGTGATTGCGTAAAAAAGACGGTCGTGCCGCGCGAAGTGCGGCACGACCGTCTTTTTTAGCCTGCTAAAAACGTAATTGCGGCTTCGCCACCGCTTACTCCCACTCAATCGTGGCCGGCGGCTTGCTCGATATGTCGTACACCACGCGGTTGATGCCGCGCACCTGGTTGATGATCTTGTTGCTGACCTCGGCCAGGAACTCGTAGGGCAGGTGCGCCCAGTCGGCGGTCATGCCGTCCACGCTCGTCACGGCGCGCAGGGCCACCACCCGCTCGTAGGTGCGCTCGTCGCCCATCACGCCCACGCTTTGCACGGGTAGCAGCATGGCCCCGGCCTGCCACACGTGCGCGTAGAGGCCGCGTTCTTTCAGCAGGTTGATGAACACGCCGTCGGCGCGCTGGAGCAGGTCCACTTTTTCGGGGGTGACGTCGCCGAGGATGCGGATGCCCAGGCCGGGCCCCGGGAAGGGGTGGCGGTTGAGAATTTCGGCCGGCAGGCCCAGGGCGGCGCCCACCTCGCGCACCTCGTCTTTGAAGAGCATGCGCAGCGGCTCCACCACTTTGAGGTTCATCTTGTCGGGCAGGCCGCCCACGTTGTGGTGGCTTTTGATGGTCACGGCGGGGCCCTGCACCGACACCGACTCGATGACGTCGGGGTAAATGGTGCCCTGGGCCAGCCAGCGGGCCCCGTCCACCTTCTGCGCCTCGCGGTCGAACACTTCGATGAAGGTGCGGCCGATGGCCTTGCGCTTCAGCTCGGGGTCGGTGAGGCCGGCCAGGGCGGCGTAGAACTCGGCGCCGGCCTCGACGCCGGTCACGTTCAGGCCCAGGCCTTCGTAGGCTTGCAGCACCGAGGCAAACTCGTCCTGCCGCAGCAGGCCGTTGTCGACGAAAATGCCGTGCAGGCGGGGCCCGATGGCGCGGTGCAGCAGCAGGGCCGCCACGCTCGAATCGACGCCGCCCGACAGGCCCAAGATCACCTGGTCGTCGGGGCCAATCGTGTTTTGCAGGGCCGTCACCGCCGAATCCACGAAGTGCTCGGGCGTCCAGCTCTGCGAGCAGCCGCAAATGTCCACCACGAAGTTCTTAATCAGCTGCTTGCCTTCGGTGGAGTGCGTCACCTCGGGGTGGAACTGGATGCCGTAGGTGGGCTGCCCGCCGTCGGCCTGGAACGCGGCCACCGCCACTTCGGGCGTGCTGGCGATGACGTGGAAGCCGCCGGGCAGCGTCTGAATGGTGTCGCCGTGCGACATCCACACCTGCGAGTCGGCGTGCATATCGCGCAGCAGCGGCGCGGCGGTGTCGAGGCGGGCGAGGCGGGCCCGGCCGTACTCGCGGATGGTGGCGGGCAGCACTTCGCCGCCGCCCTGCTGGGCCAGCAGCTGGGCCCCGTAGCACACGCCCAGCACCGGCACGCGGCCCAGCAGGTGGCCCAGGTCGGGGTTGGGGGCCCCCGCGTCGCGCACCGAGCAGGGCGAGCCGGACAGCACAACGCCCCGAATGTCGTCGCCTAAGGCGAGGTCCGGGGCGTGGGTGTAGGGGTGAATTTCGCAGAAGACGTGCAGCTCGCGGATGCGCCGGGCAATGAGCTGGGTGTACTGCGAGCCAAAATCCAAAATGACGATACGTTCCATCGCACAAAGGTAGGGCCCCGGCCCGGGCGGGTACAAGGCGCGAAGAATTCTTGCAATAAGCCCGCGTTTGTGCCTACCTTTGCATCGGCAAGTCAGAACGACCAGCTCCCGCTGAACTCCCCCAGGACCGGAAGGTAGCAAGGGTAGGTGGTTGTAGCCGTGCGATTTTGGCTTGCTTTTTTTTGCCCTTTCTGGTCGGCCCCGGCGCTGCTCTGTTCCGCAATTTTGGCGGGCGAATGAGTAGCTTTGGGGCCGACTTTTTTACTCCCCAACCGCATGAAATTCTTCATCGACACCGCCAATCTGGCCGAAATCCGCGAAGCCGTGGAGCTGGGCGTCCTCGACGGCGTGACCACCAACCCGTCGCTGATGGCCAAGGAAGGCATTCGCGGCATCGACAACGTGATGGCCCATTACCGCCGAATC
>JANXOE010000118.1 GCA_025353745.1 Hymenobacter sp.
CGGCGCGGCGGCGGCCAATACGTTGCTGCAAATCCAGGTCGCCTCCCTCAAAGCCAAGGGCGAAGTCATCACCCCCGAAGCCGAAAAAGAGCTGCTCGACCGCATCAAAGCCCGCTACGAGGAGCAATTATCGCCCTACTACGCGGCCGCCCGCCTCTGGGTCGATGCCGTGATTGACCCGCTGGAAACCCGCAAGGTTATTTCGGAAGGGATTTCGGCTGCCAACCACGCGCCAATTGAGAAGGCGTATAATGTGGGGGTTATTCAGGTGTGAAGCAGTTATGTTACAATCCCAATTTCAGATAGTAGAAGCTGTTTAGGACGCCGGATGAGCATGACGTTCTAAAGTATTTTCGCGACTTCCTAAACAGCTTCCATCGCTGGCGAAACGCCCGTTAACAAATTCTTGAGAAAGGCATTCCCCGTACTGGCGCGAGTTTAGCGCAGCGTAACTCGTGCCTGATCATGGGTGGAGGCGGCGCCTTTGCTGCTGCGTCGGCAGCAAAACGGTTTGCGCCGGTAGCAAGCCAGGCAAACCGCCGTGCCACGCGAGGCACAGCCTCGCCCGAATAACGAGCCACGAGTTACGCTGCGCTAAACTCGCGCCAGTGTGGGCCAGTGTGGGGGCCATTATCTTTGGGGTCCGCCCGGCGGCGACGTAATTTGGTCGTATCCCCGCCGACCTCTTGCAAATGAAAAATGCGTACGCTACCGGCCTGCTGCTGGCCTTGCTGGCGGGCAATACCTCCGCTGCCCGCGCCCAGACACCGGCCAACCCCGCGCAGCCCTGGGGCAGCTGGTTTATCGGAACGGTGCAGCTGCCGGGCAGCGCCGAGCACAAGTGGGGCGGCTTCGCAGAGGGCCAGGCCCGCACCGAAGCCGTGTTTCGGCACTATTTCTACCACGAGCTGAAGCTGGGCCTGAGCTACGACTTCGACCCGAACTTTACGGTGTTGGTGGGCGGCGGCCGCTACGCCACCGCCGACTACCGGAACCTGGGCGCCGGCCCCCTGAACGTGGAAAAGCGCTTGTGGGAACAAGTGGTGCTCACGCAGTATTCGAGCCGCCTGAAGCTGGAGCACCGCTACCGGGTGGAGCAGCGCTGGTTCAATTTCCGCGACGACAGCACGGCATTTCGCCAGCGGCTGCGCTACCGGCTCACGGCTTTTTTGCCCCTGAACGCGAAGACCATCGCGGCCGGCACGGTATTTCTGACGGCTTACGACGAAATATTTCTCAACCCCAAGGGACCGGTTTTCGAGCGCAACCGCTTCTATGCCGGGGTGGGGTGCCAGGTCGACGCCCACTTCATCGTGCAGGCGGGGTGGGTGGACCAGGCCAACTTCAACCTCCCTGCTTTCAAGCAAGGGCAGTTCGTGCCGCAGAATACGTCGGCCAAAAACAACGTGGTGCTGGCCCTCACCTACAAGCTGGCGCACCGCGCCGCCGCGCCCACCGAACTGCTGCCCTCGCAGCAGGACTAGGGCCCCGGGCCGCCGGCCAATCTTCGGAACTGGGCAAAGCTGCTGGAAAACCATGCCCGAGAAGGCCGGCGTTTTTGCCGGGGCCGCTGTTTTTGCGTACAGCCCTTGCACTGATCCGAAAAAGCCATGTCCCAGAAATCCGTAGCCGAAATCATTGTCGACACCCTGCAAGCGGCCGGCGTCCGGCGCGTGTTCGGCGTGGTGGGCGACTCGCTCAACGGCATCACCGACGTCATCCGGGCCCGCGCCGGCATCGAGTTCATCGCCGTGCGCCACGAGGAAGGCGGCGCTTTCGCGGCCGGGGCCGAAGCCCACCTGACCGGCGATTTGGCCGTGTGCGCCGGCTCGTGCGGGCCGGGCAATACGCACCTCATCAACGGTTTGTACGACTGTCACCGCAGCCGGGTGCCGGTGCTGGCCCTGGCCGCCCAGATTCCGAGCGTGGAAATTGGCAGCGGCTACTTCCAGGAAACCCACCCCGAGCGGCTGTTTCAGGAGTGCAGCCATTTTTGCGAAGTAATAGCCGTGCCCGGCCAGGCCGTGCGCGTGATAGAGGCGGCCGTGGCGGCGGCCCTGGGCCTGGGCGGCGTGGCCGTGGTGGTCGTTCCCGGCGACGTGGCGTACTTGAAAACCGACGCGCCCGCCGTGTGCCTGCCCACGCTGCGCCGCCGCAGCGCCCTGGTGCCTTCGGAGGCTGATATTCAGCAGGCCGCCGCCTTGCTGAACGACTGCCAGAAAATCACCATCCTGGCCGGCATTGGCTGCGCCGATGCCCACGCCGAACTGCTGCAAGTGGCCGGGGCCCGGCCAGGCCGTGCGCGTGATGGAGGCGGCCGTGGCGGCGGCCCTGGGCCTGGGCGGCGTGGCCGTGGTGGTCGTCCCCGGCGATGTGGCGTACTTGAAAACCGACGCGCCTGCCGTGCGCCTGCCCACGCTGCGCCGCCGCAGCGCCCTGGTGCCTTCGGAGGCTGATATTCAGCAGGCCGCCGCCTTGCTGAACGACTGCCAGAAAATCACCATCCTGGCCGGCATCGGCTGCGCCGATGCCCACGCCGAGCTGCTGCAAGTGGCCGGGGCCCTGCAAGCGCCGGTGGTGCACGCGCTGCGCGGCAAAGAATTCGTGGAGCCGAACAACCCCTACGACGTGGGCATGAGCGGCCTGCTGGGCATGCCC
>JANXOE010000125.1 GCA_025353745.1 Hymenobacter sp.
TCGGCCAGCCAGCGCCGCTGTACGTCGTGGGTGGCCTGCAAAATTTCCTGCACCTGCGCGGCCGAAGCGAACGGCCGAAAGTGCAGGAAACCGTATTTGGCGAAAAAAGCCCGCTGCTCGTCGGTAAGGGTTGCACCAAGCTTAAAGCGGGGGTATTCGAAAGATGATGGCATAATGAAGATAGGCAGTAGACTGGCAGCCCCAGCCCAACAGCATACAAAGGTAACACAAGGCTGCCCGGGGCCGGTACGGCCCCGGGGACCAACGGCCGGCCGCACCAGCATTGCTGAATAGCTATTTACGAGCGGCGCTCCTAAACAGATGACCCGGCCGTTTTGCTTAAAGTTGCCCCGGGCCCGGCCCTGTTCAAGACCGGGGGATTGCAAATATCTGACTGTTTTCCAATTATTTACCCCGTTTTTATAGAATTCATAAAAATATTTCGGCGGCTTTTTCGTGCCCATCCGGCCGGCTGCCAGGTGCCAGGCAAGGCGGCGGACGCTATAAGCTGGCTTTATGCGGCCTGCACAATATTTAATTGCCCGCGCCGCCGCCCGGCAGAAAACGTGTACCTTTTCGGCCCGCCCCGCTGCCCGTTATGCCGCTCCTGCCCGCCTTCAACGCCCGCCTGCTGCCGTGCTCGGAGAGCTGGGCCGCGATGACGCCCGCTGCCCAGGGCCGCCACTGCGCCCGCTGCCAGCGCGTGGTCCAGGATTTCAGCCGGTCGCTAAGCCCCGCCGCCGACCTGGCCGCCGCCCGCGCCGCCGCGCCCGACGGGCGCGTGTGCGGGCGCTTCGCCTGGGCCCAGGTGCAGGGCCCCCAGCCGCTGACGCAGCGGCTGCGCTGGTTTCTGGTGGCGCTGGTGCTGGTGGTGGGCCAAGGGCTGAGCGCGCGCGCGGCCCTGGCGCAGGTGCGGCAGGGAGTGCAAGGACAGCCGATTACGAAGGCAAAAAAGCAGATTTCGCTACCTGAGGGCGTGTATGGCATGGTGGCCGAACAGATGCCCAGCTTTCGAGGCGGCGGAAATACCCAGATGGTGGCGTACATCCAACACAATGTGAATTACCCCAGCGACTCGCCCGAGGGCCGCCTTTTCGCCAGGTTCACTATTGACGCAAAAGGCCATGTTAGAAACCCGGCCATTGTCAAGGGCCTGACGCCGGGCGCCGATGCGGAAGTTGTGCGGGTCATAAAAGCAATGGACGGTTTCATACCCGGAACCCGGAACGGGTTGCCAGTCGATGTTAGCTTAACCGTACCCATCACTTTCAAAAAACAATAGCTTCAATCCATGATCTTGCGCCTTCGCCGGGGCCCTAACCGCAGCACAATTCCCACCTTACCCAACCTCTTTCTTCTTTCCGCATGATTTTCACCCCCAGCCCCATGCTGCTGAAGCTGCTGTACACGCGCGGCAGCCTGCACAATTTGCCCGACGGCCAGGGCGTCGCCTTCAGCATCAAAAACCGGTTGGACACCGTGAAAATCACCGGGTTGCGGCAGGTGCAGGTGGGCAGCGTGGTGGTGCCGGCCGCGCAGGTCACCATCGACCTGGGCAACGGCGAGACGCGCCCCGCCGGGGCCCTCGACGCCGACGGGCAGGCCCTGGAGCTGCCG
>JANXOE010000146.1 GCA_025353745.1 Hymenobacter sp.
TGTTCACCTCTTCCCATTCCGAACAGAGCCGTTAAGCCCCGGTGCGCCTATGGTACTGCCTTCACCGGTGGGAGAGTCGGTCGCCGCCAACTTTATTTGCACCGCTCCCGTTGGCCTTCCCGGCCGGCGGGAGCGTTTTGCGTTGGTCGAAAACGTTATTTTCAATTATGTGGATTGCTAAACCTAAGTCATTAGGGCCGTTCCGCACGCGTGACAAATTTCTGATTGCGGTACACAGGTGAATTTGAAGTTCCGTTGGTTGTTACTTTCGCATTAAAATGCTTTATAAATTCAATGCTCTCTTCACCAGCACGCTATAGCCGCAGCATTGATTGGATAACCGTATTTATTTATTTGTTTTTGGTGGGGGCGGGTTGGGTTTGCATCTACGCGGCAAGCTATTCGCCTGATGCACCAGCTAACCCACTGGCTAGTTTGAGTTTTGATCAATTAATGTCCTTTAATTGGTTCAAGCAACTGCTGTGGATTGGGACGGCAGTGGTGCTGATTGTGGTATTACTGGTGGTAGATTACAAGGCCTACGACACACTGGCCTATGGCCTTTACGGGGGCATGATCTTATTGCTTATCGTCACGATGTTTGTCGCACGCCCGATTGCTGGGTCGCGGTCGTGGCTGGAGTTGGGGCCTGTACGGTTACAACCGGCGGAATTCGCCAAATTCACTACGGCACTGGCGGCTTCGCGCTTCATGGCGGGCATTAACTTGCGCAACCAAAATTGGCGCGACCAATTGGTGCTGGCCAGCATCACCCTGTTGCCGCCCCTGCTGATTGTGGCTTCCAACGAATCGGGCCAAGCCTTGGTATTTGCGGCGCTGCTGCTGGCCTATTTTCGCGAGGGTATGTCGCCAATTATTCTGCTGCTGCTGGCCGCCGCCGGTGTGATACTGTTATTGGCGTTGTTGGTGCCCAAGCTGTGGCTAATCGGAGTTTTTACGCTGGTTGCGCTGGTTGTGCTGGTGCTCAACCGCCGGGTGCTACGGCATCATCTACTGCTGGCAGTGAGCGTGTGGGCGTTAGTGGTTGGGATGGTCGTCGGAGTCGATTTTTTTTATAACCACGTGTTGCAGCCACATCAGCGCCAGCGCATTGAAGTGCTCATTAATCCTTCGGCTGACCCGTTGGGAAAAGGTTGGAACGTAACGCAGAGTAAAATTGCTCTGGGCTCGGGGGGCGTGTTGGGGAAAGGATTTTTGCAAGGCACGCAAACGAAGTTCGATTTTGTGCCGGAGCAGAGCACCGATTTTATTTTCTGCACCGTTGGGGAAGAGTTTGGATGGGTGGGCAGCTTGACGGTGATTGGGCTGTACCTGACGCTGCTCTGGCGGATTTTGTACGTGGCGGAGCGGCAGAAATCAGTATTTGGGCGGACATACGGCTACTGCGTGGCAAGCATCCTGTTTTTCCACATCACCATTAACATGGGCATGACGATGGGCCTGGCCCCCGTAGTGGGCATTCCGTTGCCATTTTTCAGCTACGGCGGCTCTTCGTTGTGGTCGTTTACGATACTGCTGTTCAGCCTGTTGGCCATCGATGCCTACCGCAAGCAGGATTTGGTGCGCTAAGCGCCGGCGGTTGGGCCCACCAACTGCCGCCAATGCGTGAATATTAAGGCCAACGCCGTGCAAAATACCGGCGCCGCGAAATATCCCATACGGCCCAGATCTCCGGAGAGTAGCATGTGGATGGCTACGAGGGCCATCAGCAGCATCTCTGCCCTGCCCAAGGATGCAAACCAACGTTCCGCCGGTACGGGGACTTTTTGCCCGCGCCAAAGCGCTACGGGCAAAATGAAAGTATAAAGCCCAAAAATACTTACCAGCTCGCCTATGCCTTTTGGATTGGCGGCCCGGTGCAGTGAGTAGCGAATGTTTTCCAGGTGGGAAAGCGCGTTGGCGACCGACTCAGTCACGGGCGCGCCGGTGCGGGTGTCGATGGCCCAGTGCACGGCGTAGAGGGCCCCCAAGCCCATGGCCAGCGCGGGTAGTTGGCGGGAGAAGGGGAGGGCACGGCGGCCGTACCACAGTAGCCAGGGCAGCAAAAACACGAAAGATTCTTTGGCCAGGGGCCCCAGCATCAACGCCACGGCCACGGCCCAGCCGGCGCTGTGCCCGCGCCGGAAGGCATAATAGCTTAACCCAAAAACCAGGGCGTACAAACTGTCGGTAAGGGGCAGGCCGGCGCCGTAAGCAGCCCAGCGGCTGGTGAGCACGGCCAGCATGGCCAGGGCGGCGGCCCTGGCCGAAGCGCCGGACCAACGCGCCGCATTGAACCAACAAGCCCCGGCAGCCCCTAACAGCAAGCAGTTGATTAAATAAAAAGAAAAACGTAGCGGCCACCAGCCGTTGGGCCGCTGGTGCCAGATGCGGCCGTAGACGTGGGTGAGGGGGGCCGCCACCACCGCGGCGGCGGCCGGCACCACCACCCGGTAGCGGCGGGTGGTGCTCACGCTGTCGAACCGCCCCGTAGCCATGCGCAGGTAGCTGCGGGTATCGGGCGAGTAAGAAAAGTCGTAGTGCCGGTAAATGGGATAAGCCAGGTTGGACAGTGCGGCTACCGCCAGGGCCCACGGCAATAGCCAGTGCCGCAAAACGGCCCCCCGGCCGCTGGCGGAGCTGGTTGGAAGCCTAGGCAAACTTGCGCTCAATCAGCTTGAGCAGCTTGCCGACGTGCTCCTCCTTGCGGGCCCAATCGTAACGGCGCGACAAGTCGTCGGTGACGTAGGTGCGGGCCTGCTCAGCTGTAGGAAGTGAATCGAGGTGCTGAATGGCGGCGTGGTACTCCATGTTTTCGCCATTGAACAGCTCATTGATGAAGCTGAAGCGCTGGTTAATGGAGATGGCGGCCCGCAGGGTTTCCACCTTGGGGGCTGTGTGCTCGGGCGCACGCGCCGGGGCGGCGTTGGCGCGCAAGGTTTCGGCCAGCGGCTGGGCGTCGCCTTGCGAGGCTTTCAGCTTTTCGTAGAGGGGAACCGCCGGCGCGGGGGCCTCCGCAGTAGTTGTTGGCGGTGGCGGAATCACTGGTGCGGCCGCCACCGGGGCGGGCGGCGCTGGGGCAGACGGCCCCGGCGCGCCCGGCGCAGGGTGCGGGGCGGCTACGGGGCCATCCTCCAGCAGGTCGGCCGTGGTGAGGGGCAGCAGGGCGCTGAGGGTTTCGACGAGGCGCTGCACAGGCTGGTGGGCGTTGTAGTGCGCCGCGTGATAAAGTTCGAACCGGTGGCGAAGGAAATCGGGCGTAAACCCTTCCTCGGAAGCCGGCAAGCTGTCGGCGAAACCTTGAAAAAAAGCTTTGTCGAGGTCGATGTAGCGCAGGCTATCGCGCAGGCCGGCCCCAGTGGTGGGCCCCGGGCCGTCGAACAGCAGGCGCTGGGCCGTCCCGACCGGGTCGATGGCGAGGCCTAGGGCTTCAGCGGTAGCCTGGGCCAGCAGGGGCTCGAAGGCGGCGCGGTCGAGGCGGATGTGGCGCGAGAGCGTGTTCATCAGCTGTGCGAGGGCCCCCTGCACCGGCGCGGCGTCGAAATCAAAATACGGGCTGCGCAGCCGGGCGGCTTCGGCTTGCCACTGCGCCAGCAACTGGCGAACGACCAACAGGTTGACCTGGCGCACGGGCGTGAAGCGCAGCAGGGCCGGGCCGTCGAGGGTGGCGGCGGGCTGGGGGCCGAAGTGTTGCCCGCAAAGCCGGGCGGCCAGGCGGCGGCCGTACTGTGCGCACTTGGCGGAGCTATATTTGTCGTTCATCTACGGGCGGAGTTCAAGCGCCGAAAGTTAGGCACAAATGCCCCTGCTGACGATAGAAAACCTGCCCGGCGCGGTGCTGGAAGTGTCCACTGGCTCGACGCTGCTGGCTGCCCTGCACGGCGCGGGCTTCGATTGGATGCACGCCTGCGGGGGCCGGGGCCGCTGCACCACCTGCCGCGTGCAGGTGCGGGCCGGGGCCGAATGCCTGGCCCCCCTCACGGCCGCCGAAAACCGCTACCGCGCCGCCGGCCGCCTGCACCCCGACGAGCGGCTGGCTTGCCAGGCGCGGCTGCCCGCGGGGGCCGTGCGGGGCCGGGTACCTGAGGCCACCCAGCTGCCCCACCAGCGCTACGACGGCTAGCGCCCGCGGCCGGGTTTGGGCCGCAAGCCCGTAATTTGCGCAGGGCCCCGGCCGGCGGCAGTGCCCGGCCCAACGGCTGTTTTGTTTAATTAATTATTTGATTAAGTGTTTATTGAATCCCGCGTCGGCCCCCGCTTCACCGCCCCCCACCGGGGCTGGATTGAAGTGGTGTGCGGCTCCATGTTTTCGGGCAAAACCGAGGAGCTGATCCGCCGGCTCACCCGCGCCCGGATTGCCAAGCAACGGGTCGAAATTTTTAAGCCGGCGCTTGATACCCGCTACCACGCCGACGACGTGGTGAGCCACAACGCCAACCGCATCCGCTCGACGCCGGTGGAGCTGCCGGACGAAATCCTGCTGCTGGCGGCGGGCTCCGACGTGGTGGGCATCGACGAGGCGCAGTTTTTCGACGCCTCGCTGGTGGACGTGTGCAAGCAGCTGGCCGACGCGGGCACCCGCGTCATCGTGGCCGGGCTCGACATGGACTTCCTCGGCCGGCCGTTCGGGCCCATGCCGGCGCTGCTGGCCACGGCCGAGTTCGTGACCAAGGTGCACGCCGTGTGCGTGTGCTGCGGCGAGCTGGCGGCGTACTCGTTCCGCATCGCGGCCAGCGAAAAGCAAGTGCTGCTGGGCGAAACCGACTCGTACGAAGCCCGCTGCCGCCCGTGCTTTTTGTCGGGCATGCAGGAGCGGCCGACGGCCCCCGCCGTGGCGGCCCGCCCGCACTAAACCGGCCGGCCCGGCGTTGGCAACCGCGGCGGGCTTCTTTTTTACCGCTATTGAAGCCCCGCTGTATGCCCCATTTTTCTCGTCTGCTGGTTGCGTTGTTGGTGGGGGCCCTGCTGCTGGGGCCGGGGCGGGCGCGGGCCCAGGGCACGGCGGGCTACGGCGATTGGCAATTGCACCTGCCCACTACCCGCCCCCTGCACCTGGCCGACGCTGGGAACCGGGTGTACGTAGGCACGGAAAACGCTTTTTACTTCATCGACAAAACCCTCAACACGACGCAGACGCTCTCGCGCCGCGACGGCTTGAGCGACGTGGGCGTGGCGGCCCTGGCCTTCGACTCAATCGGCAGCCAAACGGTGGTGGTGTACCGCAACGGCAACGTAGACCTGCTCGGCGACGACGGCCGGGTGCGCAACCTGCCCGACATTCTCCGCAAAAATATCCAGAGCGAGCGCACGATTTTTCAGGTTTCGGTGAGCGGGCGGCGGGCCTACCTGTCCACCTCGTTTGGGATAGTGGTGCTCAATTTGGATAAGCGCGAGGTGAGCGATACCTACAGCGCCATCGGGCCCGCGGGCGTGGCGGTGAAGGTGTACGCTACCACCGTGGCGCACGACACGCTATTTGCGGCCACCTCGGCGGGCTTGCAGGTGGGCCGCATGGCCGATAACCTGCTCGACTACCGCAGCTGGGCCCTGTACCAGCTCGTGCCGGTAGCGCCCGGCGACTACGAGCCCTACCACCAGTTGGCCACGCAGGGGAGCCATGTGTTTGCCACCGTGGACGGCGTCGGCACGTTCATATTCCGGCCAGCGGCCAATGCCTGGCAGCCGGTGGCGGCGCCTTACACGTTTCGCAGCAAGCAGCTGCGCGCTTCGCCCCGGGGCCTGCTGCTGTCGGGCGATAACTACGGGGTGTACCGGCGCGATGCCGCGGGCAACTTCCAGCTGCTGGCGGGGCCGGCGGGGGCCGGCGATGCGGTGACGGATGCGGTGTACTCGGTGCGCGACGGCAGCTACTACGTGGCCAACTACCTGGCCGGGGTGCAGCGGCTGCGCGCCGGCCAGGGCCCCGAAACTTTCGCCGCCAACGGCCCCGAAGCGGCCTTCTCCTTCAGCCTGCTGGCCGATGCGCACACCAACGTCGTGGACGTGTTCAGCGGGGGCTACGGCGACCGGTACGGGCCGTTCGGGTCGCTCAACGGCTTTTATGAATATGCGGCCGGGCAGTGGACGAACATTACGCACGTTGCGCTGCCGTCGGCCACCGATTACCCCAACCCCTACGACGTGGCCCGCGGCATACGCACGGCCGACGGCACCCTCTACGTGGGCAGCTACGGCAACGGGCTGCTCGAGTGGAAGGGCCCCGGCCAGTTCCGGCTCTTCACGGAAGGCACGCCCGGCAGCCTGCTGCGCCGCACCATCGACCCCTACAACGCCAGCTACGTCAGCGTGCGCGTGACGGACCTGGCCGCCGATGCCACCGGTGGTATATGGCTGGTCAACCAGCACCGCCAAACGGGCGTGTCGGGCCTGTTGCGCTTCGATCCGGCCGCCGCTACCTGGAGCGCCGCCCCTTACTTCAGCGATTCGCAAGGGGCCAGCGGCGCCCAAAACCTCGACCGCCTGGCCCTCGACGACCTCGGCCAGGTGTGGGCCTCGGAGGGCCGACAGGGCGGCAACGGCATTTGGGTGGTGGACCCGACGACCAACGCCACCCGCAAGTTTTCGACGTCGGACGGGCTGCCGTCGGCCAACATTTACGACTTGGTGAAAGACCGCCTGGGGGCCGTGTGGGCGACGACGGCCGTGGGCGTGGCCGTGCTCGACGACCCCAGCGGGGCCCTGGCCGGCACCAGCGCCTTCCGCACGCCCCGCGTCACGCGCGGCGAGGGCGCCGGCTACGAGCTGCTCTACAGCGAAGTGGTGAAATCGGTGGCCGTGGACGGGGCCAACCGCAAGTGGTTCGGCACCGACCACGGCCTGTGGCTCTTCAGCCCCGACGGCAGCGAGGCCCTGCTGCACTTCACCACCGCCAACAGCCCGCTGCCCGCCGACCGCATCACCGACGTGGCCGTGAACGACAAAACCGGCGAAGTGTGGGTGGCCACCGACGCGGGCGTGGTCACGTACCGCGGCGGGGCCAGCATCACGGAGGGGGCCCCCAGCTGCGCCCAGGTGTTCCCCAACCCCGTGCGGCCCGATTTCGCGGGCCTGGTGGGCATCGGCGGGCTGGCCAACAACGCGCAGGTGAAAATTACCGACGTGGCCGGCCACCTCGTGTACGCCACCACGGCCACGGGCGGCACCGTCACCTGGAACCTGGCCGACGCCGACGGCCGCCGCGTGCGCTCGGGCGTCTACCTGGTGCTCACCTCCGACGCCAACGGCCAGAACGGCTGCGTGAGCAAAGTGGCGGTTTTGAGCAAATGACGGGCGCAAGCGGAACCATCGACGGCCCGGTGCTGCTTTTGAGTTCTTCCTCGATCATCCGACAATAAATGTTAGTCAAGACCCGCGGCATCGTCCTCAGCTACCTCAAATACCGCGAAACGAGCATCATCGCCCGCGTCTACACCGAGCAGCTGGGCGTGCAGAGCTACCTCGTGAACGGGGTGCGCAAGGCCAAGCCGCCCGGGCGCATCGCTTTGTTTCAGCCCTTCACGCTGCTCGAACTGGTGGCCTACACCTCTGCCCGCGGGGGCCTCACGCGGCTGGCCGAGTACCGCTGCGCCGAGCCCTTCCAAACCCTGCCCTACGACGTGGCCAAGAGCAGCGTGGTGCTGTTTCTGTCGGAAGTGCTGGGCCGGGCCGTGCGCGAGGAGGAAGCCAACGGGCCCCTGTTCGCTTTTTTGCACGACAACCTGCTGGCCTTCGACCGGCAGGCGTCCGGCAGCGAAAACTTTGCGCTCCGCTTCCTGCTGCAATTGGCCAACTACCTGGGCTTCGGGGCCGAGACGGGGGCCGAGCTGACCGACCAGGTGGCCATGGCCGGGCACGCCCCCGCCGGCCACCCGGCGGCCCCGGGCCCCGCCGTGCTGCGCCTGCGCGAGTTCGCGGGCTACTTCGACGAGCTGCTGCGCGGCCCCGGCCCCAGCACCATCCCCAACGGCCGCGTGCGCCGCGAGCTGCTGGGCGTGCTGTTGCGCTACTACCAGCTGCACATCGAGCAGATGGGCGAGATTAAATCGCTCGACATCCTCTCGCAGGTGCTGGCCGAGTAGGCCGGGGCCCCCGGTGCCACGGAATTTTTGTTGCCGGGGCCGTGCCGTAATTTAATTGATTGACACCGGGCACGAAAGACGCCGTTCCCGGACTTTGGAGCGCCATCTTTCGCCCGAAACCCAGGGATCCAAAGCCCGGGAAGGCCATCTTTCGCCCGAAACCCAGGGATCCAAAGTCCGGGGAGGCCATCTTTCGCCCGAAACCCAGGGTTCCAAAGTCCGGGAAGGCCATCTTTCGCCCGAAGCCCAGGGTTCCAAAGCC
>JANXOE010000184.1 GCA_025353745.1 Hymenobacter sp.
TTGGCCAGCATGCAACCCTTGGTGTTGCGCAGGTAGGGCCCACCCCAAGGGTAAGTAGCTCCTTCGCGGCCGCCGCGGGCCGCGTATTCCCACTCAGCCTCCGATGGCAGGCGGAAGTTGGGATCGGCTGCGTAGCCGCGCTCCTCGCGGGTGGCGTTGCGGTGCTTGGTGCGCCAGTTACAGAAGTATTTGGCGGCAAACCAGTCTACGCCCACCACCGGGTAATCGTCGAACGCCGGGTGAGTATAATAGTATTCCAGCAAGGGGTCGCCCATGTGGTAGGTGAAGTCGCGCACCCACACCGTCGTGTCAGGATACAATTCCGTCATCACGTACTCTTCACCCAACACGTCGAGCGAATCCTGCTTAATGGCTTCGATAAACTGGCGGTACTCATTGTTGGTGATTTCCGTCTCGTCCATGTAAAAGCCGGCGATGGTCACCTGCTTATTCATGTTGACCATCGAGGCCGAAATATCCTGGTCGGTCTGGCCCATGTGAAAAGTACCACCCGGGCAGGGTACCATTCCAAAAGGTACTTCTTGAGGAACGTAAAATGGCCGCTCCTGCGCACCGACCAACTCGCCTTCAAAGCCTCGGCTGAAACTGCACCCCCCTAAAAGGGCCCCAGAAAGCGCGAACAGGGATAATGTGAATAACTTATTCATGGGAGTAAAACAACGTTTTGAATTGGCGAGGCTATCGGGCTATGTTGTTCGGCTGGCAAATATACAATTTCCAGCACAATTGCACAATATTTTTTTGTCGCTGGCACAGAGGCCGCGGAAGCATGAAAAACAACCCGAACTGGTTGGTGAAGCCGCAGGCACAATAATTAGGCCAGCACGGAGCCAGACCCAAATTGCCTTAACTGGTGATAGACAGCGTTTTTAGCAGTGGAATAATAGGCTAGAAACTATAGCGGGGCGTGCGGATGGCCGGCCGGATAATCAAACCTGGCTTGGGCAAGCGGTACGTAAGCAGAATCTCGTGCGAACTCAGCGCCCGAGCATCCTGGTTAAATGCAATAAAATCGAAAGCGTAGCCTACGCGAAAAGCGTTGTCTTTGGCAAAGCTGAAACCTATCAAGCCCGAAACGGATTCTTGCAAACGATAGTTTGCACCTATCCAATATTTATCATCAAGGGTGGCCCTAACGCCGCCTTCGAGCGAATAATTTTTTGAGTTGCTGAACTTGCTGCTCGAATCGAAACTGCCGGGCAATACCGCCTTAACTAGCACCGTCGGGGTCACGACAACGGATGAAGACGCTTCAATATTGTATCCTGCCGTGAAATAAGCGTGATTTTCTCCTAAAAACTGCGAGGTGTTCTGGTAGCCAACAACGTTGCCGTTGGCGTCCCGCACCGCACTCTGCAAGGTGTAGTGCGACCGGAACAGGTTGTTGGCGCTCAGACCGGCATAAAATTTTGGTGATTCGTACCACAGGCCGGCGCCGGCGTCGAATTTGTGGTCAGAGCCGTTGTAAGGAATGTACGGGTCGGCGGGATCGATAGCTACAAACGTGCCCGCGCTCAGGTAAGTAAACGTTCCCTGGATGCCGATGCCCAGCTTGCCGGCCCCCAGCTTTACGTGCTGCGAATACGAGAGGGCCGTATTGGTTACCTTCACTTCGCCCGCCTGGTCGTAGCTCACGGCGAGCCCCACCCCACCATTCAGGGCCAGCACCGGCAGCGACGCCGTGACGAGGCCAGTGCGCGGCGAGCCGTTGGCATCGCCCCGGGTATTGCTCAGGTTGTAGTATTGGTAGCGGCCGATGAGGTTGACTTCTCCCTGCCCCTTGATGCCGGCGTAAGCCGGGTTGAGGTACATGCCGTTGAAGCCGTAGTGCGTGAACTGGGGCTGCTGCTGCGCCAGCGCCGGGGCCGCGCCGCCGGCCAGCAGAAGGAGGGCGAGTACGCTTGTTTTCATATCGCGAAAAACGGGAAAGAAAGGCGGCTGCCACAGCGGACTGCGTAAGCCATACGATGTGTTTTCAAATGTAATGCTAAATACCGGGGCCGTAGCCCGCTAGGGGCCCAAAAAAGAACGCCGAAAACAAAGTTTTCGGCGTTTCCGGTGTTATTCTCAACGGTGGGCGCGGCAGGC
>JANXOE010000233.1 GCA_025353745.1 Hymenobacter sp.
TAAAATTCTGTTCATCTTCGACGAGCCCAGCACCGGCCTGCACTTCCACGACATCGCCAAGCTGCTGGGGGCCCTCAACGCGCTGATCGAGCAGGGCAACTCGGTGCTCATCATCGAGCACAACGTCGACATCATCAAGTGTGCCGACTGGCTCATCGACCTGGGCCCCGAGGGCGGCCTCAACGGCGGCCACTTGCTGTTCGAAGGCACGCCCGAGGCCCTGGCCCAACTGAAAGACACCAACCACACGGCCCGGTTCCTGGCCGAAAAACTGCCCTTAAGCCAATCAGCGAGCTGATTATTTGCGGCAGTAAATCGCCGAAGAAAGCTGGAAATAAACCTAGCGAAAGGTAATTAAATGCGTGGTTTTAAACCGCGCATTTAATTGCCTTTCGCCGTTTAAAAAGGGTCGTTATTTACCTCTATCCAAAAATTGTCGGGGTCCTGCAAATACACTTGCTTGACGCCGTCGGGCCGGGGCGTTGTCTGCTTTTCCTCGCCTTTCCAACCGCCGTAGCGCACATTGGCGGCGTCGAGGTGCTGCGTAAAAACTTTCAGATCTTTCACGCTGAACGCCAGGTGCGTGTTTTTGTCGTGTTCCTCCACTTTGGCCGCGCCCTGGATGATGTGCAGCTGGCTGTGGGGCCCCGTGCGGAACCACACGTGCCGGCCGTCCTTAAATGGCTCGGGAATTTCCGGCAGCTGCATGACATCTTTATAAAACGCGGTGCTTTTGCGCAGGTCGTAAACGTAGAGCGCCGTGTGATTGACGGACGGGCCGACCTGGGCCGCGGCGTGGTTTGCAGTACCTATGGCGGCAATAAAAATTCCTAAACAAGAAAAAAAGCGCTGCTTGTTATTTGCTGTAAATTTCACGGATGACGTATTTATTATTCGTTAGTTGTTGTACTGTTATTGATGTTTTTATTGCCCAGCGGCGGCGCTGTTGCTGACGAAGGCAATTTTTTTGCTGTCCGGCGACCACGACGGCGTGTTGATGCTGCCTTGGCCGCCGTAAACATAGGCGATGACCTCCGGTTCGCCCCCCGCAATTGGCAGCCGCCGCAAGTACACGTGCTTGTAGAACGGATGGTCGCCGGCGGCTACTTCTTCTTTTAGAAAGGAAACGAAAACCAGCCATTTGCCATCGGGCGACACGTGCGGAAACCAGTCGTGGAATTGCCCGTTGGTGACGGCTTCCTGGTGGCTGCCGTCGGCGTGCATGCGCCAGATTTGCATGGTGCCCGTGCGGTTGGAATTGAAGTAGATGTACCGGCCGTCGGGCGTGTACTCGGGGCCGTCGTCCAGGCCGGGGGCGGTGGTCAGGCGCACTTCCTTCCCGCCAGCGGCCGGCACGCGGTAAATGTCAAACTCCTTATTGCGCTGCCCGGTGAACACGAGGTATTTGCTGTCGGGCGACCAGCCGTGCAGGTAGGAGGGCCCCGTGGGCGTAACCTGTGTGGGGGCGCCGCCGCCCGAAGGAACGGTGTAAACAACGGAGCCGCCCAGCTGCTCAACGGTGCTGCTCAGCCCCAGGGCGGTGCCGTCGAAGGAAAGCACGTGGTCGTTGTTGTTGTTGCGCACCGCGCCGGTCGGCAACACGTTGGCCTGCCGGGAAGCCAAGTCCAAATCGTAAATGAGGCCTTCGCTGTTATAAATCAGGCTTTTGCCATTTCGGCGCCAGTTGGGGGCCTGCAACGATTTGGGCGATGTGAAAACGACTTCCCGGTCGCCGGTGGCCACGTCGAGCAATTCAACGTTGCTGCCCAGGTATTGCTGGGGCTGCGCCGTTTCATCGGGGGCGGGAACCGTGATTTGCACGTCGCGAAAAACAGCTGTTTCCACCGCGTCCGCGCGGTGGGAACACACCATCAGGCCCACGTATACCTCGTTGCCCAAGCCGGGGGCCGTCACTTGCTCCGTGGCAAACGGCTGCCCAAACCGGGCCACCCGCATCGTGTAGGTATTGCCTTTTCTTTCGAGTTGAACGACGTCGGCGCGCGCGATTTTTGACCGGATTTCTTCGGTGAGCGCGCCGGAGGCTTTTCGGAACTGCAAGGCAGTGAGCCCGTCGCCGTGGGTTACGGCGCTGACCTGGGGCGAATTTTCGGCCAGGCCCTGGCGCACCATCCAGCCAATTTTCCGGTGCGGCTCCGCGCCGGTCCCTTCCGCAAACCCGGCCCGGGCATAAAGAATGAAGTCGCCCGTAATTTTTTTGTAGACGTACCGAAACTCGTCACGGTCGGCCCAAACGTTGCGTCCGGCCCCGGAAACGATGTATTTCCGGCCGGCGGGCACGTACGCCGCGCTACCCGCTTTGGCACCCGCGCCAATGTCCTGGCTGCCCATAAAAATGCCCACTGGCTGTTGCGCCCGGGCCGCCGGGCCAAGCAGCGCGAAAAGGCTAAAAAAGCCGAATTTTCGAGCGAGATTTTTTGTTTTCATGAATGCGCAAAAAACAGGTTTTGTCGGTGTAAGCGTCGCACTTCAGTTCTCAAAATTCGCCCAAAGCTCAACCTTTCGGCGATTGATATCTTTTCTCCTGAGATGGCCTCAATATACCCTAAAAACCAGGGCCCTGGCGCAGCGGGGTGCTGCTGCTGGGCCCTGGCGCGCCGGGGGACAGGGCCCCAGCCGCGCGTCAAGTGAAATAATATTGAAATATGCCGCGCAACGGTTGGTTTTTGGGGCAAAGGCAAGTAACCTTGCGGTGCCGGTACACAGCAGCTTCAACGGGAAAGAATTGCCCGCCTGGTTTGAATTAATCCGGACGGCACAGCCTTAAAGATTGAATGCAATTGCTTGGCGCCCCGGAATCTATACCTAGTCGGTTGGGCCGGACGGGCCCAATCCGGCGGCGCTGTTTGGTTCGTAATATATTTTTTATTTCGCTATCCACTATGTCCCTTTCTCCTTCCCACCCGCTCGATGCCTACGCGGCCCCCGACCGTTCGGCCACGGGCCGGGCGTGGCGCTGGCTGGCGGCGGCCGCCATTTTTGGCAACATCTTCCTCAACTATTACTCCAACACCCACCCGCTGAACGGGCAAACCATGGGCGCGGTATCGGCCAAGTACCCGACCTTGCTTACGCCGGCCGGCTATGCGTTCAGCATTTGGGGCGTGATTTTTTTGGGACTGACTATCTACGCGGTGTGGCAGCTGCTGCCGGCCCAGCGGGCACTGTCGCTGCCCGACGCGCTGGCCAAGCCGCTGGCGCTGGCCAGCGTGGCCACCGGTGCGTGGGTGGTGCTGTTCGCCTACGAATTGATTTTGCCCAGCGTGGCCGTCATGCTGCTGATTTTGGGTGCGCTCGTGGCCGCCTATGGCCGGGCCCGGCGGCGCGTGCTGGCGGGGGCCGCTCCGGCCTGGGCCAGCCTGCCGCTGGCCCTGTACCTGGGGTGGATTTCGGTGGCCACGGTCATCAACTTCACCATTGGGCTGCAACAGCTGGGGTGGCAGCCGGCTCAGGGCGTGGCCGTGGTGTTGGCGCTGGCCCTGCTGCTGGTGGTGGTGGCGCTGGCGCTGGCCATGAGCCGGGCATTCCAGGAAGTAGCGTTTCCGCTGGTGGTGGCGTGGGCGCTGGTGGCCATTTGGGTGGTGCGGCTGCGCGAGATGCCCGAGTTGGGCTGGGCCGCGCTGGGGGGCGCGGCTGTGGCCGTAATCGGCGGCGTGGCGCTGGCGCGGATGGGTGGCCGCCGGCAACCCTGGGAAGTGGCAACGGCCGCCGCCGAGGCCCAGGCCCGCCGCAAAGCCCCCGCCGGCTAGGGCCCCGCGCGGCAAGTGGCCCGGCACGGGCGGCGTAGCTTTGCGGCGTTTCACCCTTACGCCTACTTATGCGCCAGAACATCGTTGCCGGCAACTGGAAAATGAACCTCACCTACCCGGCGGCCCTGGCGCTGGCCGGCGAAATCACCGCTTTGCTGGCCGACGCCCCGGCCGGGGCCCTCCCGTGCGTGGTGGTGTGCCCGCCGTTTCCATTCCTGACCGGGGTGGGCGAAAAGCTGCCGCAAGGCGGCCCCCTGCACCTGGGGGCCCAAAATTGCCACCAGAAAGAAAGCGGGGCCTTCACCGGCGAAGTATCGGCGCAGATGCTGGCCACAGTGGGGTGCGAATACGTGATTCTGGGCCACTCCGAGCGGCGGCAACACTTCCGCGAGGACGACGAGCTGCTCGGCCAGAAGCTGAAAGTGGCCCTGGCCGCCGGCCTCAAGCCGATTTTCTGCGTGGGCGAGTCGCTCGACACCCGCGAGGCCGACGACACCTTTGCCTTCATTGCCAAGCAGCTGAAAGACGGCCTGTTTCACCTCAGCAACGAGGAATTTGCGCAGGTCGTGATTGCCTACGAGCCCATCTGGGCCATCGGTACCGGCAAAACGGCCACCAGCGCCCAGGCCCAGGAGGTTCACGCGTTCATCCGCGAGCAGGTGGCCCGCGCCTACACCGCCGAAGCGGCCCAAAACGTCAGCATTCTCTACGGCGGCTCGGCCAATGCCCAGAATGCCCGCGAGCTGTTCGGCCAGCCCGACGTGGACGGCGGCCTCATCGGCGGCGCTTCGCTCAAAGCCCAGGACTTCGTAGCAATCATCCGCTCGTTCTAACTGTCCGCCGGGCAAAAAGCAAGCCGCCCCCCGCCGCCATTTTGAGCCCCGCGAGGAATCGGAATCGGGGGCTGCCTTGGATTTCGTTTCCTCGCAGGGCTCGAAATGACAACCGGGCGCGGCTTGCTTTTTGCCCGGGGGCCGTCGTCGTGCTCATGCGTTAAAACGTTTTCCACCGCCGTGTTTTTCTCTCTCCTTTTTACTGCGCTGTTGGCCCTGGGGCCCTTCGCCCGGGCCCCGCAAGGGTCCGTCGACCCGTGCAAAATCTACGGCTCGGTGTACCTCGAAACCGACCCGGCCCGGCGCGGCGGCTGCTTTGCCCTCGTGTACGTGGAGCCCGACCCGGCTTTTGCCGATTTGCTGGTGTTCAAGGAAAGCAACAAGCTTTTTGCCGACAAAGCCGGGCTGTGGGCCGAGGCTCCCAACCGCGACTTCGCCGACTACGCGCTATTCGTGACGCCCACCCGGGGCCTGGCCGATTTCACCATCAACTACACCACCGTGCGCTCTTTCGCGGGGTGCAAAACGAATTAATTATAAATTGTAAAATAGCCTTAGACTTTTTAAGCTATTGAATCGCAAAAATTTATAATTAGAATTTATAATTCAACATTCCCCAATGGATTTTATTGAACTGACCGTTGAGGCCCCCCGCGAGCTGGCCGATATTTTGGTGGCGGAGCTGGGCGAAGTGGGCTTCGACACGTTTGAAGACAACGACGCCGGCTTCTGCGCCTACACCACCGAAGAAGCCTTCGACCCCGACGCGGTGGCCGAAATCATGAGCCGCTACGAAGGTTTGGGCGAATTGGCCCACTCGCACCGCATCATCACGCGCCAGAACTGGAACGCCGAGTGGGAGAAGAATTTTCAGCCCCTGATCATCGCCGAGCGGGTGTCGGTGCGCGCGCCGTTCCACCCCGAGCCCCAGGGCGTCGACTACGACATCGTGATCATGCCGCGCATGTCGTTCGGCACGGGCCACCACGAAACCACGGCCTTGATGATTGAAAGCCAGCTCGATGTGGACCACCGCGGGCTGCGCGTGCTCGACATGGGCTGCGGCACGGGCATTCTGGCCATCATGGCCGAAAAGCTGGGGGCCCGCCAGGTGCTGGCCGTCGACGTGGAGCCCTGGACGGTGGAAAACGCCGCCGACAACGCCGCCGAAAACCAGTGCCGCACCATCGAGTGCCGCCTGGGCGGGGCGGAGGTGCTGGCCGGCGAAGCGCCCTTCGACCTCATCCTGGCCAATATCAACCGCAACGTGCTGCTCGAAGACATGCACGCCTACGCCGCCCTGCTGCCCAGCGGAAAACCCATTTTGTTCAGCGGCTTCTACGAAGAGGACTTGGATAAAATAAAGAATGAAGCAACGCGCCAAGGCTTGGTGTACCAGCGCCACCGGACTTTGCGGAGCTGGGTGTCGGCAATTTTTCTGAAAGCCTAAGCAAATTCGTTTCCATCAAATATTTTGCTTAAATATTTGGCAGTAAGAAAGTTTTCTAAGGAATGGCTGGGGCAGGAGCACGTTTTTGCTGTTGAGTTGTGTTGCCGGGCCGGGCACATGGGCCGGCGCACGGGGCCCATGTCGCGTCGATTTGCGAAATTGTAGCCCCGCTGCCCTGGCCGACTTATTGAACTTTGGGGCGCGACGGGCTTTTCGACTGCTATTCCTATGAGATATTTTGCTGTTGTGGCCGCGTTGGCGGCCGTGGTGTGGGGCGGCCGGCAGCCAGCGGCGGCCCAGGCGGTGCCCGCAGCCAAGGCCCCGCCGGCCGTCGCGGCCCGGGGCCCCCGCCTCTCGGCCGAGCCCGCGCAGTTTATGCTGGACGTGCAGGCCATGATGGCCAGCACCAACAACGCCGCGGCCAAGGCCGTGGGCGCGCAGCTTCAGCAGCTGTGGGGCAGCAACCGGCTCACGGCGTCGCAGCAGGCGCGCATCGTGGCGCTGTCGCAGGCCATGCTGGCCAAGAAATACCGGCCCCGGCCGCAGTTCGAAACGTTTTTTCGGGCCCTGGTGGGCGGGGCCACCACGGCCAAGCTCAGCGACCAGCAGATGGACCAGTACCTCGACGTGCTGGGCCAAACGCTGGACAAAGAGCCCCTGACCGAAACCGACAAGTTCCTGATTTCGAGCAGTCGTTTCCTGAACGGCGGCTACCTCTACCGCTCGGGCTTCAACTCGCTGCGGGCCGTGGGCGGCACCGTGTCGTTTGCGTATTCGCCCGTTGCGGCCCCGGTTTCTACCCTGGAGTTTGGGGCCCCCGCGCCGGCCAAGGAAGCGCCGCTGCCCGCCGCCAAGCCCGCGCCCAAGCCGGGGGCCAAGGCGGCCGCGAAGCCCGTGGCCAAACCGGTGGCCAAGAAGAAAAAAGCCAGCAGCGGCTGGGACACGTCCGACTTGTGGTCGTCGTCGGGCAGCAGCGGCTGGGGCGATAAAGACGACAGCGGCAGCAAAGCCGACGACGGCTGGGGGGCCCCCGTCAAGAAAAAAGCCCCGGCCAAAAAACCTGTGGCCAAGGCCGGGGCCAAAGCCACGGCCCCTGCCAAACCCGCCTCCGCCAAGCCGGCCGAAGCGGCCGGCAACCCGGCCGATTTCGCGCCCAGCACCGCCGGCTTTGAGCCCGCCGCTGCCGCTGCCTTCGATACCTACTCGCCGCCGCCCACCCGGGGCGCGGTGATGGTGGTGAAAGACGCCGACCTGTTCATGGCCACGGCCGGCGATTCAGTGTTTTTGCGCAAGGTGAGCGGCACGGCCGTGCCCGGCACCAGCCGCTTTGTGGGCACCGGCGGGCAGTTTACGTGGTCCATCAAAACCAACCTCCTGACGGCCGACCTCGGCGGGTTCGACTTCGACCTGAGCAAGCCCGAGTTCACGGCCCAGCCCGTGACGCTGAGCTACCCGGCCCTGCTCGAAGCCCCCGTGAAAGGGGCCCTGAGCTACCACAGCGTGCGCCGCAAGCCCGGCGCGGCCGACACCGGCTACCCGCGCTTCATCTCCCTCACCAACGACGCCCGGCTCAAAAACCTGGGCGGCAGCATCGCCTACCGGGGCGGCATTTCGCTGGCCGGCGAGCGCCTGCTGAGCGCGGCCCTCGACGGCTCGCTGGCCACGCTGCTGGTGAGCGAGGGCGGGCAGCGCAAGTTCCGGGCCGCGTCGCGGGCCTACTTGTTCAACGACTCGGTGATTACGGCCGGGCGCGCCGCCATCACACTCTACCAGGGCCAGGATTCGCTCACCCACCCCGGCGTGCAGGTGCGCTACCGGCGCGACAAGCAGCTGCTGCGCCTCTCGCGGGAAGATGGCCTCTACAAAAACACGCCTTTCAACGACTCGTACCACAAGCTCGAAATCCGCTCCGAGCAGCTCACCTGGGACTTGCACCGGCCCGCCATCGACTTTGCGGTGCTGACGGCCAAAAGCCAGCAAACGGCTGATTTTGAGAGCCAGGAGTTTTACACCGACTCCCGCTACCAACAAATTAAGAGCATCAACCGGCTGCACCCGCTGCAAATGCTGGTGGGCTACAGCCAGGGCCACGGCAACGCCCGCACCCTGAACGTGACCGACCTGGCCGCCGACCTGAACACGGCCGAAGGCAACCTGCGCAGCGCCATGGCTGGCCTCGCCCGCGACGGCTACGTGCAGTGGAACGGCCAGACCGGGGCCGTCACCATCCTGCCCAAAGGCCTGCACTACGTGGCCTCGGCCCGCAACCGCAAGGACTACGACCACTTGGCCATCAAGTCGTTGTCGGGGTCGGGGCGCAACGCCACCCTCAACCTGGCCACCAACGAGCTGCTTATTCGGGGCGTCGACCGCTTCAACTTTACCGACGACTCGCTGGCCGTGTACGTGCGGCCCGACAGCAGCCTGGTGCGGGTGCAGAAAAACCGCAACCTCAAGTTTAGCGGTACGGTGGTGGCGGCGGCCATGCGCTTCAAGGGCAAGGACTTTGCCTTTGATTACGACGGCTTTTATGTCGACATGCCCAAGATCGACTCGATGGTCATCCGCAGCCAGCCCAAGCAGGTGGCGGGCAAGAGCAACAACGGCAAGCACTTCGACTTCGCCCTCACCAACAAAGGGAGGGTTTCGAGCGGGCGGCTGTTTTTGAACGACCCGCGCAACAAGTCGGGCCGCAAGAAAAAGCCCAACTTCCCGGCCTTCGATTCCAAAACCGGGGCCAGCATTTTCTTCGGCAAGCAGGACGTGCTGGGCGGGGCCTACGACTCGACGCTGGTGTTCGACATCCCGCCCTTCCGCCTCGACTCGCTCAACAGCCTGGGCAAAACGGCCACTGGCTTCGACGGCACCTTCCGCAGCAACGGCATTATTCCCAACATCAAAACCAAGCTCACCGCCCAGCCCGACGGCTCGCTGGGCTTCGTGTACGACGTGCCCAAAGACGGCTTTCCGCTCTACAAAGGCAAGGGGCGCGTGTTCAACAAGGTGATGCTCGACAGCAAGGGCCTGCAAGCCGCCGGCACCGTGAAGTACCAGAGCGGCACGTTCGCCTCGGACCGGTTCACGTTTTACCGCGACTCGGTGGTGACGGAAGGCAAGACCGGCGAAATCGCGGCCCGCGACGCCGGGGCCGTCAACTCGCCCCGCATGGGGCTGCCCCCCGGCTACCTCATGCGCTGGGCGGTGAAAACCGACTCGATGTACCTGACCACGCCCCGCACCGGGGGCCCCATCAAGCTCTACGCCAACGACGCGTACACGTTCCGGGGCACGGCGGTGCTCACGCCCACGGGCACGGGCGGCAACGGCCGCCTCGACGGCCCCCAGTCGTACATCAAATCGCCGCTGTTCTCCTTCAAAACCGATGGCTACAGCGGCCACCAGGCCACGGTGAGCGTGAAATCGGCCGAGGCCAAAAAGCCGGCCCTCACGGCCAACGAGGTGGCTTTTCAGTACGATTTGAAGAAGGGCTACGCCGATTTCACCCGCGAGCCGGGCAGCAAGGCCAGCATCGATTTGCCGTACTCG
>JANXOE010000234.1 GCA_025353745.1 Hymenobacter sp.
GGTGCACCGCCGCGAGCCGTTCGTGCTCGCGCGCAGCGAAGCCTACATCGGCGTGCTGATCGACGACCTCGTGAACAAGGGCACCGACGAGCCCTACCGCATGTTCACGAGCCGCGCCGAGCACCGCCTGCTGCTGCGCCAGGACAACGCCGACCTGCGCCTCACGCCGCTGGGCCACGCCCTGGGCCTGGCCTCCGACGAGCGCCTGGCCCGCGTGCAGCACAAGCAGGCCCAGGCCGCCGCCGCCACCGAAGTGCTGAAGGAGTTCGCCGTGGAGCCGGGGGCCGTCAACGCCTTTCTGGCGGAAATCGGCTCGGCCGAAATCCATGAAAAAACCCGCGCCGTGAACCTGCTGCGCCGCCCCAACTTGGAGCTGGCCGCCCTGGCCGGGGCCCTGCCCGCGCTGGCCGGGGCCCTCGCCGGCTTCGCCGCCGACGCCCTGGAGCAGGCCGTCATCGGCATCAAGTACGAGAGCTATCTGGTGAAGGAGCAGCAGCAGGCCGACCGCATGCTGGAGCTGGAAGGCTTCGTCATCCAGGGCCGCCTCGACTACCGGGCCATGCCCGCCCTGAGCCACGAGGCCCGCGAAAAGCTCCTAAAAATTCAGCCCGAAACCCTGGGCCAGGCCAGCCGCATCAGCGGCATCTCGCCGGCCGACGTGTCGGTGCTGATGGTGTACCTGAACCGCTAGCGCGCGGGTTCGCGGGACTTTGTCGGCGGGGCGGGCGGCGGGCGAAAAGCCTGCGGCGCCGGGCCCCGCGGGCCGGGCCTGTACCTTTGCGCGTTGCCACGCCCCGGGCAACAGCGCACCGTGCCCGCAGCGAAATCACGGTTAATCAAAGAAAATCAGTGATTTACGAAAAATTAGATGCTTGCCCGGTTTGCGGGAAAACAGCGTTTCGCAACAAGCTGGTGGTGGAAGACCGCACCGTGAGCCACGAAAGCTTCGCCGTGGTGCAGTGCGCGGCCTGCGGCTTTCAGTTTACCAACCCCCGGCCCGCGGCGGCGGCCATCGGGCCCTACTACGAGTCGGCGGCCTACGTGTCGCACAACAGCGGGGCCGCCGGCCTCGTGAACCAGGCCTACAAAGTGGCGCGGCTCTTCACCATGCGCCGCAAAGTGCGCTTGCTGAACCAGCTGGCGCCCCGCCGGGGCCGACTGCTCGACTACGGCTGCGGCACGGGCCACTTCCTGGCCGCCGCCCGGGCGGCGGGCTGGGCCGTGGCGGGCGTCGAGCCCAACGCCGCCGCCCGCGCCGAGGCCAGCCGGCGCGTGGGCCAGCCGGTGGGGGAGGAGGGCAGCCTGGCGGCCCTGGAACCCGGCTCGTTCGACGCCATCACCCTCTGGCACGTGCTGGAGCACGTGCACGCGCTCAACGAAACCCTGGCCCAGCTCGTGCGCCTGCTCCGGCCCGACGGGGTGCTGCTCATCGCCGTGCCCAACGCCGACAGCTTCGACGCCCGCCACTACGGGGCCCGCTGGGCGGCCTACGACGTGCCGCGCCACCTCTACCACTTCGTGCCCGCCACCTTTGCCCGGCTCCTCAAAAAGCACCGCCTGGCCCTGCGCGCCACCCTGCCCATGCCCCTCGACGCCTACTACGTGGGCCTGCTGAGCGAACCGCCCCGCGCCGGCTCGCTGCTGCGGGCGCTGCGCCAGGGCTACGCCTCCAACCGCCACGCGGCCCGGCACGAAGGGCAATATTCGAGCCTGCTGTACGTAGCGGGGCGGGCCTGAGGGCCCCGCGCTTCCTCACCACTGAAACCCGGAGAACATGGCTTTTTGCGTTGAACGATGGACGGCCCTGGCGGCCCTGGCGGCCCTGGCGGGCTGCGCGGCCGTGGCCCCGCCGCAGGGCGGCCCGCGCGACGTGACGCCGCCGCGCCTGGTCAGCAGCTCGCCCGACAGCGCGGCCCGCAACGTGAAGCAGCGCTCGGTGAAGCTCGTTTTTTCGGAGTACGTGCAGTTCAAAGACCTGAGCAAGAACCTGCTCATCACGCCCCAGCTGCCGGCCGACAACCCCTACAAGCCCCGCGAAGACCGCAACACCGTCACGCTGCTTTTCGATAAGCCGCTCGAAGAAAACACTACCTACAGCTTCAACTTCCGCAACGCGGTGGTGGACATCACCGAAAGCCTGCCGGCCAAAAACGCCCAGCTCAGCTTCAGCACCGGGGCCGTGCTCGACTCCGGGGCCGTGCGCGGCACCGTCACGGACCTGCTCACGACCTTGCCCGTTGGCGAAGCCGCCGTGGCCTTGTTCCGCACCGCCGACACGGCCGGCGTGCGCCGCGGCCGGCCGTATTACCTCACCCGCACCGACAAGCTGGGCAAGTACAGCCTGGGCTTTTTGCGGGCCGGCACCTACGAGCTCTACGCCATCGCCGACAAAAACAACAACAGCCGCTACGACGAAGGCGAGAAAATCGGCTACCTGCCCGGCCCGGTTACCATTGGGCCCGCGCCCGTCACGGCCAACCTGGTGCTGACCCAGCCCGACCGCCGGCCGCCCCTGCTCACGTCGCAGACGCCGGGGCCTGCCCAGCTGCGGGCGGGCTTCAACGAGGGCCTGGCCGCCGCCGCGCTCGCCCCCCTGCCGCCCGACCCGGCCCGCACCCCGGCCCCCGAAGCCGTGCAGCTCGCCGACGGCGGCCACGGCGTGCTGCTCTTCAAATCGCCGGGCCTCGCCGACGGCCGCTACTTGCTGACCGCCACCGACAGCAGCGGCAACGTGGCCCACGACACGCTGAGCGTGCGCTTTCCGGTGCCGGCCGCCGCGGCCCGCAAAGCCGCCGCGGCCCCGGCCTACACCGTCGAGGGAGGGCCCCGCAGCGTGTACCGCCAGGGGCTGGTCCGGTTCCTGTTTGCCGTGCCGATGGTGCCGGTGGCCGGCCGGCCGTTGGGCACGCTCGTCGAGGATTCGCTCAAGCGCCGCCCGCTGCTGCCGGCCGAGGCGGTGCTCAACCCCGCCCACACCCGCCTGACGGTGGCCCTGAACACCCCGGCCAAAACCCGCGTCGAAATCATCATCGACAGCACGGCCCTGGTTCCCGTCACGGGGCAGCCGCTGCGCTGGCCGCGCCGCCCGCTGCGGCTGGCCGTCACCGAAGTTGACCCCAACGGCACGCTGCTCGGCACCATCCAGGCCAAGGCGGCCCGCTTCGATTTGCAGCTGCTCAACGACAAATTTGAGGTCGTGCAGACGCTGCCCTCGCCCAAGGGCCGCTACCGCTTCGAGCACCTGGCCCCGGGCAATTATCGCCTGCGCGCCCTGCTCGACGCCAACGGCGACGGCCACTGGCGCGGCGGCAACCCCGACCTGCGCACCCCCGCCGAGCCCGTGTACCTCGACCCCAAAGTGTTGCAGATGCGCTCCAACTTCGAGATCGAGGAAAACCTGGTTTTCTAAGGTCGGCCGGCCGAGCGGGGATAACTTTTGTCGGATTCCAGTTACTCAGGGGCTTTTTGCAGGGTAATCCACCCGTTTTCCACCGGCTTTTCCACAGGGTTTTCGCGCCCCCCCCGTTTTGGTGGATAACCTGGGGGAAACCTGCCCGTCGCACGTGGATAAAGTGGGCACAACTTTTTTTGGTCGGAGAGGGCCCCCGCACAGGTCGCGCCGGCTGTGGACAACCGGGGATAACTCGCCCGCCGCAGCGGGCCAATCCCCACCGGGGCCCCCGTGTGGATTGTGCGTATGTGGAGAACGTGTGGAGATGTTGAAAAACGAATCAACGCGTTGTCGTTCAGCGAAATGATATCCACAATGCCGGTGGATATCCGGTGCATAAGCTTCAGGTTACGCACAAGTTATCCCGGCGGTGGATAACCCCGGCCAGTTGTCCACTTATTAACGTCCCTAATAACTGGGAATAGAAAGGAGTTTTTTCAAAAAAAATTTAATCAAAATCTATCCAGGTGGAAAACTCGGGCTTCGGGTTTTGGTCGGCCGCTGCCGTGCCGGCCGGCGTTACGAGCGCCGCAATGAATCTGGGGCCCTCGACTCAGATGCGGCGCGGCGCTCGGAATGACAAGCGGGTTCGGAAACAATCACGTTCGGGTTCCGTCCCGGGGCCCCGGCTTTGCCGTAAAACGCCGACCCTCCCCAACCAAACGCATTGCCATGCCCTTCGACTACACGCTCGATTTCGCCGCCGTTGATTTCCGCCAGCGCCCCGAGCTGTACCGCGTGGGGCGCGGCGAGCAGGGCGTGCTGCTGGTGCAGCCCTACAAGGCCGAAATCCTGCCCCACTGGCGCTTCAAAGACGCGGCGGCGGCCACGGAGTCGTCGGCGGCCATTTGGGCGCTGTTCGAGGCGTATTTGGCGGCCGACGATTTTGTGGGGGCCGACATGGCCCGCAAGTTTTTGCAGATGGGCTTCACCCGGGCCCGGCGCTACGCCAACCACCGCGGCGGCCGCAAGTACGCCGGCCCCGTGCCCGCCGACCAAAAAGGCCGGTCCGGGGCCCACGGCCGCCCCGAGCTGCCGCGCACCGACCGGCCCGACCCCGACAAAGTGGCCGCCGCCGAAATCTTCGGCCGCCAGTGGGCCGCCGCCAAGGCCCACCCCGACTACGTGCGCCAAAAAACCGCCTTCATCGCCCGCTACGGTACCTGAGCCGGGGCCCGGCCAACGCCGGGGCCCCGCGCCCCGTTCTTACCTTTGCGTATCACTTTCACTTACCACCGCAATGGCAACCATTCAGCCCTCCAGCATCGAGGAAAACGAAATTACCCTGGGCACCGGCATGGGCCTGCTGCGCTTCGGGGCCACCATGGACGAGGTGCGCACCCTGGTGGGCGAGCCCGAAGAAATCGAGGAATCGGAGGACGAGGACGAGTTTGAGCACCAGGAGTGGGTGTACCACGAAGAAGACTACCTCGTGTCGCTGTACTTCGACCGCGAAGACGACTTCCGCCTGAGCTGCATCGAAACCGACAACCCCAACATGCGCCTCTTCGGCGAAGTCATCCAGGGCCAGCCCCTTGAGAAAGTGCAGGCCCTGATGCAGCGCCACGGCGTGGCCGACGCCGAGGTGGAAAACATGGACGGCGGCGAGGTGCGCCTGAGCTACGAGCAGTCGATGATCGACTTGTACTTTGACGAAGGCGTGCTGCAATTCGTCAACTTCGGCGTCTTCATCAACGACGAGCTGGAAGTGCAATGGCCCAAGTAGGGCCCCAGAGTTATCCACAAAACAGCCGTTTTTGGGTGTGGATAAGTGGATAAGTGCCTAGAAAAGGTTGTTTTACCACCAAAAATGGCGGCCCCGCGCGGGGCCGCCTTTTTTGCGTTGGCAGCCGGCGGGTTCGCGGTTGGACACTATTTAAATATTGCCCAGAAAAATTATATTAATAATTTTCTTTATATATTTATTAATCACAAACCCTCAATCAGCAATTGCTATGAAGCAAGGCATTCGTTGGTCACCATTGCTGCTCCTGGTGGCCGGGGCCCTGCCCGCTCGGGCCCAGAAGTCGTTGGCCGGTACCGCCTGGCAGGGTACCGCCAACATTCCCGGCCCCACGGAAGTCGTGTTTCAGTTCAAGCAGGACACCGTGCTTATGATCGACCAGGCCAGCAAGCACGTGATTGAAACCATGTTTTACACCCAAAAAGGCAACCAATACGCCTGGCGCAAAATAAGCGGCGGCAGTCCCTGCGACACCCAGACGCCGGGCACCTGGGCCTACAAGATTAAGAGAGATGAGATTACGTTCACCGTGGTGGAAGACGCTTGCCCCGGGCGGACGGAAGCCACCTTGAACAAGCCCTTCAAAAAAGTAACCTGGCCCACCCCGTAGCCGCCGGGCGTTGCCGTGGTAAACGGGTGAAGGGCAGGCCGATTATGTTGGGGCCCTACCCCAGCACCGCGCGGAACAGCAGGAACAGGCCCCCGGCCAGCACCATGGTCACGGGCAGCGTGAGCACCCAGGCCAGGGCGATGTTGCGCACCATCTGGGGGTTCAGGTTTTTGATGCCCCGGTTGGCCACCATGCTGCCGGCGATGGCCGACGAGAGCACGTGCGTGGTGGAGGTGGGCAGGCCGAGGGCCGTGTTGGCCCCGATCATGATGGCGGCCACCAGCTCGGAGCTGGCCCCCTGGGCGTAGGTGAGGTGTTCCTTGCCGATGCGCTCGCCGATGGTGGTGACGATGCGCTGCCAGCCGATCATGGTGCCGCAGGCCAGCGAAACCGACACGACGAGCAGCACCCACCAGGGCGCGTAGTCGGTGAAGGACTTCATCTCCTTGATGGCCGCGTCGTAGGTGGCGCGGTCCTGGGTGCTGAGGCTGACTTTGCTGGAGCCGAGCAGCTTTTTGGCGCGGTTGGCGGCCAGCAGGATGTCGCGGCGGATTTCGAAGCGGGCGGTGTTGGGCAGCTGCGCCACGTTGGTTTTGCCGGCAAACACGCGGTCGAGGTCGGCGGTCTGGGCCTGCACTTCGGCGAGCAGCTTTTGGTCGGCGGGGCTGAGCTCGGCGCGGTTCACGCGGTTCATCACGAACTCGACCTGGCCCAGCGACTGGCGCAAATCGAGCGGGTTCTTGCTCTGGTCGAGGGCGTAGAACGTGGGCACAATGCCGATGAGGATGAGCATGATCAGGCCCACGCCCTTCTGGCCGTCGTTCGAGCCGTGGAAAAAGCTCACCAGCGTGCACGTCACCACCAGCAGCAGCCGGATCCAGAGCGGCGGGGGCTTGCGCTTGTGCGGCTCCTTAAAGATGGCTTTGCTCTTGACGAACCGCTTGAGCAGGAACATCATGCCGATGGTGAAGGTGAAGCCCAGCACCGGGCTCGTGATCAGGGCCAGGCCGGTTTCGCCGGCCTTGCCCCAGTTCACGGCCGAGCCCTTAGAGCCCGGCAGCAGCGAAAAAGCGATGCCCACGCCCAGAATGGAGCCGATGAGGGCGTGCGAGGAGGAGGAGGGCAAGCCGTAGTACCAGGTGCCCACGTTCCAGATGATGGCGGCCAGGATGAGGGCCCCCACCATGGCGATGCCGTGGTACACGTTCTGGTCGACGAGGCTCTCGACGGGCAGCAAATACACGATGCCCATGGCCACGCCGATGCCGCCGGCAAACACGCCGATGAAGTTCCAGAACGCCGACCAGACGACGGCCACCCAGGGCCGGAGCGTGTTGGTGTAGATGACCGTGGCCACGGCGTTGGCCGTGTCGTGGAAGCCGTTGACGAACTCGAACGCGCAGGCCGCCAGCAGGCACACGCCCAGCAAAAGCAGCACATGGGGTTCTAAACCAAACATATAAGGGGGATTGGTGTGAATAGAGGATGAAATCTTTGTCAAAGGTAGCGGGGCGGCCCGCCGCGGCTATGTTACCGAATTGTGACCGCGGGGCGGGGCCACCCCGGGCCCTCCGGCGGCGGCCCGGGGCCCGGGGCGGGCCAGCCAACGCAAAAAGCCCGGCCGGGGCCGGGCTTGCAAAAAGTTTAAATGAAGCCAAACAGCTTAAATCTTAATGCGCAGCACCACGTCGGTGGCCCCGCCGAAGAGGCCGTAGCCGGGCGCCACGTTGGAGCGCAGCGGCGCGGGCTCAGCGAAGGGGTTGCCGTCGGTGTCGTAGTAGCGCTGCACCGACTGGTAGAAGTCGTAAGTACTGACCGGGATGCTGCTCACGATGACTTCGATGTAAGCCGGGGCGGGGACCCGGGATTCTGGGGGTTGGAGGAAGAGCCACCACCTGCCCGGCGGCGTCGCGCAGCTCCACGGTGGCATCGGCGCGGCCTTGCAGGGGCTTGGTTTCCAGCACGCCCTGGCTGGTGCTCACGTACACGGCGCGGCCCAGCGGTCGCGCGCGTAGCCCACGTAATTAGCCACCAGCCGCACCGAGTCGAGGCCCGCCGTGGGCAGCGTGAGCGAGTAGCAGCCGTAGGCGTTGGTGGCGGTGCCCTGGCCGGTGTCGGCCTGCACCACGGCCACCCCAATGAGGTTTTCGCCCGTGGCCCGGTCGCGCGCGTAGCCGCTGACGCGGGCCGGCACTTGGGCATAGGCGAAACCCGTGCCCAGCAGTAAGCAGTGGAAAAGATGGTTCATCAAACGGTAGGAGGGCGGGGTAACGCTTGGGCAACAGGGCCCTAAAGTAACGGATAGTTAGGTGCTTGCGCGCGGATTAAAGAAGCAAATGCCTGACCGTTTGGTTGCTTATGGGCTGGGAAATATTTCGACCGGCTGAAAAAGCCGATGAACCGGCGCTTGGCCGTGGGCGCGCCGGCGCAGAAACTGCCCTGGCTAACCGAAGAAACCGAAAGTGGACGGCACCAGAAAGCCCGTTTTTCACGAAAAACGGGCTTTCTGGTGCCTCCGCCGCGATGCCGATTATTTGCCGCCCAGCATGTAGGACAGGTACAGCTGGAAGGCGCTGTTGTGGAAGCCCTGGCCGTAACAATCAAGAAAATTCGTGAAGCTGCCGTTGTAGCGCAAGCCAATGCCCGGCCCGGTGGGCAGCCGGTAGCCCAGGCCTGCGGCATAGCCAAAGTCCACCGCTCGGTAGCCGCTGCGGTTGCCGTAAGAACCGGCGGGGGTGTTGGCGTTGCCGTCATACGAGAACTTAGCAGCTACCATATAACCAAACTGGGGCCCTGCTTCGAAGAACAAACCACCGGCGTGGAGGCGCGCCAGCACGGGCACGTCGATGTAGCGCAGCGTCTGTTTGCTGTCCAGCGGGGTTCCGAAACCGTCGTTCCCGCTGAATCGGTAGCCCTTCATGGAGTACAAAAGTTCGGGCTGAATGGAGAAAACGTCGCTGAGTGGCAAGTTGGCTACGAGCCCGGCGTGGAAACCGAACTTGTTTCTAAGGTCGGCCCCCGTGGTACCATTGCCAACCGCATTGGTCAGCGAAGCGCCGGCTTTAATGCCGAACGTAGCACTTTGGGCGTGGGCCGCGGCACCCGTGAAGGCCAGCAGCGCGGCGGATAGAAGTGTTTTTTTCATGCAAAACGGGTAGAAAGCATGGGTGGAAACGCAGGAGGAGTGGTAAAAGTATTGGTTGTTCTGTGTTGCCTTCGGGGCTCCGCGCGGGCCGGCGTTTCCCATAGGCCCGGGGCCCCGTCGGGCGCTCGGGCGCTAATACCGGCGCGGCAGCCACGGGTTTTGGATGAGCCAGCGCGGGGCCGTTCGGTAGCTTCTATCCCGGAGAATATTTGGTCCCCGCCGGCTGGTTTTGGCGCGCCGGGGCCCGGGCGGTAATATCTACCTTTGCCGGCTATGAGCAACCCCACCGCCCCCGCCCACGCGGCCCAGCTGAAAGACATCGTGGCCCACGCCAAGGAATACGGCTTCGTGTTCCAGTCCTCCGAGATTTACGACGGCCTGGCCGCCGTCTACGACTACGGCCCCAACGGCGTGGAGCTGAAAAACAACCTCAAGCGCCTGTGGTGGGAGGCCATGACCCAGCTGCACGACAACGTGGTGGGCCTCGACGCGGCCATTTTCATGGACCCGCGCACCTGGGAAGCCAGCGGCCACGTGGCCGGGTTCAACGACCCGCTCATCGACAACCTCGACAGCAAGAAGCGCTACCGCGCCGACGTGCTGCTGGAGGAAAAAGCCGCCGAGTACGAAAACGCCGGCGACGCCGCCCGCGGCTCGGCCCTCACCGCCGAAATGGGCCGCTTGCTCACGGCCAACGACTTGGCCGGCGTGCGCCAGCTCATCATCGACGAGAAAATTCTGTGCCCCGTGTCGGGCACCGGCAAGTGGACGGAGGTGCGCCAGTTCAACCTGATGTTTTCCACCCAGGGCTCGGCCGTGGACTCCGACGCGCCGCCGGTGTACCTGCGGCCCGAAACGGCCCAGGGCATTTTCGTGAACTTTCTGAACGTGCAGAAATCGGCCCGGCAGAAGGTGCCCTTCGGCATCGCCCAGATCGGCAAGGCGTTCCGCAACGAGATTGTGGCCCGGCAGTTCATCTTCCGGATGCGCGAGTTCGAGCAGATGGAGATGCAGTTCTTCGTGCGCCCCGGCACCGAGGAGCACTGGTACACCACCTGGAAAGCGGCGCGCCGCCGCTTCCACGAAGCCCTGGGCCTGGCCCCGGAGAAGCTGCGCTTCCACGACCACGACAAGCTGGCCCACTACGCCAAGGCGGCCGTCGACATCGAGTACGAGTTTCCGTTCGGCTTCAAGGAAATCGAGGGCATCCACTCGCGCGCCAACTTCGACCTGACCCAGCACCAGGCCCTGAGCCGCAAAAAGCAGCAGTACTTCGACGCCGACCTCGACCCGGCCACCGGCAAGGCCTATGGCAACTACGTGCCCTTCGTGGTGGAAACGTCCGTGGGGGCCGACCGCCTGTTCCTGGCCACGCTCTGCCAGGCGTTTGCCGAGGAAACCATCACCGAAGGCGAGGGCGAGGCCCAGCAGACGAAAACCCGCACCTTCCTGAAACTGCACCCGGCCCTGGCGCCCGTCAAGGCCGCCATTTTCCCGCTGGTGCGCAAAGACGGCATGCCCGAAAAGGCCCAGCAGATCTTTGATGACCTGCGCTTCGACTTCCGCGTGACCGTGGAGGAGAAGGACGCCATCGGCAAGCGCTACACCCGCCAGGACCTCATCGGCACGCCCTTCTGCATCGTCGTCGACGGCCAGACCCTGGAAGACGACACCGTGACCGTGCGCCACCGCGACTCCCGCCTGCAAACCCGGATGCCCACCGCCGAGCTGCGCCAGTACATCGGCGCGGCCGTGAGCTTCAAAACCATTTTTGAGAAGCTGTAAGCCAAGCGGTCCACCGCCTGAGTGAAAGGCGCGCCGCACGCGCTGCCACCGCCGGGGGGCCTGCGTTAATTGGCCGGCCAAAGCGTTTGCTGCGCGGTAACTTTGTCTTTTTACAGGTATTATGTGGGAACACCTCGCCTTGTTCATCATCCGGTTCCGGCTTTCGCTGATTGCGGTGCTGGCCGTCATCACCGTATTCATGGCCTGGAAAGCCAAGGACGTGGAGATGACCTACGACTTTGCCCAGGTGGTGAGCCCGCAGGACCCGGACATGGTCTACTTTCAGCAGTTCAAGCGCCAGTTTGGGGAAGACGGCAACGTGCTCGTGCTGGGCATGCAGGACAGCTCGGTGTACCGGCTGGCCAACTTCAACCAGCTGCGCGTACTGTCCGACACGCTGGCTAAAGTGCAGGGCGTGAGCGGCGTGCTGAGCATGACCAAGCTGGTGAACCTGGTGAAAGACACCACCGCCAACAGCTTCCGCGCCGAGCCCATCTTCAAAACCGCGCCCCGCACCCAGCGCGCGGTCGACAGCCTGATGGGCGTCGTGAACCGCATCGAATTTTACAAGGGCCAGCTCATCTCGCCGCGCACCGGGGCCACCCTGCTGGCCCTCACGATGGACCCCAAGTACCTGAACTCGTCGCGCCGCCAGGCCGTGATGGAACACATCCTGGCCCACGCCCAGCGGTTCGAGAAGGCAACCGGCATCAAGCTGCACTACGCCGGCCTGCCCTACGTGCGCTCGACGATGACGAGCAAGGTGGCCTCGGAGATGAAGTTTTTCACCATCCTGGCCATGGTGGTCACCGGCATCACGCTGCTGGTGTTTTTCCGCACGTGGTCGGCGGTGGTGTTTCCGCTGCTGGTGGTGGGCGTGACGGTGATCTGGTGCATCGGCTCCATTGTGCTGCTCGGCTACAAGATAAACCTGCTCACGGGCCTCATTCCCAGCATTATCGTCGTCATCGGCATCCCGAACTGCACGTACCTGCTTTCGCGCTACCACTACGATTTCCGCAAATCGGGCAACCAGATGCTGGCCATGACGCGGGTCATCCGCAAAATCGGCCTCGTGACCCTGATGAACAACACGACCACGGCCATCGGCTTTTTCGTGTTCTGCCTCACCGACATCGCCATTTTGTACCAGTTCGGGTTGGTGGCGACCATCAACATTTTCGCGGCGTTCGTCATCAGCTTCCTCCTGATTCCGGCGGTGTTCACCTTCCTGCCGCCGCCCACGCCCAAGCAGCTCGAACACCTCGACGCCGCGCCGCTCACCAAGCTGCTCGAGTTTTTCGACCACCTCGTGCTCAACCGCCGCGGCACCGTGTACGCGGCCGCGCTGGCCATGGTGGCTGTCGCCGCTCTGGGCATTTCGCGCATCGAATCGGTGTCGTACATGGTCGACGACCTGCCCAAGAAAAGCTCCGTCAACGCCGATTTATCGTTTTTTGAAAAGCACTTCAGCGGCGTGATGCCCCTGGAGTTTGAAGTGGACACCCACAAGAAGCGCGGGCTGATGAAGCTGGCCAACCTGGAGAAAATCAACCAGTTCGAGAACTACCTGCGCACCCAGCCCGAGCTGTCGCCGCCCATCAGCCTGGTTACGTTTCTAAAAGCCTCGACCCAGGCGTTCTACAACGGCGACCCGCGGTTTTTCCGGCTGCCCGACAACTCCGAGAAGAACTTTATTCTCAGCGCGCTGGCCAATTCCGGTAAGTCGTCGGGCGTGGGCATGAACGGCAAGCTGCTGCGCGCCTTCGCCGACAGCACGGGCCAGAAGGCTCGCATCAGCCTGAAAATCGCCGACATCGGCTCCCAGAACCTGGACACGCTGATGAACACGAAAATCCTGCCCACGATGCGGCGCGTGTTCAAGGGCTCCGGCCTGGACGTGCGGCCCACGGGCACCACCATCCTCTTCACCAAGGGCAACGAGTACATCATCCACACGCTGCGCGACTCACTGCTGCTGGCTTTTGGGCTGGTGGGCCTGGTGGTGCTGCTGCTGTTCCGCTCGCCGCGCACGGTGCTGTTCGCGCTGGTACCCAACGCCGTGACCCTGACCCTGACGGCCGGCATCATGGGCTACTTCGGCATCCCGCTCAAGCCCAGCACGGCCCTGATCTTCGTCATCGCCCTGGGCATCGACGGCGACAACTCCATCCACCTGTTGGCCAAGTTCCGCCAGGAGATGGCCCTCAACGGCCAGCGCGTGCGCGAAGCCGTGACGGTGACGCTCAGCGAGGCCGGCACGAGCATGATTTACACGAGCATCGTGTTGTTTGTGGGTTTTAGCATCTTCGCCTTCAGCGAGTTTGGGGGCACGAAGGCCCTGGGCATGCTCATGTCGGCTTCGCTGCTGATCACCAACTTCTCGAACCTGATCCTGCTGCCGTCGCTGCTCATCACGTTCGGGCACGGCAAGGGCGGCAACATCAGCGACAAGGCCCTGGTGCGGCACTACGACGACCGCTACCACGAAGAGGACGACGACCTGGAGCTGAACCTGGAGAAGATGAAAGTGAAGCGGTAAGGGCGGTGCCCGGGGCCCTCCTGCCCGTCTGGCGTCCGCGCCGACAAGCAGGTCAAATAATTGAAAGAGAATAGCATAAAGATGAAATACCCCGAATTCAAACAGCCGCTCGACTACGCCAAAGTAGGCGAGGACGTCCTCGCGTGGTGGCAGCAAAACCGCATTTTTGAGAAGAGCGTGAGCAGCCGCGCAGGCCGGCCCACGTTTGTGTTTTACGAAGGGCCCCCGTCGGCCAACGGGGCCCCCGGCATCCACCACGTGATGGCGCGGGCGGTGAAGGACATCTTCTGCCGCTACCAGACCATGCTCGGCAAGCAGGTGCCCCGCAAGGGCGGCTGGGACACCCACGGCCTGCCCATCGAGCTGCAAGTGGAGAAGGAGCTGGGCATCACGAAGGAGGACATCGGCCACAAAATCAGCATCG
>JANXOE010000242.1 GCA_025353745.1 Hymenobacter sp.
ATTTCCCTTCCGGCACGTATTGCAGCACGCTCAGGTGCTCCTCGGTGAGCATTTCGTTGGCGAGGTCGCGCAGGGCGGGGGCCGTAGTTTTTTCGATTTGGCCGAAAATTTCGCTCAGCGGCTCCACGCGGCCCAGGTCGAGGGTGCTTTTGCCGAGCAGCTGCATCAGGCCCGAGTTGCTTTCCTCGCTCATGGCGAGCTGGCCCATGAGCTGGTTTTTGGCCACGTGCAGCTGGCTGGTGGTCAGGGTTTTGTCGCGCAGCAGCTTCAGCTCCTTCTGCACCAGGCCCAGCGTGCGCTTCACCTGCTTGCCTTCGGTGCCGAAGTAAATGCCGAACAACCCCGTGTCGACGTAGGGCGAGTACGTGCTGTCGATGGTGTACACCAGGCCGTACTTCTCGCGCACGGCCAGGTTGAGGCGCGAGTTCATGCCGGGGCCCCCGAGGATGTTGTTCAGCATGAAAAACGGGATGCGGCGCGCGTCGGCCAGCGGGTAGGCCGGGCCCCCCACCAGGCAGTGCGCCTGGCTGATGGGCCGGGTTTCGACCTGGTCCTTGCGCACGTAGCCGGCAAAGCCCGGGCGCGGCCGGGGCCCCAGCCGCGCCGGAATGGGGGCCAGCAGCTTGTCGGCCAGCCGCTTCACCTCCTTGAAGGGCAGGTTGCTCACCGAGCTGAACACCAGCCGGTCGGTGCGCACGTTCTCGTTGTAAAAGGCGTGAAAATCGTCGGACGCGAAGCCGCTCACGCTTTCGCGGGTGCCCAGGATGTTGACGCCCAGCGGGTGCTGCCCGAACACCACGGCGTCAAAATCGTCGACGATGGCGTCCTCCGGCGCGTCCTGGTACATGCTCATCTCCTCCAGAATCACGCCGCGCTCCTTCTCCAGCTCGCGGCCGGGGAAGGTGGAGTTGAACGTCAGGTCCGTCAGCAGCTCGAACGCCCGCTCGAAGTGCGTGCTGAGCAGCGTGGCGTAGAAGCTGATTTTTTCCTTGGTGGTGTAGGCGTTCAGCTCGCCGCCCACGGTTTCGAGGCGGTTGAGGATGTGGAACGACCGGCGCTTGTGCGTGCCCTTGAAGGCCATGTGCTCCCAGAAATGGGCCAGCCCCTGCTGGTGGGGGCCCTCGTCGCGCGAGCCGATGTCGAGCAAAAAGCCGCAGTGCGCAATTTTGGTGTGCAGCACCTGCTTGTGCAGCAGGCGGATGCCGTTGGGGTATTCGTGGATATCGTAATCAGTCATAGAGAACACAAAACTACCGCCGGCGGGCGGAGGTTTTGGCCGGCGGCGGACGGGCGGCCGATTAAGCCCCGGGCGCCGCCGCGTTCGGCCCGCCGCCCGGGCCGCCCAGCCCCGCCAGCAGCTGCTCCGTTTCGATGCCGTACGCGCAGCGGAAGTGCCCCAGCGGGCAGGCGCCGTGGCCGTGCAGCCCGCAGGGCCGGCAGGCCAGCGGCTCCCGGGTTTCCACCACGAACGACGCCGGGCTCAGGGGCCCGAACCCGAACGCCGGCACCGTGCTGCAAAACACGGCCGTGGCCGGGGCCCCCACCGCCGAGCACAGGTGCAGCGGGGCCGAGTCGTTCGCGTAGTTCATGCGGGCGCCGCGCATCAGGGCGGCCGAGGCCAGCAGGCCCAGCTGCCCGGCCAGGCTCACGACGTTGGCGCGGCCGCTGTTCACGGCCAAGCGGTCGCAGGCGGCCGCGTCGGGCGGGCCGCCGAGCAGGTACACGGGCCAGCCGGGCGGCAGGGCCCCCAGCAGCTCCAGCCACTTGCTTTCCGGGTACTGCTTGGTGAACCACACCGACGTGGGCGCCAGGCAAACGTAGGGCCCCCGGGCCGCGTAGGGCGCCGCCGCGGCCTCGTCGGCGGCGGTGGGGTAGAGGCGAGGCGGCACGCGGGCGGGGTCCGCGCCGGCGGCCCGCGCCCCGGGGCCCAGCAGCGCCAGGTTGCGCGTCACCTCGTGCGTGCCGTCGCCGATGACGTGGCGCACCCGCCGCGTAAACAGCCGGCTGAACGGGTTCTCCGCAAACCCCACCCGCTCCGGGGCCCCCGAAAACGCGGTGAGGAACCCCGTGCTGGCAAAGCGCTGCAGGTTCACGACGCGGCCGTAGCCGGCGGCCCGCACCTGCCGCACCAGCTGCCAAAGGCCGGCGTATTTGCCGTGCTTTTTGTCCCACACCAGCACCTGGCGGATGTGCGGATGGCCCCGGAGCAGCCCTTCGTTGCCGCGCCGCACCAGCACGTCGACGGGCGTGCCCGGCGCGTGCCGGGCCAGGTACTCGACCAGGGCCGTGGCCAGAATCACGTCGCCGATGAAGGCCGTTTGGATGAGCAGGACGGGGCGGGCGGCGGGCGAAGGCATGGGCCGCAAAAATACGCCCGCCCCGCGCCCGGTTTGGAAAATTAAAAATCAGCGCTTTACCTTTGGCGCAGCAGTTCTTTCTGAAAGGATTGTTTTTATACCGAGGCGCGGAGAGACAGGCTCGACGAACCGCCGGCAACCCCCACCAAGTGGAACGGTGCCAACCGAAAGCCAGCGAAACCCTTTCCTGGCCATATAAAAACAACTTGCCATGCCTTCCCAACTCCCCCTTTTCGGCGCGTCTTTCCTGGCCCCCGCAGCTCCCCGCGAGCGGTGTTGGGGCACGATGCCCCGCCGGGGTTGTTGAGGCCGCTCAACTTTTCCCGGTAGCCGGCGCGCCCTGCGGGCGCTGCTGCGGCCGTTTTCCCGCTTTTCTGGGTAGGTAATCATCGGCACGATGGCTGGGCGCGCTTGCGCGGCGGGCCGGTCGGCGCGGAGGGCCCCGGGGCCCCGCCGCGTACCGCTGATTACGCAGCAACCATTTGAGCAAGAGCGCGAAAAGTGGCCGGCTGCGCGGGAAACTGTCGCCGTTTCCCCATTCGCTCATTTTTTCATTTTTACGGTAAAACCCATGTCCCACGTTCTGGAAGTATTGCCCCGCGAGCACGCCCCCGCCGCCGCTCAGCCCACCTACGACGGCCTGCACGGCAAGCTGGGCTTCGTGCCCAACCTCTACGCCACCTTCGCCCACTCGCCGGCGGCCCTCAACGGCTCCATCGGCTTCGGCGCGGCCCTGGCCAAGGGCGAGCTCGACGGCCGCGAGGTCGAAACCATCTACCTGGCCGCCTCCGAGGCCAACCGCTGCGCCTACTGCGTCGCCGCCCACACCACCGTCGGCCAGCTCCAGGGCCTAAGCGAAGCCGAGACCCGCGGCGTGCGCACCGCCAGCAGCGGCGACGCCCGGCTCGACGCCGTGGCCGCCCTCACCCTGAGCATCGTGGCCAGCAACGGCCGCCCCGCGCCCGCCGCGCTCGACCGCTTTTTCGCCGCCGGCTACAGCAAGGCCGCCCTGGTGGAGCTAATCGGCTTCGTGGCCCTAAACACGTTCAACAACTACGTGCAGCACATCGCCCAGGTGCCCATCGACTGGCCTGCCCTGCAGCAGCAGGAGGCGTAAAAAGGCGTTTGTCCTTGCGCAGCGGGCCCGGGATAGCCGGGGCGGCCGGCCGGCTTTTTCGCCGGCCGCCCGCTAATCGTTGAATCGTTGCCTAGTCGTTGCGGAGGGCCCCGGCGATTGCCGGGCCGCCGGCTTTTTCGCCGGCAGCCCGCCCCGGCCGCTAACTTGCGGCCCCAATTCATTCCCCTCCCGCTATGCGCTACGCCCCCCTGGCCCCCGAGCTTTTTGTTGAGAACCGCCGCCGCTTCCGCGAGCTGCTGCCGCCGGCGTCGCTGGCCATTTTCCAGGCCAACGACGTGCTGCCGACCAACGCCGACGGCTCCATGGCCTTCCGGCAAAACAACGACTTGTTCTACCTCTCCGGCGTCGACCAGGAGGAAAGCATCCTCGTCATCAGCCCCGACGCCCGGCTCGAAGCCCACCGCGAAATCCTGTTTCTGAAGGAAACCTCCGAGCACATTCTGGTGTGGGAAGGCTACAAGCTGACCAAGGACCAGGCCCGGGCGCAGTCGGGCGTGCCCACCGTTATGTGGCTCGAAAGCTTCAAATCGGTGCTGCCCGCGCTCATGAACGAGGCCGAGCACGTGTACCTGAACTCCAACGAGCACATCCGGGCCGTGGTGGAGGTGGAAACGCGCGACGCGCGCTTCATCAAAAGCCTGCAAAACCAGTACCCGCTGCACGACTACCGCCGCGCCGCGCCGCTGCTGCACCGCCTGCGCGCCATCAAAAGCCCGGAGGAAATCCGGGCGATGCGCGCGGCCTGCGCCATCACCGAAAAGGCGTTTCGGCGGTTGCTGGGTTTTGTGCGGCCGGGCGTGTGGGAATTCGAGATCGAAGCCGAAATCGTGCACGAGTTTCTGCGCAACCGCAGCCGGGGCCCTGCCTACGGCAGCATCATCGCCTCGGGCAAAAACGCCACCGTCCTGCACTACGTCTCCAACGACGAGCAGTGCCAGGACGGCGACGTCATCCTGCTCGACTTCGGGGCCGAGTACGCCAACTACGCGGCCGATTTGTCGCGCAGCCTCCCGGTCAACGGCCGGTTCAGCCCCCGCCAGCGCCAGGTGTACGACGCCGTGCTGGCCGTGATGGAGCACGCCAAAACCCAGCTTCGCCCCGGCAACGAAATCGAAGCCTACCACAAAAGTGTGGGCGAGAAAATGGAGCAGGAGCTCATCAAGCTCGACCTGCTGAAGGCCGACGACGTTCGACACCAAGACCCCGAAAAGCCGCTCTACAAGCAGTACTTCATGCACGGCACCAGCCATTACCTGGGCCTCGACGTGCACGACGTGGGCCGCAAGTACCGCACCTTCGAGGCCGGCATGGTGTACACCGTCGAGCCGGGTATCTACATTCCCGCCGAAAACCTGGGCATCCGCCTCGAAAACGACATCCTGCTGACCGCCAACGGCAACGAAGACCTGATGGCCAGCATCCCGCTCCAGGCCGACGACATCGAGCGGCTGATGCGGCGCTAGGCCCGGGCCGGCGCTATTGAGGACGGCCCCGGGGCCGGAAGGCCAACGCGACGCCCGGCGCGGTGGGCAGCGCCTGGCCCGGCACGAACAGCAGCGCCGGTTGCCAGTGCAGGGCCAGGTTGTCGCTCACGTCGAACTCGTGTAAGTGCGCGTCCACGATGGCATCTAGAATTTGCAGGCCGTAGGCAATGCTGGTGTAGAAAATAAATCCGTCGCGGTAGTGACGGAAATATTCGACGTTGATTTTGATGGTGTTGTAGGAAGGTGCCTTGCTTGCCCGGGGGCCCAGGGCCGGATCGCCGAGCTGGGCCCGGTTGGCGTCGAGCAAATCTTTGGCATCACTATATTCCTTAAGTCCTTGCTGGTCATAGCGGAGGATGAGGAAAGTCGTGCCCAAGGCCCCGTACACGAGGGGTATTTTCCACCAGCGGCGGTTGTAAACCTGGCCCAGGCCGGGCACCAGGGCCAGGTATCCCGCCTTGGCCGGCCGCGTCACCCGAAAGCCAAACAGCTTTTCGGTGCGGCGCACCGAATCTTCAGCAGCTTTTGTGCGCTTGTTGGCGGCCGTGGGCTTGCGCACGCGGGCCGTGTCGGGGCGCATCACGCGTGGAGCAGCGGGGCTGACGGCCGTAAAGCCGGCCGCGTCGAAAGGTGTCCGGCCGCGCACGGCCCCGGGGGCCAAGGCCATGCAGCATCCCAGCAACGGTAAGAATTTGCGCAGCATAAGGACGGCCCGCACGGGAGTTGGGTGGTGAATTGGGGCCGTGACCCTTGCAAGCCAGCGCAGCGAAACACGGCTTGCCCACCGTCGAGCGAAGCCCTAACCTAAGCGGTAAGCAAGCCGGGGCTGTGGCAGCCGGACAACGCGGCATCAAACGGCTTTACTACTTGCCCGTGGCCTGTACCAGCGCCGGCAAGTACTTGCCGAGCGCCTCGACCTGGCCGCGGGTGAAATTGCCGTCGACGGCCACGAGCACGAACGAGTCGGCCGCGTCGGGCAGCTGGCCAATGGCGGCAAACTCCGACACCTTGTCGCCGCTGCCGCGCGTCGAAATCTGGTAGCTGCTGGCCGCGGGGGCCCCGGTGGCCAGGGCCGTGTATTTGTCGCTTTGCAGCACGCCGGCGGCTTCCTGGCGCAGGCCCTGCTGGGCCAGGGCCACGGCGGCCCCCGAGCCGGGCACGAAGCTGATGACCCGTGCCGACCGGATGCTGGTGATGGCGTTGCCCAAATCAGAATCGCCCAGCAGCTTAGCGGCTTTCACCAGGGCCAGGCGCTGGAGCAAATCGGCCGACCACGCGGTGGTGTGGAAGCCGGGCTGGCCTTCGTATTTGTTGAAAAACGCGGCCACGGTGCGGGCCGGCCCGCCGCTGGGACCGGCGGTGCGGCAGCCGCCGAGCAGCAGCACGCACAGCAAAAGAAACGGAGCGAAGGAAGAAAACGGGCGTTTCGGCATGGATAGGAAGGCGGCGGGGAAAAAAACGGCCGCCGGGCCCGCCCTGCAAACGCCGGGCCAGCCCCGGCCCGCGGCGCCTCAGAAAGCCACGGCGTTCAGGAAAAACACGTCGCGGTCGGGCCGGCCGGGGCGGCGGATGCGCTGGTAGCCGCTGGCCACGAAGCGCGTGCCGAACCAGGGCAGCAAATCGGCGGGCCCCGAGTCGACGACCTTCTCGGGCGAGCCGGCGGGGGGCGTAAACAGCGGCACGGCCAGGTCGTTGGGGGCCGTCTCGGCGCGGTTCACCACCTTGTAGTGCAGCTCTTCGTCGCGCAGGTAGGCCAGGGCCAGGCGGCCGTCGGGCAGGGGCAGCAGGCGCACGGTTTCTTCCAGGTCGCGGCGTTGCACGTCCTCCAGCACGTAGGTATTGTCCCAAAGCAAGGTGCCGGCGCGGTCGAAGCCGCACACCACCACCTGGGTGGTTTGGTAGCCGTCGAGGGAGCGCGGCTGCCCGTAGGCGTTGTAGCCGCCGGGGTAGTCGAACGGGTAGCCACCGTAGCCCAGGCCGCGGCCGTAGCCGTAGTAGCTGCTGCTGTAGTAGGGGCTGCTGCGGTAGCGGGGCGTATACACTTCGGCGGCCAGCACGTAGCCGCCGTCGGCCTGGGGCAGCAGCTCGTGCAGCAGCAGGCGGTAGTGCCAGCGCTGGGGGCCCTGGGCGCGGGCGGTGCGGCGCTCGGCCCGGCGCTCGAAGCGGGCCAGGCGGGCGGGGTTGAGGTAATCAAAAAAATGCTTGAGGCGCCGGAAATCGTAGAAGCGCAGCGGCGGGCGCCGGCCGGGGCCGGCGCTGAGGTCGGTGGCAAACAGGCCCTGGGCGTACTGCGGGTCGCGCAGCGAGTAGGTGCCCGTGAGCAGGCGGGCGGTGGTGTCCTGGGGCGGGCTCAGCTGGGCCGTGATGAGGCTGCGTTCGCTTTCGGCCTGCACGTACTCGGAGCTGACGAGCTGGCCACGGTCGGTGAGGTGCTTGAGGAGCAGGCGCGACTTGCGGCCGTTGGTTTGGCTCAGCACGTATTCGGCGCGGCCGGCGGCGGCATTGGCCACGAAGCTGAGCTGGGTGGGCACCGGCTCGTACACGGTCGAAAGGAACTGCAGCCGGCCGGTGGCCACGTCGAGCAGCAGCGCGGTGAGGTGCAGGCCATCGGCCAGGGTGACGGTGGCAAACAGGTGCCCGCCGTCGAGGGCCTTCAGCTCCACCACGTCGCGGACCATCTTGGTTTCGAACACCTGCGTCAACGCCCGGCCGCCCCGGGCGTCGTAGGCCGCCACCAGCAGCCGCCCCGCCCGGTCCGTCGAGCGAAACAAGGCGTACGCGATGCGCGGCTCGGCGCACAGGCGCACGAAGCTGTACTCGGAGGGCACGTCGATGGCCCGCTCGGTGCGCAGGCGTAAGTCGCGGTCGTACTGCTGGAAGGCGTACAGCACCTGGCTGCCAAACGGCGAGCGGGGCCGGCCGAGCAGCACCACCACCGAGCTGTCGGCCGGCATGGGCTGCGCGTGGGCCTCGCTGGTGCTGGGGTCCAGCTCGAGCTCGATGCGGGCCATCTGCATCGGCGCGCCGGGGGGAAGGGGCAGCGGCGCCTTGCGCCGCTGGGCCCGCGAAGGACCGGCCGCGCCCAGCAGCAACCCCGCCGTCAATAGCCAGAAGTACAGTGTTTTCATTGCCCTTCACGATGTCTTGCCGGCCAACCCAGCGGCCCCGGCGCGGCCGTCTTTTAAAGGTACAGCCCGCGGCCCACAATTGGTGCCGGGCCGGGGCTACGCCGCGCCCAGGGCCAGCACGGCGTCGAACTCGTCGGGGCGCACGGGCAGCACCGAGAGGCGCGACTGCCGCAGCAAGGCCAGCTCGGCCAGCCGCGCGTCGGCCTTGAGGACGGCCAGCCCCACGGGCCGGGCCAGGGCGCGCACCGGGCGCAGGGCCACCGCCACCCAGGGCGAGCCGGCCTCGGCGGTGGCGTCGGGCGCGGCGGTGGCCGCCACTTCGGCCAGGCCCACCACGGCTTTTTCGCTCACGCTGTGGTAGAACAGGACCTGGTCGCCGGGGCGCATCAGGTTCAAGTTGTTGCGGGCTTGGTAGTTGCGCACGCCGGTCCAAGCAGTGCCGTCGTCGCGCAGGAAGTCGGCCCAGGAATAAGCTTCGGGTTCGGATTTGACCAGCCAGTAGTTCATGCAGAAAAAGAAAAATAAATTGAGCAGACGAAACGATGTATGTACATTTAATGTATGTACATTTGCGAACAGGTTGCGCGTTGTGCTGCGCTCGCGCCCTGGTTTTCGTCCCCAAAATTATTCCCTTCCGGCCATGGCCCGTACCATTTTGCACTCCGCCGCCACCCGCGGCCACGCCAACCACGGTTGGCTGGACTCGTACCACTCCTTCAGCTTCGCCAATTACCACAACCCGGCCCGGATGAACTTCGGGGCCCTGCGCGTGCTCAACGACGACGCCGTGAGCGGGGGCATGGGCTTCGGCCGCCACCCGCACCAGAACATGGAAATCATTTCCATCCCCTTGTCCGGCGACCTGGAGCACCAGGATTCGATGGGCAACAAAACCGTCATCCGCCAAAACGACGTGCAGGTGATGAGCGCCGGCACCGGCGTGGCCCACAGCGAAAAAAACCACAACGCCAAGGAAACGGTTAAATTTCTGCAGATTTGGGTGATTCCGAACAAGCAAAACGTGGCCCCGCGCTACGGCCAGCAAACTTTTTCTCCCGCCGACCGCCACAACAAACTCCTGCAAGTGATGTCGCCCAACCCCGACGACGCCGGCGTGTGGCTGCACCAGGACGCCTGGTTTCACCTCGGCACCCTCGATAAGGGTTTCGAAACCGACTACCAATTCAAGAAGGCCGGCAACGGCGTGTACGCCTTCGTGCTGGCCGGCGACGTGACCATCAACGGCCAGGCCCTGCACCGGCGCGACGGCTTCGGCGTGTGGGAAGCGGACCGGCTGACCATCAAAGCCGATAGCAACGCCGAATTGTTGCTGATGGAAGTGCCCATGCTGGGCTGAGTTGCCCCACGTTTCTTAACCAAATCGCCATGCAAACCCAAATCACCCGCGCCGCCGACCGCGGCCTCAAAGACATCGGCTGGCTGCAGAGCAATTTCACGCTCAGCTTCGGCCCCTACGCCAACCCGGTGCGCAACGGGTTTGGGCTGCTGAAGGTGTTCAACGACGACTTCGTGAAGCCCGGCGGCGGCTTTGGCATCCACGGGCACGCCAACATGGAAATCATTTCCGTGCTGCTGGCCGGCACCATGAACCACAAGGACACGCTGGGCTACTCGGAAGTGGTGACGGCCGGCGGCGTGCAAATCATGAGCGCCGGCGCGGGCCTGCGCCACGAAGAGCACAACGTGGGCGACGACGAGGTGAACTTCCTGCAAATCTGGATCGAGCCCAAGCTGCAAAACGTGGGGCCCCGCTACCAGCGCCGCCAGTTCCCGGAGGAAAAGCGCCGCAACCGGCTCACCACCATCGTGAGCAACGAGGAGGGCACCGCCCACTGCTGGATCAACCAGAACGCCAAGCTGGCCCTGGGCCACTACGAGCAGCCGACCACGGTCGACTACCGCTTCAACCCGCTGAACAAGATGGTGTTCCTGTTCGTCATCAGCGGCACGGTGGCGGTGGCCGGCCAGCAGCTGGCCGCCCGCGACAGCGTGGGCATCTGGGAAACGGACGCCATCAGCCTCGAAACCGGGGCCGATACGCGGTTTTTGTTGATCGAGGCCCCCATCAACCACTAGCCGGCGGTAGTACACGACGGCCTTTAATTTCCTAAAAAGCTTTTGTCCTTCAGGCAGGCTTTTAGTTTTTAACTGAATAAATCATGCCTAATTCCTTGTTAATCGGCATCGACAGCTTTGTGGCGGCGGGCACGGACCCGGCCACGGGCCGGGCCATCGGCCCGGCCGACCGCATGGAGCAGCTGCTGGAAGAAATTGCCCTCGCCGACGCGGTGGGCCTCGACACGTTCGGCATCGGCGAGCACCACCGGCGCGACTTCCTCGACGCGGCCCCGGCGATGATTCTGGCGGCGGCGGCGGCGCGCACCAAGCGCATCCACCTCAACAGCGCCGTGACCGTGCTCAGCGCCGACGACCCCGTGCGCGTGTTCCAGAATTTCGCCACGCTCGACCTGCTTTCCCAGGGCCGGGCCGGGCTGATCGTGGGCCGCGGCTCGTTCACGGAGGCATTTCCGCTGTTCGGGCTCAACCTCAACGACTACGACTCGCTGTTCGAGGAAAAGCTGGACCTGCTGCTGAAAATCCGCGACAACCCGACCGTCACCTGGTCGGGCCGGCACCGGGCCCCGCTCAAGGCGCAGGGCATTTACCCGCGGCCGCTCCAGGAAAAGCTGCCCATCTGGCTCGGGGTGGGCGGCACGCCGGAGTCGTTTGTGCGCGCCGGGGCCCTCGGCCTGCCGCTCATGATTGCCATTATTGGCGGCGAGCCCCACCGCTTCCGCCCGCTCGTCGACCTTTATTACGAGGCCGGCCGGCGCGCCGGCCACCCGGCCGAAAAGTTGCAGGTGGGCATCCACGCCTTCGGCTTCGTGGGCGACACCACCCAGCAGGCGGCCGACGATTTCTACCCCGGCTACGCCAAAATGTTCGCCACCATCGGCAAGGAGCGCGGCTTCGCGCCGCCCACGCGGGCGCAGTTCGACGCGACGCGGGGCCCCCGGGGCGCGTTCCTCATCGGCGACGCCGAAACCGTGGCGGCTAAAATCCTGGCCGTGAGCGAGTCGCTGGGCGGCCTGGCCCGCATTTCCATTCAAATGACCAACCTGCTGCTGCCCCACGCGAAAATGCTGCACGCCATCGAGCTGCTCGGCACGCGCGTGGCGCCCCTGGTGCGCGAGGCGCTGGCCCCGGCCAGCCGCCCCGCCTGAGGCATTCCCCGCCACGGCCGGGGGCCCCAACGCAACGAAAGAAGGCCCCCGTTTCCACGGGGGCCTTCTTTTGTTGCGTTGGGGCCCCGGCCGTGGCGGGGAATGCCTTAGGCGGGGCGGCTGGCCGGGGCCAGCGCCTCGCGCACCAGGGGCGCCACGCGCGTGCCGAGCAGC
>JANXOE010000279.1 GCA_025353745.1 Hymenobacter sp.
CGACACGACGGTGAACATCAACCCCACCGCCGAGCAGATGGTGGAAATCATCGGCCTCACGGCGCGCGCCGTGCGCTTCTTCGACGCCGAGCCGCGCATCGCCGTCATCTCCTACTCCAACTTCGGCTCGAACCAGGGCGAGCTGCCCGAAAAAACCCGCCGCGCCACCGAGCTGGCCAAAGCCCGCTACCCCGATTTGCTCATCGACGGCGAGATGCAGGCCAACGTGGCCCTGAGCCCGCGCCTGCTGCAAGAGCACTACGGCTTCAGCCCATTGGCCGAAAAAGGGGCCAACACGCTGGTGTTTCCCAACGTGGAGTCGGGCAACATCGCCTACAAGGTGCTCCAGGAAATCGGCGGCGCCGAGGTCATCGGCCCGGTGCTGATGGGCATGCGCAAGCCGGTGCACATCCTGCAGCTGGGGGCCTCCGTGCGCGACATCGTGAACATCGCCGCCATCGCCGTGGTCGATGCGCAGTCGGGCGGCCGGGGCGTGTAGAGGCGCATCGGGATTGGTTGGCCCGGGGCCCTCGCCGTATCAATAAGGCCGTCATGCTTCACGGCGTTCGGCGTGACCATTCATTCTTCAGGTATAGTGCAGCGGCTTAATCGCCCTGCCCCGCGGGCAGCTTCGTCCGCTGCTTCACTTGATTGAACTAAGCGGGTTGCACTAACCCCCGCACTTTTGAAACCCCGGCGCCTTCACAACGCCGGGGTTTCTCTTTTCATAGGAACCCGTAGGGTGGGGGGCACACCAAACGCGCTTGCGGCAAAGGCAAGCCGCGCGGTCAGCCATTGCACAACAAATCCGGGTTTACCCAATCTGCTTGTCGCGGCGGCCCGTGGGGGCCCCGGGGCGTCACCGACCCATACAATTTGACGCCTTCGACCAACTACTACACCGACGCCGCGAACACGGGCACGGTGGCCGTGACCCGCTTCGATACGGTGGCGCGCGTGGCCGGGGGCACGTTCGCCTACACGGCGCGGGCGGCCACAGGCCACCTCGTGCACGTCACCAACGGCTGATTCGACGGCAAGTTCTAGCCGTTGTCAGGGCAATTTCGGCACCGGTGTACCGGTTGAACGCCGTAGGGGCGGGGCTGGCCCTGCAGCCACTGATTCTGAAACTGCGCTAAAAGCGGGTTACGCGTACCATGAACGGTGGTAGAGACGCGACCCTTCGCGTCTCGGCCGTTGCCAGTAATCTCCACCGTTGCAAGCAATCCAAACCGTTCAGCGATGGAAACGCAAAGGGTCGCGTCTCTAACACCGTTCGTCGTTCGTGAGACGGCGGTAAGGGCAACAAAAGGCTGGAAGCCCGGAGGTGCGCCAGCCTTTTCTGGGATCAAACCATCTGCAACCTTCCCGGCGTTTGCGTACCCACTGGGCCGCAACCACAAGGGGCTTGGGCGGCCGCCCTTACTTTGCACAAAAGCCAGTAAATTTGGGAAGTAAAAACCCCTTGCAGGGCCCTTCTTTCCAACGCTGCCGTTTTTATGATTGCCTACCTCGACGGTAAACTCGCTTACAAAGACGCTACCCAGGCCATCATGGACCTGGGCGGCGTGGGCTACGAAGTCCGCATCTCGCTGGCGACCTTCTCCAAGCTGCCGGCCGAAGGCTCGCCGGCCAAAATCTACACCTACCAGCACATCAAGGAAGACGGGCAGACGCTGTACGGCTTCCTCGACCCCAGCGAAAAGGCGCTGTTCATGCAGCTGATTTCGGTGTCGGGCATCGGGCCGGGCACGGGCATTGTGATGGTGAGCAGCCTGAGCGTGGGCGAAATCCGCGACGCCATCGTGAACGAGAACGTGCGCGCCATCCAGAGCATCAAGGGCGTGGGGCCCAAAACGGCGCAGCGCGTCATCCTGGAGCTGAAGGACAAGTTTCGCAAAGACGAGCTGTTGGCCAAGGCCGGGGTTGACACCGTGCCGCTGGCCCGCCAGCACAATACCCAGCGCGCCGAAGCGTTGCAGGCCTTGGTGACGCTGGGCTTCGCCCGCGCCGCCGCCGAGAAAAACCTCGACCAGATTGCCCAAAAACACGGCCCCGGCCTGACGGTAGAGGAAATGATTAAGTTTGCTTTGAAGTCGCACTAGGCCAGGCCCCAAGGGGCCCCTTGGGGCGGGTGGCGGCAAGCTGGTCGCCCGGCGCGGTGCTGCTTCCTTGGTTAAATACTCTTTTGCCCGTTGTGGCGAGCTGGGGCCCCGCGGCTGCTGGTTCGCCGGCCGCGGCCGCTGTCAACCTCTACTCCGCTTGAAATCCGGTCGTAAATTACTCTCTCCGTCCGTGGTCGTGGTAGCGTCGTTGCTGGCGTGGTGGGCGCAGGCCAGCCCGCTGGCGCGGCGCCCGGCCCGTGCCTGGCCCCTGGCGGCCGGGCCCGGCCGGGCGGGCGCGGCCGATGCCCGGCGCCGCGCCCCGGCCGACACCGCGTACCGGCCCAGCCGACGGCCCCGCGTGGCCCCGCGCGACCGGCCGGGTAGCCCCTTTGGCCCGCAGCGGCGCCGCTCGCCGCTGGTGCTGCCCCTGCCCCCGAACGTGAAGCTGCAGGTGGACGTGGACGACAGCCTCCAGCACTTCGACGTGCAGGAAAAGGTGGGCCCCGACATCGACTACCGCGACCCGAGCCGGCTCACGCGCAAGGAGTACGAGCAGTTTCGGCAGCGCGAGGCCATCCGCAACTACTACCGCGAGCGGGCCCGGGGCGGCGTGGCGGGCCCCCCCACCACGGCGGGCACCCCGCAGGCCCAGCGCCTGATCCCGAAAATTGACCTGGGGCCGGTGGGCGACCGGATTTTTGGCGGCCGCTACGTCGACATCCGCCCGGCGGGGGCCGTCACCATCAAGGCCGGGGCCAAGTTCAACTCGAACGAAAACCCGGCCCTGACCCTGCGCCAGCAGCACACGGGCGACTTCATCTTCGACCAAAGCATGAACGTGAACCTGACCGGGCAGGTCGGCACCAAGCTCAAGCTCGCGTTCAACTACGACACCAAGGCTTCGTTCGACTTCGACAACCAGATCAAGTTCGACTACGCGGGCCAGGAAACCGACATCCTGCGCAAGCTCGACCTGGGCAACGTGAGCCTGCCGCTGGGCAACTCGCTGGTGCAGGGCGGCCAAAACCTGTTCGGGGCGAAGGCCCAGCTGCAGTTCGGGCGGCTGGGCGTGACGGCCGTGGCCGCCACCGTGCGCGGCACCGCCGACGAGGTGCGGGTGCAGAACGGGGCCCAAAGCCGGCAGTTCGAGCTCAAAGCCAGCCAGTACGAAAAAGACAAGCACTTTTTCCTCTCGCAGTTTTTCCGCGAGCGCTACGACGTGGCCCTGCGCAACCTGCCCACCGTGCAGAGCGGCGTGCAGATCACCCAGCTGGAGGTGTACGTGACCAACGACAACCGCACCACCGCCAGCCTGCGCAACGTGGTGGCCCTGATGGACGTGGCCGAGCCGCTGCGGGTGTACCAGCAGCAGTTTGCCCGGCCGGGCGCCTCGCGCCTGACGCCGGCCGACAACAACAAGGGCAACCGCGAGTACGCCGCGCTGGTGGCCGCCGGGGCCCAGTCGCGCAACGACCTGACGGTGGATTCCTACCTCGGCGGCCTGGGCCTGGCCAAAAACCTCGACTACGAGCGGGTGCGGGCCCGCAAGCTCGACCCCAGCGAGTACACCTTCAACGCCGAGCTGGGCTACCTCTCGCTGAACACGGCCCTGCTGCCCGACCAGGTGCTGGGCGTGGGCTACTCCTACATATTTAACGGCCAGACTTATAAGGTGGGCGAAATCTCGCAGGACTACACCGGCGTGGCCCCCGACGCGGTGGTGTTCCTCAAGCTGCTGCGCGCCAGCAACCCCGGCGTGGGCGTGCTGCCCGCGCCGCGGCCCGACCCGCTGGTGCCCCCGGGGCCCTCCACGCGCAACTCGCCGACCTGGGACCTGATGATGAAAAACATCTATTCCCTGAACACCACCCAGCTCAACCGCGACAATTTTCAGTTCCAGCTCATTTACAAAGACGACGTGACGGGCGTCGACTTGATTTCGCTCAAGGAAGGCGCTAAAATCCAGAACGTGCCCTTGATCCAGGTGCTGGGCCTGGACCGCGTGAACCCCAACAACGACCGCAACCCGGACGGCAACTTCGACTTTTTTCCCGGCGTCACCGTCAACCCCGAGCTGGGCAAAATCATTTTTCCCAGCGTGCAGCCGTTCGGCGACTACCTGCGGGCGAAGTTCGACACCACGGGCACCACACCGGGCGCGAACCCGGCCGCCGAGCGGACGCTGCTCCAGAAATACGTGTACTCGGAGCTGTACAACCAAACCCAGAGCGACGCCCAGCAGCGCCAGGAAAAGGACAAATTTTTCCTGCGCGGGCGCTACCAGGGCGCCAGCACCGACGAAATCAGCCTGCCGGGCATCGGGGTGGCGCAGGGCTCGGTGCGGGTGTTTTCGGGCTCGACGCTGCTCACCGAAGGCACCGACTACCAGGTGTTTTACGACCAGGCGAAGGTGAAAATCCTGAACCCGTCGTACCTGGCGGCCGCCAACGAGCTGCGCGTCACGTTCGAGAAAAACGCCCTGGTGCAGGTGCAGCCGCGCCGCCTGCTGGGCACGCGCCTCGACTACCGCCTCGACAAGGACGTGACCCTCGGCGGCACGGCCCTGTACCTGCTCGAAAACCAGGCCCCCGGCATCAACCGCGTGAACATCGGCGACGAGCCGGCCAACAACAGCATCGTGGGCCTCGACGGCAGCCTCCGCAAGGACAGCCGGGTGCTGACCAAGCTGCTCGACCGGCTGCCGTTTTATTCGACCAAAGAAATATCGACCATCGCCTTCAGCGGCGAGTTTGCCAAGCTGCTGGCGGGCCGCTCGCAGCTGGGCCGCGGCGAGAACGGGGTGAGCTACCTCGACGACTTCGAGAACGCCCGCACGCCCTACACGCTGGGGGGCCTGACGGCCGTGCCGGCCTGGCGCCTGGCGGCCACGCCCTCGCCCATCTCCTCCGCTACCGGCCTGAGCGTGAACTACCGCCGCGCCAAGCTGGCCTGGTACACCGTGGATCAGACGTACTACACCGGGGGCCCCAGCGCGCCGCCCAACATCGCCACCGGCGACGCCGCGCTCGCCAACCACTACACCCGCGGCGTGCCGCGCAACGAGGTGTTCCCCAACAAAGACCTGGGGGCCACCGGCAACGGCTACGAGTACACCTTCGACATGGCCTACTTCCCCGGCGAGCGGGGGCCCTACAATTACACGCCCAACATCCAGGCCGACGGGCGGCACTTTCAGAACAACACGGGAGCGGAGCTGATTGACAACCGATTTGGCGGGATTTCGCGGGCCATCACCTTCGACACCGATTTCGACAACGCCAACATCGAGTACCTGGAGTTCTGGATGCTCGACCCGTTCATCACCACGCCCAAAGGCAAGGTGGACGACTCGGAAAACCCGGCTGCCAACAACACCACCGGCGGCCGGCTGGTCATCAACCTGGGCAACGTGAGCGAGGATTTGCTGCGCGACAACAACCAGCAAGAGTTTGAGAACGGCCTGCCCACGCCCGACCAGGCCGACACCGCCGGCCGGGCCCGCCGCACCATCTGGGGGCGGGTGGGCCGGCAGGAGTTCCTCACCGATGCCTTTAGCGGGGCCCCGGGCGGGCGGGCGGCCCAGGACGTGGGCCTCGACGGCTACAACGACGCGGACGAGAAAAGCCTGCTGGTGGCCCGGCCCAACAGCAACATCCCGGCCGTTTACGGCGCCATTCCCGACCCGTCGGGCGACGATTTTCGCTACCACCTCGACCCGGCTTACGACAGCAACGGCCCCAACGGCACGGCCGTGGCGGGCGGCACCAAAATCCTGGGCCGCTACAAAGACTACAACGGCTACGAAAACAACTCGCCCGAAAACAGCCGGTTCACTTCGACGGCGTACCCGGACAAGGAAGACCTGAACCGCGACAACGTGGTGCAGGACGTGGAGCGCTACTACGAGTACAACCTGCCGCTGGGCCCGGCCAACGGCCCCAACGCGCTGCAAGTGGGCCAGAACTACATCATCGACAAGGTGACGGCCCTGGTGGGCGCCACCGGCGAGAAGGTGGACTGGTACCAGTTCCGCATCCCGATTCGCCAGCCCACCCGCGCGGTGGTGAACGGCGTGACCAGCCAGACGGACTTCGGCTACAAGTCCATTCGCTTCATTCGGATGTACATGACCGGCTGGCAGCAACCGGTGGTGCTGCGCCTGGTGCAGCCGCAGTTCGTGGCCAACCAGTGGCGGCGCTACAACTACCGCATTTCGCAGAGCCAGAACAACTTGCCGAGCAACGTGCTCACCGACGCCGACGCCTTCAGCATCTCGACGGTGAGCGTGGAGGAAAACGGCCAGTCGGCCACCAAGGGCGCCATTCCCTACGTGACGCCGCCCAACATCACGCGCGACACCGAGTACGGCAGCTCGGCCGTGGCCCGCGTTCAGAACGAGCAGAGCCTGCGCCTGTCGGTGACGGGCCTGCGCGATGGCTACGCCAAAGCTGCCTACAAAAACCTGACCCTGAACCTGCTGCGCTACAAGCGCCTGCGCCTGTACCTGCACGGCGACTCCGACGACCCCAGCGTGCGCGACGGCGACGTGCAAGCCTTCGTGCGCATCGGCACCGACTACACCCAGAATTATTACGAGTACCGCCTGCCGCTGACGATAACCCAAGCCGGCCAGACCACCCAGCAGGAGGTGTGGCCCGAGGCGAACAACGTCGACGTGTCGTTTCAGGATTTTATCGACGCCAAGTCGGCCCGCAACAAGCAGGCAAACCCCAATTATACGGTTCCGTACCACGTAAGGCTGGCCAACGGGGACACCATCACGGTGGTGGGCAACCCCGACCTGTCGGCCGTGCAGGGCTGCATGATCGGCATTCTGAACCCGACTTCGGGCGACGTGGGCAACAAAAGCGTGAACCTGTGGGCCGACGAGCTGCGGGTGTTCGACTTCGAGCAGCAAGCCGGCTACGCTGCCAACGCCCGCCTGAACGTGAAAATGGCCGACCTGGCCACCGTCACGGCCACCGGCAGCTTCACCAGCGTGGGCTTCGGCGGCTTGCAGGACAAGGCCCAGCAGCGCTCGCTCGACGACGTACTCCGCGGCGACCTGAACGCCACCGTGGCCGCCGACAAGCTGCTGCCCGCCCAGCTGAACCTGCGCGTGCCGGTGCTGCTGCAAGTGGGCACCGAGCGCCGCTCGCCCGAGTACGACCCCCTCGACCCCGACACCAAATTAAGCCAGAGCCTGGAGAAGTTCAAGGACGCCAACGCCCGCGCCGAGTACCGCCAAAAGGTGATTGACCAGACCTCTACCCGCAGCCTCTCGCTGCTGAACGTGCGCAGGGAACGCGTGGTGGCGGCCCCCCCGGCCGGGGGGGGCGCCGTGGCCGCTCCGCGCCAGCCCCGGCCCTGGGACATCGAGAACGTGGCCCTGAGCTACTCCATCGCCGAGCGCCGCCACTCCGACGTGCGCACCGAGAGCGACTACACCCGCTCGTTCACGGCGGCGGCGGCCTACACGTTCCAGACCACGCCCAAAAACTACACGCCCTTCGCCAGCGTGAAGGCCCTGGACAACCCGTACCTGAAGTTTTTGCAGCAGGTGAACTTCACGCCGCTGCCCTCGCGCTTCGCTTTCCGCATCGACCTGGACCGGCGCTACAACGAGCGGTTTTTGCAGCGGGTGGTGAACCCGGGGGAGGTGCCCACCACGTTCGGCATCCCGGGCGTGTACCAGAAGGTGTTCTACATCAACCGGATATATGACCTGAGCTGGGCCCTGACCAAGGCCCTGACCATCGACTACACCGCCACCAACCGCGGCATCATCGACGAGGGCGTGGGCCGCTCGGTGGGCACCAGCCCGGAGGCCGTCGAAAACCGCCGCCTCATCCGCGAACACCTGCTGGCCGGGGGCCGCACCACCTTGTTCAACCAGACGGTGGCCGCCACGTACCGCCTGCCGCTCGACAAGTTTCCGCTCACCGACTGGCTCAGCGCCGATGCCCGCTACTCGGCCCACTACACCTGGCAGGCGGCGTCCACGGCCCTGCGTGCGCCCAAGTACCCGGTGCCGACGGGCATCGAAGCCCAGGACACGCTGACCACCCGCCTCGACCTGGGCAACACCATCCAGAACAACCGCGAGGTGAGCGCCAACGGCCGCATTGACTTGGTGAAGCTCTACAACAAGGTGAAGTTTCTGAACATCATCAATAACGCCCCGCCGCCCGCGCCCCGCCCGGTGCCGCCCCCGCCCGGGGCCGACGGCGCCCGCCCGAAGCCCACCCAGGAGGCCCCCCGCGACACCACGCCGGTGCTGGTGCGCGCCGCCAAGGCCGTGCTGCGCTCGCTGATGACGGCCCGCTCGCTGAACTTCACCTTTTCGCAATCCAGCGGCACGCTGCTGCCGGGCTACCTGCCGGGCACCACGGCCTTCGGCCTGACCCACTTCCGGGGGCCGGGCATCGTCGCGCCGGGCCTGCCGTTTGTGCTCGGCAAGCAGTACGATTTGCCCGACCTCTACGCCTACGCCAACGGCAACAACTGGTACACCGGCAGCAGCGAATACCTGAATACGCCGCTCAGCAGCCTGCTCACCCAGAGCGTGATCTTGCGCACCACCCTGGAACCGTTCCGCGACTTCAACATCCAGCTCGACGCCCGGCAGCAAAAGGTGCGCAACATCGAATCGTACTACCGCAACCAGCTCGACACGTTGACGTTGCAGCCGCTGCTCGACGGCAACGGCAACAAAGTGCTGGCCCCGCGGCAGTCGCTGGGCTCGGGCTCGTTCAGCGTCAGCACCATCACCATCAACACGCTGTTCAACGACCTGAGCGCCAACGGGGAGATTTCCAAGGCCTTCGCGCGGTTCGTGGCCAACCGGGGCTCCATCCGCGACCAGCTGGCGGCGGCCAACACGCAGCTCGACCCCGTGACGGGCAAGCCGGGCACCTACAGCTACAACTCGCAGGACGTGCTGATTCCGGCCTTTCTCGACGCCTACCACGGCCGGTCGTCGGACGGCTACAAGGCCAGCAAGTTCAACCCGTTCGACCACCTGCCCATTCCCAACTGGAACGTGCAGTACAACGGGCTTTCGCAGGTGCCGTTTTTCCGCGATTACTTCACTTCGTTTGCCCTCACCCACGCCTACAACTCGACTTACAGCGTGGGCACCTACACCACCTCGACGCTGTACGACCAGGAATACCTCGACTTCCCCAGCCGCGTGAGCGGCACTGGGCAGTACATCCCGTACTACGTCATCGGGCAGGTGAGCATCGTGGAGCACCTGGCCCCGCTGATTGGCGTGAACTTCCAGACCCTGAACAAGGTAACCGGCCGCGTGGAGTACCGCACCGACCGCGCCCTGGCCCTGAACACCACCAACGCCCAGGTGACGGAGCTGCACACCACGGCCCTGGTCATCGGCTTCGGCTACGCCGCCACGGGCCTCAAGCTGCCCTTCCGGGTGGGCGGCGAGCAGCGGGTGCTGAAAAATGCCCTTACCACGCGCCTGGACCTGAGCATCAACGACAACGTGACCATCCAGCGCAGCATCCTCAACACCGTGGACCCCACCGCGGCCACGCCCGCCAACCCCGCCAGCGTGGGCACGCCCACCAGCCAGATCACCAACGGCTCGCGCCAGCTCCAGCTGCGGCCCACGGTCGACTACCTGCTCAACACCCGCCTGAACCTGCAGTTTTATTTCACCCAAACCATCACCACGCCCCGCGTTAGCAATGCCTTCCGCAACGCCAACACCGAGGGCGGCTTCCAGCTGCGCTACAGCCTGACGCAGTAGCGGCCGGCTGCGGCGCGGGGCCCTGCCGGAGAAGGGTTCGGGTGCCCGCGTCGATTTTCTTACTTTTGGGCCCACACCGGCCTTTATTCATTCACCTCCTTACTTCTTCGCCCAATGACCCTGCCCACCACCTTGCATTATACCAAAGACCACGAATGGATTCGCGTGGAAGGCGACGTGGCGTACGTCGGCATCACCGACCACGCGCAGCGCGAGCTGGGCGACATCGTGTACGTCGACATCGACACGCTTGACAAAGAAGTGGCCCAGCACGACGTGTTCGGCACAGTGGAGGCCGTAAAAACGGTGTCTGATCTGTTCAGCCCCCTCACCGGCACCGTGTTGGAGGTAAACCCCAAGCTGGCCGATGCCCCCGAAACCGTGAATTCGGACCCCTACGGCGACGGCTGGATGGTGAAGCTGTCCATCGCCAACCCGGCCGAAGTCGAAGGCCTGCTCAGCGCCGCCGCCTACGGCGAGCTGGTGGGGGCCTAAGCCGCCGCGCCGTGCCAAACCTGCCGCGCCCGGGCCGCCGGCCGTATGCCGCGCTGCCCTTGTTGTGGGCCGGCGTGGTGCTGTTGCTCACCCTCACGCCGGCCGACGAAATGCCGCGCACGCCCACCTGGCACTTGCTTTCCTTCGACACGGCGGCCCACGCGGGCGTGTTTGCCGTGCTGGCGGGGCTGAGCTGGTTTTCGCTGCGGCGGCAGCGCCGCTGGCCGGTGCTGGTCCCCCAGGCCGGGGCGCTGGTGCTGGCCGGCAGCATCGCCTTCGGGGCCCTCATCGAAGGCTTGCAATTCGCCATGCACCTGGGCCGCCACGCCGAATGGTCGGACCTGCTCAGCGACACCCTCGGGGCGGTGCTGGCCTTGGCGCTGGCCGCCGGGCTGGCCCGCCGCGGGCCCCTTGCCGCCCAGGTGTAGCGCTGCGCGCCAAACCCAAGAGGGCCCCTCCGCCGGCTGGCAGAGGGGCCCTCTTGGGTTTGCGGTTGCGCCGGTCAGGCTAGCCGTTGGCTTTCACCGAGAGCATGATTTGCTTGGCCACCGGCTCCCACTCGGGCTTCTGGCGGTCGGCGCAGTTGAAGGTGCAGATCATGAGCTTGCCTTGCACGTCGGTGAAAAACACCAGGGTGTACACTTCGTGGCCCATCTCGGGCTTCATGAACTCGAGGTAGCCTACTTTGTGGTTGTTGATGTTCTTCACGCCGTCGCCGAACCACGTGGCGTCTTTGTACTGCTTGTGGTAGGTTTTGGAGAACGTCGTGGCGTACACTTCCACCATGTCCTGGTCGGACTCGTTGTCGGAGTAGTTGAAGGCCAGGCTGACGAGGTTGTTGTTGGTGAAGATGACGCTGGGGCGGCTCTGGGCTTTGGCGTAGGCAAAGTCCATCTGCTGCTCGCTCATCACCTCGAACCCTTTCGGGATGAGGATCTCAACCCGCTCGCTGAGCACGTGCTTTTTCACCAGCTCAATCTCGGACGCGGGCCGGGCAGCCGTTAAGAGGAGGCCCAGGAGGCAGAGTAAAAGTGTAGGTTTCATATAACAAGTGGGTTCAGGTGGAACGCGATAGGAAGGTAGCAGGGGTGAGCGGGATTGAAAGGTAAGGCGCCGTAATTGTAAAAGTATAAAATCTCGTTAAAACAAAAAATCGCTGTTCGGCGATATCTTAGAAAAAAGCCCCAAAAATTGTTTTTTGTCTTTTAAATGTAAAAGCAAAAATATTGATAAAATGCCTATTTTAGCCGTATTTTGAGAGATTTTCATACTCAAAATGTAATTTTAGCCTTCCTTCATGAATTATACTCAATATTTTGAAGACACATTATTTAATTAGAATAATGCCAAAAAATATTTCATCTTTTTGCTAATTTTGAAGACTGTCTACGGCGATTAGGGCTGGGCTTATAGGATGTTGTTAAGCTGCTCCTTGATTTTTTCCAACTCTTCCTTCATGCCCACCACTAGGTGCTGCACGGTGGCGTCGTTGGCCTTGGAGCCGATGGTGTTGATCTCGCGGCCGATTTCCTGGGCCAGGAAGGCCAGCTTTTTGCCCGCGGCTTCGTCGGGCTGGTGGGCGGCCTGCTCGAAGTAGGTGAGGTGGGCGGCCAGGCGCACTTTTTCCTCGGCGATGTCGAGCTTTTCGATATAATAGAGCACTTCCTGCTCGAAGCGGGTGGCGTTGAACTGCTCGTGGGCGGCCAGCTCGGCTACCTGGGCCTGGAGGCGCTGGCGCACGTGGGCCACGCGGTTGGGGTCGTGCAGCTCCACGGCGGCCAGCTGCTGCCGGATGGTGGCCACGTAGCCCAGGATCTCGGCCGTGAGGGTGCGGCCCTCGTCGCTGCGAAACTGCTGCATGGCGGCCAGGGCCTCGTGCAGCAGCGGCTGCAGCTCGGCCCACGGCACGGCGGTTTCGACGGGCTCGGCGTCGCGGGCTTCGGCGGCGCTGGGCAGCACGCCGGGCAGGCGCAGGGCGGCCAGCAGGGTGGCTTCGCCGGTGGGCAAGCCCAGGGCCTGGGCCACGGCGTGCAGCTCGTGGTAGGCGGCGGTGAGGGCCTCCTTGTTAAGGACGGTGGCGGTGCGGGCCGCGGTGGGCCGCACAAAATCCAGGCTGAGGTTGATTTTGCCGCGCAGCAGGGCCTTGGCCACGGCATTGCGGATTTCCAGCTCGTGGGGCAGCAGGAAGCGCGGCAGGCGCAGGGTGAGGTCGAGGGTTTTGGAGTTGAGGGATTTGAGCTCGACGGTGGCGGTGTAGGCGTCGGTTTCGCGGTGGGCCTGGCCGTAGCCGGTCATGGAAATAAGCATCCGTTTAATTTATTGAGTGAGTTGGCAATGGGTACGGGGCCCCGGGGCCCGGGCGGCTACCGGGCTTCTCGGGGCTTGGGGCCGCAAAGAACAGCATTCGCGCCGGGCAGCGCCGTTGGCGGCTTTGCTGCGCTGCCAGGAATGGCGGGCCGGCCCGCTCGCCGGGGCCGTGCCGCCGCCAATATTACCGCTAGGTTACCCGCAGCTTCGATAACACAACGATTATGCAATACTGATTCCGGAAAACGGCCAACTGCGGGTCGGAACTTTGCGGCCGTAAACAAACCCGCATTTATATGCCTACTAATCGTACCGTTTTCTTCCGGGGCCTGCTGCTTGTGCTACTGGCCTGGACGACGACTGCCCGTGCCCAGGTAACCACTTCCGCCCTCAGCGGCAAGGTCACTTCTGACAAGGGCGAAGACCTGATCGGCGTGACCGTGGTGGCCACCAACGCCCCCACCGGCACCAAGCGCGGCACCGGCACCGAAATCGATGGCCGCTTCAGCATCCCGAACCTGGCCCCCGGCGGCCCTTACAACGTGACGGTAACGTACGTGGGCTACAAGGAGCAAACCATCGGCGGCGTGTTCCTGACCCTGGGCAACACCACCCGCCTGAACATTGTGCTGGCCGCCGAGGCCCAGCAGCTCAACGAAGTAGTGGTGGTGGGCAACACCGAAGCCACCAAAACCGGGGCCGGCACCAACGTGGGCCGCGCCGCCATTCAGCAGCTGCCCACCATTTCGCGCAGCATCCAGGACTTCACCCGCCTCGACCCGCGCAACTCCAACAACTCGTTCGCCGGCACCTCGTTCCGCTACAACAACATCACCCTCGACGGGGCCGTGAACAACGACGCCATCGGCTTCTCGCCCTCGCTCGGCGGGCAGGGCGGCACCAGCGGCCTGCCCGGCAGCTCGGCCCGCGCCAACCCGATTTCGCTCGACGCCATCCAGGAAATTCAGGCCCAGGTGGC
>JANXOE010000308.1 GCA_025353745.1 Hymenobacter sp.
CCGCTCATGGACCTGGGCAACCTGCTGGCCTACTGGGTGCAGGCCGACGACGACTTCCTGGCCCAGGCCACCCGCCGCCAGCCCACCCACCTGCCGGGCATGCTCACGCGGCAGGAAGTGGTGGCCTACTACTGCGCCAAAACCGGTATCCAGCCCGAAAACTGGGCCTTTTACGAAGTGTATGGCCTGTTCCGCCTGTCGGCCATCGCGCAGCAGATTTACTACCGCTACCACCACCGCCAAACCCGCAACCCGGCCTTCCGAAACTTCTGGGTTTTCGTGCACTACCTGCACTGGCGCTGCCGCCGCGCCATGAAAAGGGTATAAGTGAGAAGCGAAAAAAGCGGTCATATTGATAATCGCTAACTATTTACGATTCAGAGCCAACTACTCACCGACAGCTGCTTCCATGATCCGTCAAAACATTCTCATCACCGGGGCCAGCTCGGGCCTGGGCGAGGGCATGGCCCGCGAGTACGCCCGCATGGGCCGCAACCTGGCCCTCTGTGCCCGCCGCACCGACCGCCTCGACGCGCTGAAGGCGGAGCTGGAAACGGCTTACCCGGGCATTAAAGTTTTCGTCAGGGCCCTGGACGTCAACGACCACGACCGGGTGTTCGAGGTGTTTCGGGCGTTCAAGGCCGACCTGGGGGCCCTCGACCGCATCGTTGTGAACGCCGGCATGGGCAAAGGCGCCTCGCTGGGCACCGGCTACTTCTACGCCAACGTGCAAACGGCCCAGACCAATTTCGTGGCCGCCCTGGCGCAGTGCGAGGCGGCCCTGGAGATTTTCCGGGCCCAGAACGCGGGGCATTTGGTCACCATCTCGTCGGTGTCGGCCATGCGCGGCATGCCGCGCGCCCAAACCACCTACGCTGCCACCAAAGCCGGCCTGGCCGCCCTCACCGAAGGCATCCGGGCCGATTTGCTGCGCTCGCCCATCAAAGTGAGCACCATGTACCCCGGCTACATCCGCTCCGAAATCAACGCCAAGGTAAAATCCACGCCCTACATGGTCGACACCGCCACCGGCTGCCGGGCCCTCGTCAGGGCCATCGAGCGGGAGCCGGTGCAGGCCTTCGTGCCCGGCTGGCCCTGGGCCCTGATGGCCCGCGCCATGAAATGGCTGCCGCTGCCCTGGGTAATGAAGCTGATTTGAGGACCGCCGGGGCCCTGCTGATCAAGGATTTATTACGCTGTCGATGGCCAGCTGCATGACGCCGGTGCGCACGTTGAGCTCCGAGATTTTATTGTTGCGCCGGGTGGGGTGCACGCGGTTGGCGAGGAACACCACCACGAGGTCGTACTTGGGCTCGACGTAGAAGGCGGTGCCCGTGTAGCCGGTGTGGCCGTAGGCGGCCGGCGACGAGCCGGGGGCGAAGTTCAGGGCCGGGTGGGCGGCGGGGCGGTCGAAGGCCAGGCCGCGGCGGTTGTCGGGGCAAAACTGGCAGCGCGTCCACTCGTCGAGCAGGGCTTTGTCGAAGATCTGCTGGCCGCCGTAGCGCCCGCCCCAGGCGTAGGTCTGCACCAGCTTGGCCACGTCGTTGGCGTTGCCGAACAGGCCGGCGTGGCCCGAAAAGCCGCCCAGCAGCGCCGCGCCCTCGTCGTGCACCGTGCCGTGCAGCAGCTGGCGGCGGAAGGTGGAATCGTACTCGGTGGGCACGAGGCGGGCCAGCGGGAAGCGCCGCGCCGGTCGGAAGCCCAGCGTGGCGGCCCCCAGGGGCCCGTACACTTCGCGCCGCAAAAAGTCTTCCAGCGGCAGCCCGGTGCGCGCGCGCACCAGCTCGGGGTACAGCAAAAAGGAGAGGTCGGAGTACACGTAGCCGGGCTTGTCGTTCAGCGGCGAGGCCCCGATTTCCTTGTAAATGCGGGCCGGCAGCCGGCGGCTGGCCCACAGGCCCCGGGCCGCTTGCAGCGGGAAGCGGGCCGACGAGTCGGCGCGGAAATAGCGGCGGCGCAGGGCCCCGTTTTTCTTCGTCAGCTCCTGCCAAAACGGAATGAACGCCCGGAGGCGGGCCTGGTGGGCCAGCACGTCGCGCATTTTCAGGGGGGCCTTGTCGGTGCCGCGCAGGAAAGGAAAGTAATTGCCCAGCGTGCTGTCGGGGCTGAATTTGCCGGCCTGCTCCAGCTTGAGCAGGGCCGGCGTAGCGGCCAGCAGCTTGGTGAGCGAGGCCAGGTCGTAAAGATCGTCGTCGGCCACGCGCCGGGGCACGCTCAGGGGCCCCGCGGGCGCGGCAGCCTCCTTGGGGCGGCTTGCTTTTTTCAGGGGCCGCGGGGGGGCGGCGTCGCCGTAGCCGGCGTAGGTCTGGTTGCCGTAGCTTTTGCGCAGCACCACGGTGCCGCGCCGGGCCACCACCACCTGGCAGCCCGGCACGGCCTGGGCCGCCAGGGCCTGGCCCACGAGGCTGTCGACGCGGGCTTCGAGGCGGCCGTCGAGGCCCACGTCTTCGGGGTGGGCGTAGCGCAGGCGCAGGCCGCCTTCGGTTTTCAGGCCGAAGCCCCGCGGGAACTTGTCGGACACCGTCACGGGGAGCGTGCCTTGGGCCCCGATGCCGCCGAAGATGAGCTGCGCGGCCAGGCGCTGGGCGTTGGGGCTTTCCTGGTAGGCCAGCACCACGGCGGCGGCGCGGTCGAGGTCGCGCACCTTGGCCACGGCGTAGGCCGAGCCGAACACGCTGAGCACCAGCTGCTGGCCCGGCCCGGCCAGCTCGCGCAGCAGCAGGTTGTCTTCGGGCGTGATGCCGAATCCGGTGGCCGGCAGGCGGCCCAGGCTTTGCAGGCTCACCAGCACCAGGTTGTAGGATTTGAGGGCCGTGCGCAGCCGCGTCAGCTCGTCGAGCGTGGGCGCGGCCGGGGCATGGAAATGGGCCGCGGGGACGTAGTCGGCCACGGCTTTTTGGAAATCCGTGGTGTCGCGCGGGGCCCCGCCGAGCACCAGCGTGGCCACCCGCAGCGTATCGAGGCGGCGCAGGGGCAGCAGGTTCTGTTGGTTGCGCAGCAGCGTGAGGCTCAGCTCGGTGAGGCGGTGGCTGAGGTACTGGGCGTGGGGCGGGTTGAGGTCGGCGACGAGGTTCGGGAGCGCGACGGGCCGGTAGTGGTTCAGGCCGGCCCACTGCTTGAGGGCCAGCACGCGGCGGCAGTGCAGGTCGATTTCCTGCTGCGAAAGGCGGCCACTGTCCACGGCCGCGCGCACCATCTGCAGGGCGAGCGGAATGTTTTTACTGAACTCCAGCACGTCGTTGCCGGCTTGCAGGGCCCGCACGTCGGCTTCGCCGGACGGGTACTTGCTGATGACGCCCTTCATGTTCATGGCGTCGGTGAAAATCAGGCCGTTGAAGCCCAGCCGGTTGCGCAGCAGGCCCGTCACCACCGGCCGCGAGAGCGTGGTGGGCGTGCCCGTGCTGTCGAGGGCCGGCACGTTGAGGTGGGCCACCATCATGCCCCCCAACCCGCTGGCAATCAGGCGGCGGAAGGGCGGCAGCTCCAGCGAGTCGAGGCGGCGGCGGTCGACGCGCACCAGCGGCAGGGCCAGGTGCGAGTCGGTGTCGACGTCGCCGTGGCCGGGAAAGTGCTTGGCCACGGCCAGCACGCCGGCGTCCTGCAGGCCGCGCATGTACTGGCGGCTGGCGCGCACGACGGCCCCCGGGTTTTCGCCCCACGAGCGGAAGCCGATGACGGGGTTGGCGGCGTTGTTGTTCACGTCGACCACCGGGGCGAAGTTGACGTGCATGCCCAGCCGCCGGAACTGCCGGGCCACCTCGCGCCCCATGTCGTAGAACAGGGCCGAGTCGGCCCCGGCCACGGCCCCCAGGCTCATCTGAAACGGAAATTTCTCGATGCTGTCCAGGCGCATGCCCGCGCCCCACTCGCCGTCGAGGGCCACCAGCAGCGGGATTTTAGCTTGGCCCTGGTAGCGGTTCAGCAGCTTGGCCTGCCGCACGGGGCCCCCTTGAAAAAAAATCAGCCCCCCGACGCCGTACTGCTGGATAAGCGTCGAGACCGAGTCTTCGTCGATGCGTTGGCGGTTGGAATACGCGGCCACCATGAACAGCTGCGCCGCCCGCTGGTCGGGCGTGAGCGTGCGCATCAGCGAATCGACCCAGGCCGAGTGCAGGTACCGGGTGAAGGCCGGGCTGCCGGCGGCCCGCACGGCGGAGGCCGCCGCGCGGGCCGCCGGGGCGCGGCGGGCGGCGGCTTGGGGGTGGCGGCGCGGCGCGTGGTGCTGGGCCAAAGCCAGCACCGGGGCCGCCAGCATGGCGAGCAGCAGCAGCCGATTGGTAAGCGAAGAAATCGAAAGCAAGCCCTTGAAATATTAAGTGTTAATGGAGTTGTGGAGGGGCGCCGGGGCACGGCGTGCCGGCCGGGCTGCCCGCGCCCAGCGGCCCCCAGTCAAGCCGGTAAAGGTAGAGCGACGGCCCGCTCGCCGCGGCTTTTCGCCGGGGCCCGGCGGCGGCGGCGGTTTTCTTCGGCGGCGTGTGGCGGCTGGCCCGTAGCTTGGCGGTAAAATTTGCTTCGCTTTCGCCTCACATGAAAAAACTTTTGCTCGCCGGGCTCGCCGCCGCGGCCCTGGCCACGGCCTGCAACCAAGCCAAGCCCGCCGAATCGGGCGCGGTCGCCGGCGCCACCCTCGCCGACCCGAAGGCCCTGGCCGGGCTGTTCGATGCCTTTTGGGAGAAGCAGTCGCGCCTCGACCCGCTCTCGGCCACGGCCCAGGGCGACAACCGCTTCAACGACCAGCTGCCCAACGACGGCACCCGCGCCTACCGCGACACGCTGCGCACGTTCTACCAAACCTACCTCGACCGGCTGGAGCGCTTCGACCGCGCCAAGCTCAGCGCCAACGACCAGCTCAGCTACGACGTTTTCCGGTACCAGATGCAGCAAAACCTGGCCGGGCTGAAGCTCAACACCTGGATGATGCCCTTCAACCAGTTTTACGCCCTGCCGCTCACCATGGGCCAGATGGGCTCGGGCGAGGGCATTCAGCCCTTCAAAACGGTGAAGGACTACGACAACTGGCTGGGCCGCACCAAGGGCTTCGCGGTGTGGGCCGACACGGCCATCGCCAATTTCCGGGCCGGGATAAAGGCCGGCGTGGTGCTGCCCAAAACGCTGGTGGTGAAGATGCTGCCCCAAATGCACGACCTGGTGGTGGCCGACCCCGCCAAGAGCTTGTTTTACGCGCCCATCAACAAGTTTCCGAAGAATTTCCCGGCCGCCGACAAGGCCCGGCTGGCGGCCGCTTACCAAAAGGCCATCGGCACGGAGCTGAACCCGGCGTTCAAAAAGCTCGGCGACTTCCTGCAAACCGAGTACCTGTCCAAGGCCCGCGCCACGAGCGGCCTGGGGGCCCTGCCCGGCGGGCCGGCCATGTACACGTACCTGGTGGCCAACTCGACGACGACCGACCAAACGCCCACCGAAATTTACCAGCTGGGGCTGGCCGAGGTGGCCCGCATCCGGGCCGAGATGGAGCGGGTGAAGGCCAGCGTGGGCTTCAAGGGCGACCTGCCGGCATTTTTTGAGCACCTGAAAACCGACAAGCGGTTCACGCCCTACACCAAGCCGGCGCAGGTGCTGGCGGCTTTTGAAACCATTCACCAGCGCATGGCCCCCAACCTGAAGCGGATGTTCAACAAGGTGCCCAAAACGCCGTTTGAAATCCGGCAGACGGAGGCTTTCCGGGCCGCTTCGGCTTCGGCCGAGTACAACCAGGGCTCGGCGGACGGCACGCGGCCGGGCATTTTTTACGTGCCCATCCTCGACGCCACCAAGTTCAACACCACTTCGGGCATGGAGTCGCTGTTTTTGCACGAAGCCATTCCCGGGCACCACTACCAGATTTCGCTGCAGCAGGAAAACACCGCCCTGCCCAAGTTCCGCCGCTTCGGTAGCCAGAACGCCTACGTGGAGGGCTGGGCCCTGTACTGCGAAAGCCTGGGCAAGGAGCTGGGCCTCTACACCGACCCGTACCAGTACATGGGGGCCCTCGGCGACGAGCAGCTGCGCGCCGTGCGCCTGGTGGTGGACACCGGCCTGCACAGCCGCAGCCTGAGCCGCGCGCAAGCCATCGACTACATGCTCGCCAACCTGTCCATGAGCCGGCCGGACGCCACGTCGGCCATCGAGCGCTACATGGCCATTCCGGGCCAGGCGCTGGGCTACAAGGTCGGGGCCCTGAAAATCCGGGAGCTGCGCACCCGCTACGAAAAGCAGCTGGGCAGCAAGTTCTCGCTCAGCGCGTTCCACGACGCCATTCTGCAAGACGGCTCGATGCCGCTGGCCGTGCTGGAAAAGAAGATGGACGCCTGGGCAGCCGGGGTGAAGTAGTGGCAGCATCTTTTTGTAACCGCTTCTTGTAACTGCTTCGGGG
>JANXOE010000055.1 GCA_025353745.1 Hymenobacter sp.
GGGGTATTTTTTCACCCAATCGGCCCAGTAGTCCACCATCTGGCCCGAGGTCAGCTTGTCGCCGGTGCTCTTTTTGAAGTGGTACACGCCGTCTTCGTAGAACTCCGACACGGCCGCGTCCATGGCAATCATCACGTCCTCGCCGGGGCGGTAGCCGGCCACCTCAATGGCCTGCAACACGATTTTAATGGCGTCCTCGTTCGACTTGATGTTGGGCGCAAAGCCGCCCTCGTCGCCCACGTTGGTGCTGAAGCCTTGCTTCTTGAGCACGTTCTTCAGGTTGTGGAAAATCTCGGTGCCCCAGCGCAGGGCTTCCGAAAACGAGGGGGCCCCCACGGGCATGATCATAAACTCCTGGAAGTCAATCGAGTTGTCGGCATGCGAGCCGCCGTTGAGGATGTTCATCATCGGCACGGGCAGGGTGCTGGCCCCCACGCCGCCCACGTAGCGATAGAGCGGCATGCCGGCGTCCTGGGCAGCGGCGCGGGCAGCGGCCAGGCTCACGCCCAGGATGGCGTTGGCGCCCAGGTTGGCCTTGTTGGGCGTGCCGTCCATCTCGATCATGATCTGGTCGATGAGCCCCTGCTCGTACACCGAGAAGCCCACCAGCTCTTCGGCAATTTTGCTGTTCACGTTGTCCACGGCTTTCAGCACGCCCTTGCCCAGGTACTTGCTCTTGTCGTCGTCGCGCAGCTCCACGGCTTCGTGCTTGCCGGTGCTGGCCCCGCTGGGCACGGCGGCGCGGCCGGTGGCCCCGCTGTCGGTGGTCACGTCCACTTCGATGGTGGGGTTGCCGCGCGAATCAAAAATCTGGCGGGCGTGAATTTGCGAGATGATGCTCATCAAAAGGAAGGTTGGTTGGGGAATAAAAGTCCAAAAAACCCGCTCCGGCGGCCCCAATGCCCGCCGAAGCGCGTTGCGGCGGCAAGGTAATCATTCCGTTTTTTAGCACCCCGCCCCTCTGGGCCGAAACTCAGTAAAATAACACGCGCCCGGGGCCCTGCCCTTCCCATCATTGTCATAACCCAGGCGTCAGCGCGACGCGACCCGTGCGGCGAACCGAAAGAAGTGGGCCCCAGCTTCCGTTCGATTTCAGCCCGCGCCTTTCCTCAACGAAAAAGGGAGACGCACCTCGCGGCGCGTCCCCCTTTTTATGCTACGTAAGCGCGGCTTACGGAACCAGCTACTCGGCTGCTTTGGCTTCGTCGCGGCTCTCGCCGTCCTTCACAGTGTCAGCAGCGGTGTCCTCCGGGGCCGACTGCTGCACGGTGGCGGCGGGGGCTACGGCTTCGCCGGTTACTTCGGTGGCCGAGGTCACGGCGGCGTCGCCGGCAGGCTTGGCGGCACCGGCTACTTTGCGGCTGCGCGAGCGGCGCGTGGTGGTGGCTTTCTCGGCGCCGGCGTTTTTGGCTTCGAGCAGGGTCTCGTTGTAGTCCACCAGCTCAATGATGCACATCTCGGCGTTGTCGCCCAGGCGCGTGTCGCTCAGCTTGATGATGCGGGTGTAGCCGCCGGGACGGTTGGCAATCTTGCCGGCCACTTCCCCGAACAACTCCTTAATAGCTTCTTTCTCTTGCAGTTGGGCAAACACCAGGCGGCGCGAGTGCGTCGTGTCTTCTTTCGACTTGGTGAGCAGGGGCTCCACGTACTGGCGCAGGGCCTTCGCCTTGGCCAGCGTCGTGGTCACGCGCTTGTGCATAATCAGCGACGTGGCCATGTTCGACATCATGGCGTGGCGGTGGGCGGTGGTCCGGCCCAGTTGGTTAATCTTTTTTCCGTGTCGCATGGGACTGAAAAGTAAATGTGCGCTTGCGGGCAACGACCACGGCGGGTCAAAACCTCATTAGAACCGCTGCCCCTCGGGCGCACTGGTTAAAAATGTGAAAATGAGTAAAATAAAAAAGTGAAGATGCGAGAGCGGTGGCCAGGGCCCCAGGGCCCTCCTTTTCCATGCTTTCACATCTTCACCTTGTTAAAGCTTAATCTTCGTCGAGGCGGTACTTGCCCAAGTCCATGCCGAACTCCAGGCCGCGCTCTTCCACGAGGTTTTCCAGCTCGGTGAGGCTCTTTTTGCCGAAGTTGCGGAACTTCATCATGTCGGCAATCTCCAGCGTCACCAACTCGCCCATCGTCTTGATGTCGGCGGCCTTGAGGCAGTTCTTGGCGCGCACGCTCAGCTCCATGTCTTCCAACGGAGTCTTCAGCATTTTGCGCATCTGCATGGTTTCCTCGTCGATCGGCTCGTCTTCCACCACGCGGGCCCCCACGGTGGCCATCGTCGTGTCCGAGAACAGCATGAAGTGCTGGATCAGGATGTTGGCCGCGCCCTTCAGCGCTTCCTCCGGGTGGATCGAACCGTCGGTCTGAATCTCGATAACGAGCTTCTCGTAGTCGGTCTTCTGTTCCACGCGGGTGTTTTCGATGCTGTATTTCACGTTCTTGATGGGCGTGTAAATAGCATCGATGGCAATCTGACCGAAAACGTGGTCCGTTTGCTTGTTCTCGTCGGCCGGCACGTAGCCGCGGCCCCGGTTGATGGTCAACTCGAATTCGAGTTCCTTGCTGGGGTCCACGTGGCAAATCACGTGGTCCGGGTTCAGCACCTGAAAGCCGCTGGCAAACTTGCTGATATCGGCCCCCGAGAAAGTCTCCTGGCCTTTCACGCGCACCGTGATTTTATCCTGGATGGCGTCGCTGATTTTCTTGAAGCGCACCATTTTCAGGTTCAGGATGATTTCGGACATGTCCTCAATCACTCCCTCAATCGTCGAGAATTCGTGCAGCACGCTGTTGGTGCGCACCGACGTGATGGCAAACCCTTCCAGCGACGACAGCAGAATGCGGCGCAGCGCATTGCCGATGGTCACGCCGTAGCCCTTCTCGAGCGGTTTGAATTCAAACGTCCCGGTGAAGTCGTCGGATTTCTCCATCACCACTTTCTCCGGCATCTGAAAAGCTAAGATTGACATAGATGAGGCGTTAAAAACAATAAAAAGGTGAGGGAGGCATTACGCACGAATGCGGCCCGGCAATTTGCCAGGCCGCACCCGATCGGCGCCATGCGATTACTTCGAGTACAGCTCGACGATGAGCTGCTCCGTGATTTTCTCCGGAATCAGCTCGCGCGACGGCGCGTTGATATACTTGCCGGCCAACTCCTTGCCGTCCCACTCAAGCCACGAAAACTGGCGCGAGTTGCGAACCGACAAGCTCGTGGTGATGGCTTCGAGCGACTTCGACTTCTCGCGCACGGCCACAATGTCGCCGGGGCGCAAGTGGTACGACGGGATGTTCACCACTTCGCCGTTCACCGTGATGTGCTTGTGGCCCACCAACTGGCGCGCCGCGCGGCGCGTCGAGGCGATGCCCAAGCGGTACACCGTGTTGTCGAGGCGGCCTTCGAGCAGCGCCAGCAGGTTGTCGCCGGTGATGCCGGGCAAAGCGGCAGCTTTATGAAACAGGTTCTCGAATTGCTTTTCGAGCATCCCGTACATGTACTTCACCTTCTGCTTCTCCATCAGCTGCACAGCGTATTCCGACTGCTTCTTGCGGCGGCCGCGGCCGTGCTGGCCCGGAGGATAGTTTTTCTTGTTGAGCGCCTTGTCCGGGCCGAAAATCGGCTCGGCAAAGCGACGGGCAATCTTGGACGTGGGGCCGGTATAACGTGCCATGTTGGGATATAATCAGGAGTGAATAATCAGACGCGACGGCGCTTGGGCGGGCGGCAGCCGTTGTGCGGCAGCGGCGTTACGTCGCGGATGGTCGTCACCTCGATGCCCACGTTGCCCAGGGCGCGGATGGCCGACTCACGGCCCGAGCCGGGGCCCTTTACGAATACTTCGGCTTTGCGCATGCCCAGGTCGTGGGCTACTTTGCCGCAGTCGCTCATCGCCATTTGGGCGGCGTAGGGCGTGTTTTTCTTGGAGCCACGGAAGCCCATTTTGCCGGCCGAAGCCCACGAAATCACTTGCCCGTTGTTGTTGGTGATGGAGATGATGATGTTGTTGAACGAAGCACGAATGTGCACCTGCCCAACCTGCTCCACCACGACAACGCGCTTCTTGGCTTTGTCTTTTCTTTTTTGTGCCATTTGGTTATCGCAAAAAATGCGGGAGGTGTTGGCGCTGGCTGCGCGGACGCATGATCCGCAACTGCCAGCGCCGATTCCCGTGTGAGATTATTTCGTTGCCTTCTTCTTGCCGGCCACCGTTTTGCGCTTGCCCTTGCGGGTCCGCGAGTTGTTTTTGGTGCGCTGGCCGCGCACCGGCAGGCCTTTACGGTGCCGCAAGCCGCGGTAGCAACCAATGTCCATCAAACGCTTGATGTTCGTGGTCACCTCCGAGCGCAGCACGCCTTCGGTCTTGTGCTCGGCCGCAATGATGGCGCGGATGGCCCCCGACTCCTCGTCGGTCCAGTCCTTCACCTTCTTGTTGAGGTCAACACCAGCCTTCACCAGAATTTTCTGGGAATTGCTCCGGCCAATGCCGAAAATGTAAGTCAGGGCGATTTCGCCGCGCTTGTTGTCCGGGATGTCTACCCCTGCGATACGAGCCATTGTGTGTGGTTATGTGTTTGCGGACAGAAACCCGGCAGCATCTTGGAAGGCGACCGCCGCAGCGGCCAGTACCCAAGGCTCCGGGATTCTTAAAAATTGATTAACCCTGGCGCTGTTTGTAGCGGGGGTTTTTCTTATTGATGACGTAGAGCTTGCCATTGCGGCGGACCAGTTTACAGTCCACGCTACGCTTTTTCACCGAGGTCTTGACTTTCATGTCGGATGTTATTTGTAACGGTATTTAATTCGGCCCTTCGACAAGTCGTAGGGTGACATTTCCAGCTTCACTTTGTCCCCTGGCAGAATTTTGATGTAGTGCATCCGCATCTTGCCCGAGATGTGGGCAATCAATTGGTGACCGTTTTCCAGCTCCACGCGAAACATGGCGTTGGAAAGGGCTTCGAGGATGGTACCGTCCTGCTCAATGGAGGCTTGTTTGGCCATAAGGGCTACTGCAATGCTTTTTCGATGTATTCAAATGACGTGAGAATCTCCGCCTTATCTTTTCTAACAACAACGGTGTGCTCAAAGTGCGCCGAAGGTTTGCGGTCTTTGGTGCGGATGGTCCAACCGTCCGCTTCCTGCACCACTTCCTTTTTGCCCAGGTTCACCATCGGCTCAATGGCCAACACCAAACCCGTTTGGAGCAGCGGCCCGGAACCCCGCTTGCCGTAGTTCGGCACCTCGGGTTTCTCGTGCAGCTTGGCCCCCACGCCGTGTCCTACCAGCTCGCGCACCACACCGTAGCCCAAGGGCCCCACGTGGTTTTGAATGGCGTAGCTAATGTCGCCGACGCGGTTACCGCTCACCGCCTGTTCGATGCCTTTGTACAGGCTCGCTTTGGTTTCCCGCAGCAAGTCCAGCACTTCCGGCGCCACCTCCCCGATTGGGTAAGTGTAAGCGCTATCGGCGTGGTACCCATTCAGGTAAACGCCGCAATCAACCGACAGAATATCACCACTTTTAAGCGGCTCGTCTGTGGCAAACCCGTGCACGACCACCGAATTCGGCGACAGGCACAAGCTAAAGGGAAACTTGTTATAACCTTTGAAGGAAGGTATGCCCCCGTGGTCTCGGATGAATTCCTCCGCGCGCTGGTCCAGCTGCCGCGTCGTTGCTCCTTCCTTCACCAAACCCGCGACTTCGCCGTGGGCCCTTGCCAGCAGTTGCCCGCTGGCGCGGATGAGGCTAATCTCTTCTTCGGTTTTATATTGAATGCTGCCGCTTGCCATGGCTACCGCTTACGAAGCCAAAGCCACGTTTTGCGACCGCCCGCGCACCCGGCCCGACTTCATCATGCCGTCGTAGTGCTGCATCAGCAGGTAGCTCTGCACCTGGTTCACCGTGTCCAGCACCACGCCCACCATAATGATCAGCGAAGTGCCCCCGTAGAAAGCCGAGAACGGACGGGTTACACCCAACAGCAAGGCAATGGCCGGGAAGATGGCAATGGCGGCCAGGGCAATGGCCCCTGGCAACGTGATGCGCGTCAGAATCTCGTCGATGAATTCCGACGTATCCCGGCCCGGCTTCACGCCCGGCACGAAACCACCGCTCCGTTTCAGGTCGTCGGCAATTTGGTTCGGGTTGACGCTAATGGCCGTGTAGAAGTACGTGAAGACAACGATCAGAACCGCGAATGTCAGGTTGTACTGCCACGAAGTATAGTCCGAAAACTTCACGCCGATGTAGCTGGCCACATCGCTCTTATTCTGCCATACCGAGGCTGCGATGGCCGGCACGAACATCAGCGACTGGGCAAAGATGATCGGCATTACGCCCGCCGCGTTCACTTTCAGCGGAATGAACTGGCGCTGGGCGTCGAGTTGCGTCGTGCCGCCCACTTGCTTGGCATACTGCACCGCGATGCGGCGAACTGCCTGCGTCAGCACAATCACAGCCATCACAACCAAGAACAGCACCACCAATTCCAGCAAGAAAATCAACGATTTGTTGACGCCTTTGGCCGCAGCTTCGCCAATGATGGCCCCGGGTAGGCGCGACACGATGCCGATCATGATGATCATCGAGATGCCGTTGCCAATGCCTTTGTCCGTAATCTTCTCGCCCAGCCACATGCAAAACAGCGTTCCCGCCGTGATGATGAGCATGGTTGAGATAGTGAAGAACGTACCCGGATTGGTAATGGCTTCCGCGTTGATCGTCGCGATGAAGCCCACCGACTGAGCCAACACGATGGGAATCGTGAGGATGCGGGTGTACTGGTTAATCTTTTTGCGACCTGATTCCCCCTCCTTCTGGAGTTTCTGGAAATAAGGCACGGCAATCGTCAGCAGTTGCAGAACAATACTAGCCGAAATGTACGGCATGATGCCCAGCGCAAAGATGGACGCGTGGCTGAAGGCGCCGCCGAGCAACGTGTCCAGAATGCCAAACAAACCAGCTGCGCCGGTCTTTAGCCGGGTCGGGTCCACACCTGGCAGCACTACGTAAGAGCCCAGGCGGTAGATAGCAATGAAAAAAAGCGTATTGAGGATTCGCGTACGCAAATCCTCAATCGCAAAAATGTTCTTTATCGCGGCGATAAACTTATTCATTGCTGTGGAGTAAGCTTTAGAGCGTTACTGCTTTGCCACCTGCTTTCTCGATGGCCTCAACAGCCGATTTGGAGAAAGCGTGCGCATGAACTTCCAGCGCCGTGGTGATTTCGCCACGACCCAGGATTTTGATTTTGGCGTTTTTCGACACCAAACCGTTGGCCACAAAGTACGCCGTGTCCAGCGTAGTGGCTTGGTTGGCTTCTACCAGCGTAGCCAGCACGTCCAGGTTAATGGCTTTGTATTCGACGCGGTTGATGTTCGTGAAGCCGAACTTCGGCACGCGGCGTTGCAGGGGCATTTGGCCGCCTTCAAAGCCCGACTTGCGCTTGTAGCCCGAACGCGACTTGGCGCCTTTATGGCCCCGGGTAGACGTACCACCACGGGTAGAGCCTTCGCCCCGGCCGATGCGCTTCTGGTTCTTGGTAGAACCAAAGGCAGGTTTCAGATTGCTAAGATTCATATCGATGCAGGGACTACAGTTCGGTTACTTGCACCAGGTGCTGCACGCTCTTCACCATGCCCAAAATGGCCGGGTTAGCTTCGTGCTGGGCGGTGCTGTTCATTTTGCCCAGGCCCAACGATTTCACGGTGCGCTTCTGGCGCTCGGGGCGGTCGATGACGCTGCGCACGAGCTTTACTTGAATTTGTGCCATCGTCAATTAACCGTTAAATACCCGGGACAACGAAATACCGCGTGCCTGCGCAATTTGCAACGGATCACGCATCTTGGCCAGCGCATCAAAGGTAGCCTTCACCACGTTGTGGGGGTTCGACGAACCCTTCGACTTGGCCAGCACGTCTTTGATACCAGCGCTTTCAAACACGGCGCGCATGGCACCGCCGGCAATTACGCCGGTACCGGCCGCGGCCGGCTGCACCAGCACAAAACCACCGCTGTATTTGCCCTGCATAACGTGGGGCACGGTGTGCTTGTACATCGGCACTTTCACCAGGTTTTTCTTGGCGTCGTCGATGCCCTTGGCAATGGCGTCAGTCACTTCGTTGGCTTTGCCGAGGCCGTAGCCCACGGTGCCGTTGCCGTCGCCCACCACCACAATGGCGGAGAAGCTAAAGCGGCGGCCGCCTTTCACCACCTTCGCTACGCGGTTGATAGCGACGACTTTTTCTTTGAAGTCGGAGTCCGGGCCCATGCGGCTGGCTTCCTTGTTGCGGTCCCGGTCGTTGCTACGCTGACGGTCTCCGCCAGGACGATTGTTATCGCGTTCTTGCGCCATGATATTTTAGAAATTGAGGCCGCCTTCGCGGGCTCCTTCTGCCAATGATTTTACGCGGCCGTGGTAGAGGTAGCCGGAGCGGTCAAATACCACTTTCGTGATGCCTTTCTCCTGGGCCACCACCGCCAGCTGCCGGCCCACGGCGGCGGCCAGGGCCACGCCGTTGCCGCCTTCGGCGGTTACCTTTTTCGACGAAGCCGAAGCCAGCGTGCGGCCGGCCGTGTCGTCGATAATCTGAGCGTAGATGCCCGTGTTGCTACGGAACACCGACAACCGCGGCCGCTCGGACGTGCCAGCCACCTTGGTGCGGATGATGCGCTGGATCCGCTTTCTGCGGGTTGCTTTATCAAAAGCCATGATGCGAAATTATTTAGAGGCTGTTTTACCAGCTTTGCGACGGATAATCTCGCCCACGAAACGCACGCCTTTGCCTTTGTAAGGCTCAACTTTGCGCAGCGAACGAATCTTGGCGGCCACCTGGCCCAGCAGCTGGTTGTCGATGCTCGTGAGCGTGACGATCGGGTTCTTGCCTTTTTCGGTAACGGCCGTGGCGGTTACTTCTTTCGGCAGGGCGATGTACACATTGTGCGAGTAGCCCAGCGCCAGCTCCAGCGTGGTGCCGGCCAGCGTGGCCTTGTAACCTACGCCCACCAGCTCCAACTGCTTGGTGAAGCCGTTGCTTACGCCGACCACCATGTTGTTGATGAGCGAGCGGTACAGGCCGTGCATGGCCTTGTGGCGCTTCTGCTCGGTGGGGCGGGTTACGGTGAGGGTACCGTCTTCAACGGCAACGGCGATGTCGCGGTCCACTTGCGTGGTCAGCGAGCCTTTGGGGCCCTTCACCGTCACCGCGTTGTCTTTGTCGACCGAAATGTCGACCCCAGCGGGAACAGCAATCGGCAGTTTACCAATACGTGACATAGTTCAATTAGCTAAAGCAGTTCCGGATTAGTACACGAAGCACAGCACCTCGCCGCCCACGTTCTCGGTTTTGGCTTCTTTCTCCGTCATCACGCCTTTCGAGGTCGAGATGATGGCGATGCCCAAGCCGCTGAGCACGCGCGGCAGGTTGTCGGCCGCCACGTACTGACGCAAGCCGGGCGTCGAAACGCGCTGGAGCTTGGTGATGGCGGGGGCCTTGGTGGTCGGGTTGTACTTCAGGGCGATTTTGATGGTGCCCTGAACCGACGCGTCATCAAAACGGTAGCTCTGAATGTACCCTTTGTGGTAGAGCACCTTCGTGATTTCCTTCTTGATGTTGCTGGCCGGGATCTCTACCACCCGGTGGTTCGCCTTGATGGCGTTGCGCACCCGGGTCAGGTAGTCGGCAATGGGGTCAGTATTCATTGAGTGCTAAATGCGTCCGCTTTTTTCGGAGCGCAAAGATAAGAAAATTTCGCCGGGCGCCCAACGGGGCCAACGAAATTTCGGTTAAGACTACTTGGCACGCCCGGCGACGGCACGGCCAATGGTTTCTTTTGGCAACCTGCCAAATGGTTTGGGGCCTTCCCCAGCTTTTCGGAGTGCAAAGGTAGCGGGCTGACAAGGGTTTTACAAGTGCCCGGCCGAAATTTCCACCGAGGTGGTCCAGGTGGTTCGCCCATCGCCGTGCGAAACGCGTTGGGTGGGCCCCAGCCGGCAGTTCCCCGGCTGGTTCGGGGCCCGGCAAACGTTGCTTTGGCAAAAAAGCCGGGCCCCGCCGCTTAGCGGGGCAACCCGGTTTCTTTTTCAACCGCTACAGCTTGGGCCAATCACCGCTCAGCTCCGGTTTCAGCTAATTGAGCGAAACAGGCGGCTCCACCGGATTCTGTGCAGGAAATCTGCGTGAGGGTCAATGGAAAACCAGACGAACACCGCCTTGCCCACGAGGTGATCTTCCGGCACAAAACCCCAAAAGCGCGAGTCCTCGGAGTTGTGGCGGTTGTCGCCCATCATAAAATAATAGTTCTGCTTGATGGTGTAGCGGGTCAGCGGCCGGCCGTTTTGCTGAATCATGCCGTCCTTCCAGCCGATGCCTTGGTTGTGCTCATACTGCGACACGATTTTGTAGTAAATCGCGGCGTTGGCAGGCGTCAGGGCAATGGTCTGGCCTTTTTTGGGCACGGGCAAGGGGCCGTAGCTGTCGAGCTGCCAATGGTGCGGGACGGCACTGAGGGCCCCCGAACCGTCGAAATCGGCCACGTCCGGAAAGAGCTGCGCACCGGGCCCTGCTACCGTAAGCGCCGTCACGTAGGGCTGCCGCCGAAAGTAGGCGGCGACGCCGGCCGGGCAGCTGATCACGAAGCCTGCTTTGCCGGTTTCGGGGTCGGTTACCGCGCGCGGGACGCCGTCGGGCTCCGCGTAGTCCACTACGCCGTGCTCGTGCAACGACTGCCGTACCGCATCATTGGGCGCTTCGACGGCCATGAAGTAAGTCGTCTGCGGCAGGCCGGCGACCGGCCCCGGCTGGCCATTCAGAAACACTTGGCCGTTGCGAATTTCCAGCGTGTCGCCGGCTATTGCAACGCAACGCTTGATCAGGTGGGTGCGCAAGTCCGCCGGTAGTTGTTGCTCGTGCGGCACGTGAAAAACGACTATGTCGTTGCGCTGAACGGCACTGAACCCCGGAAAGCGGTACGTCGGCAGCTGGATCAGGTTGGAATAGCTTTTCAGGCCCGTGCCCCAAATCGTTTGGTGCGTAAGGGGCACCTGCAACGGCGTTTGGGGCGTGATGGGGCCGTAGTGCAGCCTGCTCACGAACAAGTAATCGCCCACCAACAGCGAGTGCTCCATGCTCTCCGAGGGAATGGTGTACGCTTCCACCGCCGACCAGCGCAGCAGCGTGGCGGCCACAACCGCAAAAATCAGCGAGTCGGCCCACTCCCGGGTTTTCGTTTTGGGCAGCTTGGGCACCGGGTTGGAGTTGCCGCGTCTGGCCGTGAAGAAAGGTATCCGCATGGGTTCCGGTGGGGTGAAAGTGACGGTGAGAGATAGCCACAGCAGCACCGCAGCTATTAGCATTAGACGCGGCTACAACGCCCAGCCGGTTGCAATAGTACGACATAGCAATATGATGCAGTTACTCCTACCTTACTCTCCAGCTTTTCCTTGCTACTATTGCCGCAACGGCGCGCAACGGCGCGCGCTTCTACCCCTTTCCCAATATGGCCAAGCCCAAAAGCAAGCTCTTCAACCGCAAATTCCGCAACTGGCTCTTGCACCTCGTCGTGTCGCGGCAGGACTTGAAGTCCATCACCGGCTACACCCTCCAGGCCCTGAAGGCCGACGGCGCCCAGTGGCAGGCCAAGGTGGCCCTGCTCCAACCCCTCTACGACGGCTTCGATACCAAACTCACCACGACGGCCGGCGCCAGAGCCAGCCAGGGTTCGCAAACGCTGCTGGCCGAAACCGTTTTCGGCCTCGTGAAGCAGTTCATGAAGCGGGCCTACAAGCGCAACTTCGCCGCGCTGGAGGAAGACAACCCCGCCCTCTTCAAGGAGTTTTTCCCCTCGGGCCGCAGCGAATATTCTACGGCCTCGCGCCAGGCCCTGGGCACGGCCTTCGCCCGCTTCGTGGAAACGCTGGGCGCCAACAAGGCCGCCGTGCCCGACGGCGC
>JANXOE010000025.1 GCA_025353745.1 Hymenobacter sp.
CTGGAAGTGGTGATGACCGTGCTGCACGCCGGCGGCAAGTTTGACAAAGATTCCTACAAAGTATCGGGCGGCCTGCACGGCGTGGGCGTGAGCTGCGTGAACGCGCTGAGCACCGACCTGAAGGTGACCGTGCGCCGCAAGGGCCACGTTTACGAGCAGGACTACAAAATTGGTGTGCCGCAGTACGCGGTGCGGCAGATTGGCGATACCGACCTGCACGGCACCCAGGTCGATTTCCTGCCCGACGATTCCATCTTCACCGAGACCGTTTACAAGTACGACACCATCGCCACCCGCCTGCGCGAGCTCTCGTACCTCAACAAAGGCATCCGCATCACCCTCACCGACCGCCGCGAGCAGAACGCCGCCAATACGGGCTTCCGCTACGAAGAGTTTTATTCGGTGGGCGGCCTGAGCGAGTTCGTGCAGTACCTCGACAGCGCCCGCACCGTGCTCATGCCCCAGCCCATCCACGTGGTGAGCGAGAAGGGCGGCACGCCGGTGGAAGTGGCCTTGCAGTACAATTCCGACTACCAGGAGCACATTTACTCCTACGTCAACAACATCAACACCATCGAAGGCGGCACGCACGTGGCGGGCTTCCGCTCGGCGCTCACGCGCACCTTGAAGAACTACGCCGACAAGTCGGGCAAGCTCGAACGGGCCAAAGTGGAGATTTCGGGCGAGGATTTCCGCGAGGGCCTCACGGCCGTGATTTCGGTGAAGGTGCAGGAGCCGCAGTTCGAGGGCCAGACCAAAACCAAGCTCGGCAACTCCGACGTGAGCGGGGCCGTGAACACGGTGGTGGGCGAAATCCTTCAGCAGTACCTGGAGGAAAACCCCCGCGAGGCCGGCATCATCGTCGAGAAAGTGATTCTGGCCGCCAAGGCCCGCATTGCCGCCCGCAAGGCCCGCGAGATGGTGCAGCGCAAAACCGTGCTCGGCTCCAACTCGCTGCCAGGCAAGCTCGCCGACTGCTCCGAATCAGATCCGGAAATCTGCGAGCTGTACCTCGTGGAAGGCGACTCGGCCGGCGGCACCGCCAAGCAGGGCCGCAACCGGGCGTTTCAGGCCATTCTGCCGCTGCGCGGCAAAATCCTGAACGTGGAAAAGGCCCAGGAGCACCGCATCCTCGAAAACGAGGAAATCCGCAACATGATTACGGCCCTGGGCGTGACCTTCGGCACGCCCGCCGACGCGGAAAAGGGCATTGAGGCCGATGCCAAGGCGCTCAACCTGAGCAAGCTGCGCTACCACAAGGTCATCATCATGACGGATGCCGACATCGACGGCTCGCACATCCGCACGCTGATCCTGACCTTCTTCTTCCGCTACATGCGCGAGCTCGTCGACAACGGCTACATCTACATCGCCCTGCCGCCGCTCTACCTCGTGAAGCGCGGCAAAGAGGAGCGCTACTGCTGGACCGAAGACGAGCGCCAGCAAGCCCAGGAGGAACTCGGCCGCGGCAAGCCCGAAACGGTGAACGTGCAGCGCTACAAAGGCTTGGGCGAGATGAACGCCGAACAGCTTTGGAGCACCACCATGCAGCCCGCCACCCGCTCGCTCAAGCAGGTCAACGTGGATTCGGCCGTCGAAGCCGACCACTTGTTCTCGATGCTGATGGGCGACGAAGTGGC
>JANXOE010000031.1 GCA_025353745.1 Hymenobacter sp.
GCCAACAACCTCATGACGCACTTCAAGGCGTCGGCCCCGCTGGGCGTGGCGCCTACGTTCATCGTGATGGGCATCGTTTACTTGCTGTTCATGCAGTTTGGCGTTTGGACCATCCGGGTGCCGGCCGAGGGCTGGGCCCCGGCGGGCTACGTGCCCAGCACGGTGCACAACGACCTCATCACCACGGCCAACGTATCGGCCGACAACGCCATCAAAACGCCGCAGTTCTGGCTGCTGTGGGTGGTGCTGCTGGCCAACGTCACGGCCGGCATCGGCGTGCTGGAAACCGCCTCGCCGCTCATCCAGGAATCGTTTTCGGACGCCGCGCTGGGCGCGGGCCGGGGGGTGACGGCGGCGGCGGCGGCCGGGTTTGTGGGGCTGCTCAGCTTGTTTAACCTGCTGGGCCGCTTCTTCTGGTCGTCGGCGTCGGATAAGCTGGGCCGCAAAGTGGCGTACGCCACGTACTTCGGCCTGGGCATCCTGCTCTACGCCCTCATCCCGACCCTGGGCCACAACCTGCAGCTCGCCCTGTTTGTGCTCGTGGCCTGCGTCATCATCAGCATGTACGGCGGCGGCTTCGCCACGGCGCCGGCCTACTTGTCCGACCTCTTCGGCAAGTACCAGGTGGGGGCCATCCACGGGCGCCTGCTCACGGCCTGGAGCACGGCCGGCGTGCTGGGGCCCTTCATTGTGCACACCCTGCACGAAAGCCGCAAAGCCGCGGGCTTCACCGGCGCGGCGGCCTACCAAACGGTGTTTTACACGATGTCCGGCCTGCTGGCCGTCGGCTTGCTGGCCAACCTTTCCGTGAAGGCCGTGAACGAGCGGTACTACGAAAAGGGCCCCGTCACGCCCGAAGCCGGGGGCCACTAGGCCGTGCTGTTTCACTTCTAATTCCGATCCATTTTATGAACCCGCAATCTCCTCCCCCCCCCGCCGCCGCGGCCGATTCGTCGGCGGGCGGCTCGGCGGCCCTCGCCTGGCTCTACGTCGGCCTGCCCCTGGCGTGGGGCGTTTCGCAAACTTTCCTCAAAGCGCTGGCGCTGTTTCGATAAGCGTTCGTCGTATTTTTTTGTTGCTTGAAGCAGACGGCCCCGGGGCCGTCTGCTTTTTCGGGGCCCGGCCGGTGGCGGCCGGCAGTCAACGGCGGGTTGTAAGCCCGGTTTTTGGCAACCACCGGGCCCCAACCTCCGTTGAGCTCGGGGCCCCGGCCGTCGTTTCACCGTTCGATTTGCTTTCCGATGTCCGCTCCTCATTACCCGGCCGGCACGGTGCGCGCGCTGCTGCCCACCGCCCACGTATCGGAAGCCACGCGGGCCGCTTTGCAGGCGCGCCTCGACGCCCCGGCGGCCTACGCCCCGCAATTTTTTGCCCCCGAAACCTTCGCCCTGCTCGAAGCCGTGGCGGCCCGCCTCTTCCCGCAGCCCGACCGCCCCGACCGGCCCATCGCCCTGGCCCCGGCCGTGGACCAGCGCCTGGCCGAGGGCCGCGCCGACGGCTGGCGCTACGACCTGCTGCCGCCCGACCGCGAAGCGTTTCGCCTGGGCCTGGGCGGCCTCCAGGAAACCAGCCAAGCCCTGTTTTTGAATGACTTCGGCCGGCTCGATGACCAGCAGCAGGGCCACGTGCTGCGGGCCATCGCCGCCGGCCACCCGCCCGGGGCCGCCTGGCAAACCCTGCACGCCGGCCGCTTCTTCGAGGACCTGCTGGCCGAGCTCACCGAAACGTACTACGCCCACCCCCTGGCCCAGGAAGAAATCGGCTACGCCGGCATGGCCGACCTGCCCGCCTGGACGAAAATTGGCCTCAACGAAAAAGAAGACCGGGAAATCCCGGCGGGTGAATGAGCGAACGGACGGACGTCCGGTTGCCTGCTTCAAAATTCCCTCGCTCACCCATTCAACCCTTGCCCCGATGCCCGACGAAGAAGTACTGGAAGAAGGCTTGCTGACGCCGACCGAGCCGGCGGTGCAAGACCCGCTGCTGCGCGAGCTGCTGGCCGATGCGCCGGGGGCCGTGCCGCAGGAAAAGGCCCAGCCCGCCCCCGCGCCCCCCGCCGAGGTGGACTGCGTGGTCGTCGGCCTCGGGGCCGGCGGGGCGCCGCTGCTGGCCCGCCTGGCCCGGGCCGGCCTGAAGGTGGTGGCCTTGGAAGCCGGGCCCTGGCACAACCCCGCCCAGGAGTTTGCCACCGACGAAAAAGCCCAGGACTTCCTGTTTTGGAACGACGAGCGGCTGGCCGCGGGCGCCGACCCGCTGGCCATGGGCAAAAACAACTCGGGCACCGGCGTGGGCGGCTCCACGCTGCACTACACCGCCTACACGCCCCGCCCGCTGCCCAGCGACCTGCACCTGCGGCGCGACTTCGGCCAGGGCGAGGACTGGCCCCTGAGCTACGACGACCTCGTGCCGTACTACGAAGAGGTGGAGCAGTTTCTGGGCATTTCGGGGCCCACGCCCTACCCCTGGGGCCCGGCCCGCGCCAAAGGCTACCCGCTGGGGCCCCTGCCGCTCAACAGCGCCGCCCAACTGATGGTGCGCGGGGCCGAAAAAGTCGGCATCCGCACCGCGCCGGCGGCCAACGCGGCACTGTCGGCCCGCTACTACCAGGAGGGCGTGGGCTGGCGCGAGGCCTGCACCAACCGCGGCTTTTGCCAGGCCGGCTGCTCGAACGGCGCCAAGGCCAGCATGGACGTCACCTACATTCCGCTGGCGGTGAAGTACGGGGCCGACATCCGCCCCAACAGCTTCGTGACCGAGATTGAGCGCGACGCCCGGGGCCACGTGGCGGCCGTGGTGTACACCCAGCACGGCCAGGCGCACCGCCAGCCGTGCCGCCACCTGTTCCTCTGCGCCGGCTCGGTGGAAACGCCGCGCCTGCTGCTGCTCAACGAGCTGGCCCTCAGCAGCGGGCAGGTGGGCCGCAACCTCATGGCCCACCCCGGCGTGCAGGTGTGGGGCACGTTTGAAGACGAAGTGCGGCCCCACAAAGGCATTCCGGGCGGCTTGATTTCGCAGGACACGCACCGGCCCGCCGATGCCGACTTTGTGGGCGGCTACCTGCTCCAAAGCATCGGCGTGATGCCCGTCACGTTTGCCGGCCAGGTGGCGCGGGGCCGCAAGCTGTGGGGCCAGGAGCTGCGCGACTACATGCGCCGCTACAACCACATCGCCGGCATCAACATTCTGGGCGACTGCCTGCCCCACCCCGACAACTACCTGGAATTGAGCGACGAGCTGGACGCGCGCCAGCTGCCCAAGCCGCGCCTGCACTTCTCGGCCCAGGAAAACGAGCGCCGCATGAACGCCCACGCCGAACGCCTCATGCGCCGCATCTGGGAAGCCGCCGGGGCCACCGACGTCTGGGCGTTTGGGCGCTACGCCCACGTCATCGGCACGGCGCGCATGGGGCGGAGCGGCGACGACGCGGTGGTGGACCGCGACGGCCGCGCCTTCGAAGTGCCCAACCTGTACATCTGCGACAACTCCACTTTCCCCAGCGCCCTGAGCGTGAACCCGGCCCTGACCATCATGGCCCTGAGCCTGCGCACGGCCGACAAGTTCCTGGAGCGGCAGCGTTGAAACGCCGTTAGCCGTTAGCAGTAAACAACGAGCAATTTGGGTTTGCTGATTCAACCGCTACTTGTTCGCTGCCAACCGTTAACTGATTAACCATGAAGTCTTTCCTCACGGAGATAAAAAACCATTTCGGCAGCGGCAACTACGAGGGCGACGAGTTTGGCGGCGCGAGCGGGCACAACGGCACCGGCCTGCCCACGGGCCTGCCCAACAACTTCATGTTCGCCACCGGCATCGAGTGCAGCTACCCCACCATCGACCACGGAACGACCCGCCGCGACCTGCTGGCCGAGTGCGACCACTACAACCGCTACCGGGAAGACCTGGGCCTGGTGAAAGAGCTGGGCCTGAAGGTGCTGCGCTACGGCCTGCCGTACTACAAGATTCAGCAGGGCCCCGGCCGCTACGACTGGGACTTTGCCGACCGGGCCCTGGCCGAGATGCAGCGCCTGGGCATTACCCCGATTCTGGACCTGATGCACTTCGGGGTGCCCGACTGGGTGGGCAA
>JANXOE010000037.1 GCA_025353745.1 Hymenobacter sp.
TAAAAGCCACTTCCTGGCTGAGCAGCGTGGGGCCGGCGGCGGTTTCGTAGAGCACGTAGCGCATCATGCGCGAGAGGCGGTGGATGGCGGCGCGGGCCTGCTCGCCGTCGAGCAGCGTGAGGGCGTAGATGTTGTTGAGGGTGTTGAAGAAGAAGTGCGGGTTGATTTGCGCCTTCAGCGACGCCAGCTCCGAGCCCACGCGCTGCTGCTCCAGCTCCGCGCGGCCCTGGGCCTCGGCCTGCCAGCGCCCCACCACCGTGATGCTGGTGCTGATGCCCAGCACCAGCAGCGTGATGAGGCTGCCCATGGCGTCGAAGCGGTAAGGGCTGCGCGGCACCCGGGGCCCGCCGCGGCCCGTCTCCCGGCCGCCGCCCCACTCGCCCGCCCGGGCCGCCGCGTGGAAGGCGCGGTCCATCAGCTCGCGCAGGTGCAGCTGCTTTTCCAGCCCGTAGTTGACGAGCAGCACCGCCGCGGCCGTGGCCACCAGGGCCCCCGCAAACCAGCCCGTGTGCCCCCGAAACAGCAGCTGCGGCACGCTTGCCCGGGCCGTGAGGTAGAAGGCCCCCACCCACACGGCCAGCATCAGGCCCTGCTTCACCCAAAACTGCGGCGGCATGGCAATGCGGCCCGTGAGCGGGTGAAACAGCAAAAACGTGAGCCCGAACAGCCCCCACACCAGCACGTGAATCAGCGGCTTGAGGGCCCTTCGGAAGGAAACAGCAGCCATTTGCCGGGCCTGAAGGGTGGAGGGAAATCGGGGCGCCCGCCCAAAGCTACCTCCCCCGCCCGACCGGCCGCCCACCGCCCCGACCGACAGGCCCATTGTGCCGACTGCCCCGCGGCTTTCATCGGCGGGCTGGGCCCCAGGGCCCGGCCCGCCACGGGGTTTGGCCCAGCCGCTTGCAGCGGTCGAGGGCATCGCGGAGGCGGGCGGCGCGCTCGTAATCTTCCTGTTTGAGGGTTTTGAGCAGCCGCTCGTCGAGCGTGTGTTCGCGGCAGGAAGGGTTGCTGTCCGGGCGCGGCTCGGCGGTTTCGTAGGCAGCGGCGACCAGCGCTTCGGCGGTCGGTGGTGAAGAGCGGCCGGGCCCACCCGCACGGCGTAGGGCCACACGGGCTGGTCGTTCCCGTAGTCGCGCTCGGTGAAGAAATATTTGCCGACGACGGCATCGGCGGCGTGGTTTTGGGTGGGCCACGGGCCGAAGCGCAGCACGCGGCGGGTGCCGGTATCTGCCACCCACCAGCGCGGGCCGTCCGAAAAGCAACGCTGAAAAAATCTGCAAAAAACGGCGCGCTTCGCGGAAAACCGGGGCGGGCCCCTGGCCTAATTTACGCCGACCGGGCGGAAGTACCGCCGGCCGCCGGGCGGAAGCAGCCCCGGGCCAGCCGGGGGCGTTTTTTTTCGGGGCCGCAACCCGCCGGGGCCCTGCCGCGGGAAGCGGGGCCGCTGAATGACCAGCTTTTGGCGCAATCCTTGTTACCGCGCCCGGTGGCCGGGGGCGGGGCGTCTTCATCAAGAAACCGCCTACCTGCGCCTTAGCTTTGGTTCGTTGCCGGGCGCGGCCGGGGCCCGGCGGCGCTCATTCCTGCTTTTATCTTTCGGGCCGGGCGCGCCCCGGCCGTCGCCGGTCCGCGCCCGGCCCCGTGCCCCAATGATCGACTACACCGAACCGCTGGTTTCGCCGCTGCCCGCGGCGGACCCGGCCAGCAAGGCCCCCGAGTTTGAGCTGATTTTTCAGCAGAAAGAAAAGCTGATGGCCGGCTACCTGGCGGCGTTCGCGGTGGTGTACTACCGCCACCAGGCCGAGCGCGCCCCGGCCCAGCTGCAGGCCACGCTGCACTTCGAAAACGAAGCCCTGGCCTTTCCCGGCGCCGCCGTGACGCTGGGCCTGCACGACGGCCTCACCCTGGCCGAGGCCGCTGCCGAAGCCGCCGCCCAGCTGGCCCTGGCCCTGGCCGGCGTGGCCGAAGAGCTGGGCGCGGGCATCGTGCGCTGCCGCATCTCCTTTCCGGCCCCCGAGGCGCAGGGCCCCGACCAAACCTGGTGCGTGACGCTGGGCTTCGGGCCCGCCGAGGCCGTGGCCGTGGGCTTCAGCTGCGCCGAGGCCGCGGGCGGCTTGCGCGTCGAGCCCTTCCTGCCCGCCCACGTGCAGAGCGTGTTCGGGCAGCTGGCCACCGCGCCGGCCGCCACCGTGGGGCACGTGGGTTTCCTGGCCCCCGAGGAAGTGGCCCAGCTGCGGCAATTTGCCACCGGCCCCCAGCGCGTGGCCGAGGGCGGCCCCCAGCAATTGCACCATTTATTTGAAGAAACTGCCCGCACCTACCCCAACCAGACGGCCCTGCAGTGGGACGGCCGCGCGGTGCCTTACTGCGAGCTGAACGCCCTGGCCGACGCCCTGGCCGCGCGCCTGCAAGCGGCCGGCGTGCAGGCCGGCGACTTCGTGGGCATTTTTATGAGCAAGTCGGTGGAGCTGTACGCCGGCATGCTGGCCGTGCTCAAGGCCGGGGCCGCCTACGTGCCGCTCGATTTGTCGTACCCGCCCGACCGGGTCACGTTCATCCTCAACGACTGCGGGGCCCGGGCCTTGCTCGTGAACGCCGAAGCGCCCGACTACCTCGCCGCCTGGCCCGGGCAGGTGCTGAACCTGGCCGGGCCGGCCCCCGCGCCGGCCGCGCCGCGGGGGCCGGTGGCCGGGGGCCCCGAGTCGATTGCCTACGTCATCTACACCTCCGGCACCACGGGGCTGCCCAAGGGCGTGCTCATCCCGCACCGCAGCATTTGCCACTTGGTGCGGGCCGAGCAGGTGCTGTTCCAGGCCACGCCGCAGGACCGCGTGGCGCAGGGCTTTTCGGTGGCCTTCGACGCGTCGCTGGAAGAATTGTGGCTGGCCTGGGCCGCCGGGGCCGCCCTGGTGCCCGTGCCCGAAGACACCATGAAGGCCCCCGACGCGCTGCCCGGCTTTTTGTCGGACCACCAGATCACGGTGTTTTCCACCGTGCCCACGCTGCTCTCGCTGCTGGCCGCCGCCGTGCCCAGCCTGCGCCTGCTTATACTGGGGGGAGAAGTGTGCCCGCCCGAGCTGCTGGCCAAGTGGGCCACCCGCCAGTGCCGCGTGGTGAACACCTACGGCCCCACCGAAGCCACGGTGGTGGCCACGGCCGCCGACTTCGTGCCCGGCCACAAGCTCACCATCGGGCGGCCCATCGCCGGCTACGAAGCCCTGCTGCTCGACCACCTGGGCCAGCTCGTGCCGCTGGGCGCGGCCGGCGAGCTGTGCATCGGGGGCCCCGCGCTGGCCGCCGGCTACCTCCACCGCCCCGAGCTCACGGCCGCCAAGTTCAACACCGTGGCCGGGCTGGCCACCGGCTTCAGCGGCCGCCTGTACCGCACCGGCGACCTGGCCCGGTTCGAGCCCGACGGCAACATCGATTTTTTGGGCCGGATCGACACGCAGGTAAAAATCCGGGGCTTCCGCGTGGAGCTGGCCGAAATTGAGTCGCTGCTCTTGCAGTGGCCCGGCATCCGCAACGCCGCCGTGGCCCTGAAGGAGGGCCCCGACGGCGTGCAGAAGCTCATCGCCTACCTCATCCTCGACCCCGCGCACCCGCTGCTCGACGCCAAGGCCGTGCGGGCCCACCTGCGCGAGCGGCTGGCGCCCTACATGCTGCCGGCCGCGCTGGTGCCGCTGGCCACCTTCCCGCTGCTCACCAGCGGCAAGGTCGACCGCAAGGCCCTCCCCTACCCGGTGAGCGGCGACGCCCCCCCGGCCCGCGAGCTGGCCCTGCCCTGCACCGCCACCGAGGCGGCCATTTACGCCGCCTGGCAAAAGCGCTTCGACACGGCCGACCTCTCCATTACCGACGATTTTTTCGACATCGGCGGCAACTCGCTGCTGGCTTCGCTCATCACCTCCGAGCTGCGCCAGCAGCCGCAGTTCGTGGGCCTGTCGGTGAAGGAGATGTACACCCGCCGCACCATCGAAGCCCTGGCCCGGGCGGTCGACGCGTCGGCTGCCGCCGCCACGGCCCCCGCGGCCCCCGCGGCCGACGCGCCGCGGCCCCTGCGGCGGGCCTCGCACACCACGCGGGTGTTCACGGCCGTGCTGCAAGCGGCCTCCGTTTTTCTGTTTTACCTGGTGCCGGTGCTGATCCTGAACGGCTCGCTCACGCTGCGGCCCCAGCTGGCGCAGTGGTCGGACGGCGCGCTGATCGGCCTGTTCGTGGCCGCCGTGCTCGGCTACGTGCCGGTGGCCTGCGGGCTCACCATCTTATTCAAGTGGTTGATCATCGGCAAATTCAAGGCCGGCGAGTACCCGCTGTGGGGCTTCTACTATTTCCGGTTCTGGCTGGTGAAGAAGCTGGTGGAGGCGGCCCCCACGCAGCTGCTCGCGGCCACGCCCTACCTGAACGTGTTCTACCGCCTGCTGGGCGCCCGCATCGGCCACGGCGTGTACCTGGGCTCGACGCGCCTGATGACCTTCGACCTGCTGACCCTGGCCGACGGCGCCAGCATCGCCCGCGAAGCCGGCCTGCTGGGCTACCGCGTCGAGCGCGACCGCCTCATCCTGGGGCCCATTCGGGTGGGGCGCGACGCCTACGTGGGCCTGCGCGCCATCCTGGAAAGCGACACGGAGCTGGGCGACGAATCGGAGCTCGACGACCTCTCGGTGCTGGCCGCCGGGCACCGCATCCCGGCGCGCGAGGCGTGGCGGGGCTCGCCCTCGCAGCGGGTGCGCGCCCTCGACGCCGCCCCCGCCGGGCCCTTGGTGCGCGCGCGGGCCGGCTACCTGCTGGCGCAAACCCTGGCCATCGCCCTGATGCTGCTGCTGCCCACCGCCGCCTCGACCCCGGTATTGGCCTTGTTTTATGCAAGCGTGGAGCGCTGGGGGCTGCTGCCGGCCCTGTTCACGCTGGTGCCGCTTTCGGCCCTCTACGTGCTGCTGCTGGGGGCCCTGCTGGTGCTCACCAAGCGCTTGGTGGCGGGGCGGCAGCGGGCCGGCACGCTGCCCCTCTACGGCCTGGCCTACGTGCGCCACTGGCTGGCCGACGCCGTGCTGGCCCAAAGCCTGAGCGTGCTCAAGCCCCTGTACGCCACCATTTACACGCCGTTCTGGCTGCGGCTGCTGGGGGCCCGGGTGGGTCGCCGGGCCGAAATCTCCACCCTCAACCACATCTCGGCCGACCACCTCACGGTGGAAGCCGGGGCCTTCCTCGCCGATTCGGTGAGCGTGGGGGCCCCGCGCGTGCAGCGGGGCGTGGTGGCGGTGGCGGCCACCGTGGTGGGGGCCCGCACGTTCATCGGCAACAGCGCCGTGCTGGCCGGGGGCACCGTGCTGGGCCCCGGCAACCTCATCGGGGCCCTCTCGACGGCCCCGCCCGCCGGGGCCCCGCCCAATACGTCGTGGGTGGGCTCGCCCGCATTTTTGCTGCCCAACCGGCCGGTGTCGCAGGCGTTCGACGCCGGGCTGACGTTCGACCCGCCCGCGCGCCTGGTGTGGGCGCGGGGCGCGATGGAGTTTTTCAAAATCACGCTACCGTTTGCGTTCGTGTCGGCCACCTTTGCCGGCGTGTACCACTACTGCGCCTGGCACCTGCGGCACGGCTATCCGGTGTGGAGCAGCGCGCTGCTGGGCACGGCGGTGCTGGCGGGCACCATCCTGGGCTTTTCGCTGCTCACGGCCGCCATCAAGTGGACGATCATCGGGCGCTACCGGCCGTCGGAAAAGCCGCTGTGGTCGAGCTTCGTGTGGCGCGACGAGCTGATTAACTCCCTGTGCGAGAGCTACGTGTTTCTGTACTGGGTGGCCCCGCTGCTGGGCACGCCCTTCGCCACGTCGTTTTTCCAGCTGATGGGCAGCCGCTTCGGCCATTCGGTGTACCTGGACACGACCGAAATCACCGAATTCGACCTGGCCTGGGTGGCCGACCACGCCGTGCTCAACAACGGCAGCACCATCCAAACCCATTTGTTCGAGGACCGCGTCATGAAAATGTCGACGCTGCGCATCGGGCGCTACGCCACGGTGGGCACCTCGTCGGTGGTGCTCTACGATTCGGTCATCGGGCCCGGCGCCACGCTTAAAAGCCTGTCGCTCTTGATGAAAGGCGAAACCCTGCCTGCCAACACCCGCTGGCAGGGCATTCCGTGCGCGTTCATCCCCGGAGGTGGCCGTGGCTGAGGCGGCCCCCTTCCTGCACTGCTGGCACGCCGACCTCGCCGCCAACGATGCGGCCTGGGGCCCCGCCGAGGCGGCGTTGTCCGGCGCCGAGCGGGCGCGGCAGGCGCGGTTCCGCACCGGGGCCCTGCGCCAGACGTACGGCCGCGCCCACGGTTTTTTGCGGGCCGTGCTGGGAAAGTATATCAATCTGTCCCCTAACGAGATAGAATTTACCGCCGAGCTGCGCGGCAAGCCCGCGCTGCCGGCCCCGCGCCGGGTGCAGTTCAACCTGTCGTACCGCGCCGGGCGGGCCCTGCTGGCCGTGTCGGACCGCTGCGCCGTGGGCGCCGACGTGGAAACCCTGCACCCCATGACCGACTCACTGGCCTTGGTGCAAGAATTATTCTCGCCCCCCGAGCGGGCGGTGCTGCGCGCCGCCACCGGGGCCGATTGGGAAGAGTTGTTTTACACCATCTGGACGCGCAAAGAGGCATATGCCAAGGCGTTGGGCATGGGCTTGTCGCTGCCATTCGCCGGGTTTTCGGTGCTGGAGCCGGGCGCGGGCGGGGCCGTGAAGCTGGTGGCCCCGGCGGGTGCGTACCTGGTCAGCTTCGCCGCCGGCCCTGGCCACCGGGGGGCCCTGGCGGTGCGGCACCGCCCGGCGGGCCTGGTGCCGCAGCACTTTGCTTTTCCCGCCGACTTGTTTCCCAGCGGCTTGCCGACAGTCGTTTAGCTTGTTTTTGATTTCCGCTCTTTTTCCAATATTGCCGCGTGAAGCACTTGTTTGCCTTGGTTGTTGCCGCCTTGCTGCTGCCCCGCGGGCTGCGGGCCCAGGCCGATGCCCCGCTCCGCCCCCGGGCCGCCCCCGACACCGCTTCCTGGACCGGGGCCCTCGACCTGGACCAGCGCACCTACTACCTGGGCCGCGAGTACGGCGACCACGCCCTCAGCGTGAGCCCGAGCGTGCGCTACAGCCACCCCAGCGGGTTTTATGGGCAGCTGGCGGGCTATTATTTTCGCCAGAGCGCGCCGCCGCGCTACTCGTTTACGGACCTGGAGGTGGGCTACGCCAACGAATTCGCGCCGGCCTGGACGTACTCGCTCTCGCTCGACCGGGTGTTTTTCACCCAGGCCCTGTCCAGCGGCGAGCCCCGCATCAACAACGGCCTGGAGGCCAACACCGCCTACAGCCTTGGGCCCCTGAACCTGGCGTTGGACTACAACTTCTTCTTTCAGCAGCAGAAAGCGCAGACCGTGGCGCTGGCCCTCAGCGGCACCCTGGAGAAACACGGCTGGCTGGGGGCCGACGCCGTCAGCCTCACCCCCGGGGCCGAAATTTTCTGGGGCTCGCCGCTCGCCGTGCTGCGCTACGGCGGCGCGTATGCCGCGCCGGGCACTGCGCCGGGGCCGGGGCCGCGCCGCCGCAAGGGCAAAAACGGCACCCTCATTTCCGACGAAACCGCTGCCCCCAGCCTCATGGGCTACGAAGTGACGCTGCCCCTGGCTTACACGCGCCACCCGTTTGCGTACACGCTCACCGGCCATTTCGTGGCCCCCGTGCGGGCCAATGCCAAAACCGAGCCGCTGCCGCGGGCCGCCTATGCAAGCTTTCGGGTTGAATTTACGTTTCGGTAGCGCGGCCACCCGGCGGCAGCTTGCCCGGCAGCTGGACGCGGTATTTCGTATGTGGGCCCCACCGGCCTTGTGCTTGTTTTTATGAAAAAATTCCCCCTCTTCCGTGTGTTGCTGGCCGGCGTGCTGCTGCTGCTGCTGGCGGCCGGCGGGGGGGCGTGGCTGCTGGGCAGCAGCTACGGGCGCAAACACATTGCCCGCTACGTGCGCCAGCAGCTGGCCCGCAGCACGGAGCTGGTGCTGGGGCCGTTCGAGGTAGAATTTTCGCCCTGGCGCGACTTTCCCCACTTCACCGTCTCGCTGCGCCACCTGGCCCTCACCGACACCACCCGGGGCCGCGCCGTGCCGGTGCTTCGCCTCGGCCGGGCCGACGCCCGCCTGGAGCTGGGGCCCCTGCTGCACGGCCGCGTGGAAATAAGCCGCGTGGTGCTGACCGATGTGGCCCTGCGCGAGCAGGTCGACGCGCAGGGCCACAGCTGGGGGCTGCGGGGCAAGCGCCGCCCCGGGCCCGGCAAGGCCCCCACATCGGGCCTCTCGCTTGATTCGTTGATTGTCAACAATTTCAGCATTGTCTCAACCAACGACTACGCCCAAAGCTCCATCGGAGCACGGGTGCACACGGCCCGCCTTTCCGCCCAGCTGGCGCGGGGCGTGCTGCGGGTGCAGGGCACACTCGGCGGGCAGCTCGACTTCCTGCAAAACCCCAGCGGCACGCTGCTGGCCCACGAGCCGGTGCAGGCGCGGGTGCGCTACCACTACGCGTTCGGGGCCCGCCAGGGCACGTTCGACGACGCCCGTTTCACGCTGCGGGGCGACACCGTGCGCCTGCACGGCACCCACACCGTGGACCCCGCCGTGGCCACCGGCACCCAGCTCGATTTGCTGTTTGAAGGCGACCAGCCCCTGGTGGCGGTGCTCGCCACGGCCCTGCCCCCGCGCCTGCGGCCCTACCTGGCCGGGGCCGTCAGCCCGAGCAAGGCCCGCATCACCTACCGCATCGCGGGGCCGAGCGGGCCCACCGTACGGCCCCGCACGGTGCTCACCTTTGGCCTGCGCGACGCCAGCCTGGCCTGGCCCGACTCGTCGCGCCGCATCGACCACTGGGACCTGGCGGCCACCTACGACAACGGCCCCGGGCACCGCCCCGAAACCACCACCCTCACCCTCCAGCTCTGCCGCATTCACTCGCCGGCCGGGCAGCTCGACGTGGCCCTGGCGCTGCGCAATTTCCGACGGCCCTACGTGAGCGGCCGCTTGCGCGGGCGCACCGAGCTGCCCGCGCTGGGCGCCCTTCTGGCCCCCGGGGCCCTCTGGCAGGCCCGCCGGGGCACGGCCTCCCTCAACTTACGGTTCCGGGGCCTGCTGCGCCCGCCGCCGGGCCAAAACCGGCTGGCCGTGTTGCGGCAGAACCTGGAAGGCCAGGGCACCGTGGTGCTCCACGACGCTGAGCTGCTGCTGCCCGCCCGCCACGCCCGCCTCTCGGCCCTGAACGTGCGCATCGGCATCCAGGACAGCAGCTGGCGGCTGTCCGGTGCCTCGGGCGTGCTCGACGGGATGCGCTTCCGGGCTTCGGCGACCACCATTCATTTGATGGCTTACCTCACCGGGCAATCGGCCACCACCGACATCAGCGGCGATTTTGCCGTCGATGACCTGCACGTGAACCGCCTGCGTGAGCTGCTGCGCCCCCCAGCCGGGGCCCCGCTCCGGCCCAACGCCCGCCGGCGCGCCCAGGCCCGGGCCAACCTCACGGCCACGCTGGGCACCAGCCTCATTCCGGCGGGCATGCGCCTGAGCGTGGCCCTGCACTGCCGCCGCCTGCTGCTGCCCGCCGACACCCTCACCGACCTGTTTGTGCGGGTGAAGCACGACGGCCACCGGGTGCGGCTTGGGGGCCTGACGGGCCGCCTCTACGGCGGCGAGGTGCAGGGCAACCTGACGTGGCCCACCGACACGGCCGCCAGCAACGTAGCCCCCGTCAGCTTTCAGCTCGCCATTCATTTCGGCACGCTCGACTACCAGCAGCTGCTGGCCCGGATGGCACCTTTGCGCCGCCCCCGCCCGGGCCTGCCAGGGGCCCGAAAACGCGCCGCCCTGCCCGCCCTGCGCGAGCTGCTGCTAGCCGCCGATGGCCAGCTCGACTGCTCCGTCGACGCCGTGCGCCTGCCCGACGGCCAGGCCTTGCACGCGCTGCGCCTGCGCTTGGTGAAGGAAGATTCCCTGCTTGACATGCCCTACCTCACCGTGACGGTGCCGCAGGGCGGGCAGGGCCGCGCCTCGGCCTCGGCCATCGTCAACGGCCTGCACCTGACCGCGGCCGCCGCCGACGTGAGCCTGCGCTACGCCAACCTCGACGTGCAGCAGCTGCTGAAGCTGCTCGCCGTCCTCAACCCGCCCGACAGCCTCGTGACGCCCGCCCGGCGGGTGGCGCGCCTGGTGGCCCGCACCCGCCGCGCCACCCGCCGAGCTACCCGCGGCATCCGCCCGGCCTCCATGCTGGCCAACGGCGTGCTGGCCGCTGCGCTGCGCGTGCAGGCCGGCCATGTGCGCTACGCAGCGGTGCGGGGCGACGAATTTCAGCTCGTGTCGCACCTGCGCGACGGGGCGGCCCACCTCGACAGCGTATCGTTCAACGCGCTGGGGGGCCAGGTACGCCTGCGCGGGGCGCTGCAAACCAACCAGGGCCGCAACCACCACACGCTGCACGTGCAAACGGCCCTGGACCACATCCAGCTCACCGATTTCTTTGCCGTGGCCCGGGCCATGCACCTGCAAGTGCTGGGCGGCGAAAACATCCGGGGCACGGTGCACCTGGCCGGCGACCTGCACACCGACCTCGACGCCGCCTTCCTGCCCGGCTTTGCCCAAACCCAGGCGTATTTGCAAGCCGACATCCGCAACCTGGAGCTGATTGACGTGGACGCGCTAACGGAGGGGTTGAAGCTCATCCGCAAGGAGCGCAGCGGCCACCTGTATTTCGAGCCCGTGAGCACGCAGCTGGTGCTCGACAAAGGCGAGGTGCTGATCCCGAGCCTGGTGCTGAACAGCAGCCTCACCAACCTGGAGGTGAGCGGCACTTACGGCCTCGACGGCCACGCCAACCTCTACATCGGGGCCAACCCCATGCAGGCCTTTTTCGGCAACAACGACAAGCGCATCCGGCGCATTCAGCACAACCAGCCCCTGGCCCGCCCCCGCCCGGGCCTCACCTACGTGAACCTGCGCCGGGCCAGCGCCGACACCCGCTACCAGGTGCGCCTGTTCAAGAAAGACGAGCAGCGCCAGCAGCAAACCCTGTTGCGCCTGCAAGCCCGCCAGTTCCTGGTCACCCAACGCCTCGACACCACGCTGCGCCTGCTGCCCTGAGCAAGCGAATCATTTTTATGTCACCGCAGATTTATGGAAATGCACCAAATTAAATTTATTCTGAAAAAATAATTATTCATGCCTTTTTTTGTTCCCGGCGCTTTTGCAAAAAAAATCGCCCTGCTAATAGTTTTTGCGGTTCCTTCCGTTCCGGCGTTTTCGCAAAGTGCACCTCCCCCCGACAGCATCACGGTGGCCATCGAGCCCACTTACAACAGCGTCGGGGCCGTTCACCGGCGCTTGCTGGGGGAAGGCTACCGCCGGACTTGGGCAACGCCAGTTAAAATGCGGGTTTTCCGCTTGTCGCAGGAAAAAGGAGGCTTGGCCATTCTGGAAAAAGGGGGCGGCCTGCAAACCAAATCCCTGCGCATGCGAGATTCCACGGGCCGGCAATGGGTGCTGCGAACCATCCAGAAATACCCGGAAAAAAGCCTGCCGCCGACGCTACGGGCCACCATTGCGAAGGACATCATCCAGGACCAGGTGTCGGCCTCGCACCCGTACGCGGCCCTCACCGTGCCCCCGTTGGCCGAGGCATTGCGCATTCCCCACGCCCACCCGGAAATTGTGTACGTGCCCGACGACCCGGCGCTCGGCCCGTACCGAAAGGATTTTGCGAACCAGGTTTTCTTATTTGAGGAGCGCGAGCCGCTGGACGCCGAAAAAACCGACAACACCGAAAAGGCGCAAGCCCGCTTGCAAAAAGATCACGACAACCGCGTGGACCAGCAAACGGTGCTCCGGGCCCGCCTGCTGGACATGGTGCTCGGCGACTACGACCGGCACGAGGACCAGTGGCGCTGGCAACGGGTGACCAACGGCGGCGAAGACGTGTACGAGCCCGTGCCCCGCGACCGCGACCACGTGTACTACAAACCCTCGGGCCTCTTTCCGCGGCTCTTGTCGTACCATTTACTGAAAGCCAACACGCAGGGCTACAGCGACCACATCCGCTCCATCAACCGCTGGAATTATAATGCGCGCACCTTTGACCGCTATTTTTTAAATTCCTTGAGCGAGGACGACTGGAAAGCCCAAATTGCCTACGTCAAGGAGAAGCTTACCGACAGCTTGGTAACCAGCGCCGTTAAGCTCCTGCCCGGGGCCGTTTACCGGCTCAGCGGCCCTGAAATTATCGGGAAATTGATGGCCCGCCGGAACGTGCTTGACCGGCAAGCCTTGAAATACTACCGCTTTTTATCGGGAACGGTGGAGATTCCGGCTTCGGACAAGCGGGAGTATTTCGAAATCGCCCACCAGGCCAACGGCCGGCTGACCGTCACCGTGCGGAAACTCAAAGAAGAAGGCGGCCCCGGGCAGCCCATTTACCAACGCGCCTTCGACCCCGCCGTGACCCACGAAATACGGCTTTACGGCCTGGGCGGCGACGATAGCTTTGCCGTGACCGGCACCGCGCCCTCGCCCATCACCGTGCGCACGGTGGGCGGCGGGGGCGCGGATGCTTTTGCGGTGGCCGCCGGATTGCACCAAAAGGGCAAGCTGTTCGTCTACGACCGCGCGGACGAGGCCAACGCGCTGCCGCCGACCGGGCAAGCGCGCATTCAAACCGCCGCCGACACTGCCATTAATCAATTCAGTAAAGCCAGCTTCCGGTATAATTATTTGCAACCGCTCCTTTCGGCCGGCTACAACAAAGATTACGGCTTCCAGCTCACCGGCGACTTCATTTACCAAAAACAAGGTTTTCGGAAGGATCCGTACGCTTTCCGGCAGGCGCTGCTGGTAAGCTACGGGTTTGGAAACAGTTCTTTGCTGTTGAATTACGCCGGCATTTTTAAAAAATTCGTCGGCAACAACGACCTGCTGGTCAATGTGGTTTCGAAGGGCCCCAATTACACCAGCAATTTTTTTGGCGTTGGCAACGAAACGGTATTTGTTAATTCCAGCGAGCAGCGCATCAACTATTACCGCAGCGTTTACAACCTCGTCGACGCCGACGTTCGCCTGAGCCGCGCCTTCCAACGCTGGAAAGTGAGCGCGGGCCTCACCGGCCAGTATTACACCAGCCCGAGCAATAAAAACACCGACCGATTTCTGAAAGCGTACGACTTACAGAACCCTGAAGAAGAAGTATTTAGTAGCCAAACTTACGCCGGCCTGGTGGCGGGCGCAACGCTGGACACCCGCGATAAAGGGCTGGTGGCCCGCAAAGGAATTTATTGGAGCACGAGCGTAACCGCCATGCGGCGGCTCGACGCCGACCAGCACACGTTCGGGCAGGTTTTTAGTGAATTCAGCTTTCATCTGACGCCGCTGCGCGACTCCGGGCTGGTAGTTGCCAACCGCACGGGCGCCGGGACCACCGTGGGCCAAGCCGGCTATTTTCAGCAGCTGAAGCTGGGCGGCCCCCAAAACCTGCGCGGCTTTTACCTCTGGCGGTTCACCGGCAAAAGCATGTTATACAATAACTTAGAGTTTCGTTTGAAGCTGGCCGATTTTACGTCTTACCTGCTGCCCGGCACGCTGGGGCTGGTTCTTTTCAACGACGTGGGCCGGGTTTGGTCGCCGGGCGAAGCGTCGGAGAAATGGCACGACGGGTACGGCGGCGGGTTTTATTTTTCGCCGGCGCAGCTCGTGTTGATCCAGGCAGTTGCCGGATTTTCAACCGAAGGCACCTACCCGTACCTCTCGGCGGGCTTCCGTTTTTAGCCGCGGCCCGGCCACTGCCACGGGCCGGATTCCGGCCGTTGGCGGGCGGCGTGCGTAAACGCGCCGGGGGCCCTCCCCAACTTTTTTTTTATTTCCGATGCAAAACTTCACCGTCGAACGGCTTTCCTTTCAACACCTCAGCGAGCTGCCCAACGCCTGGCAAAACGCCGATTACCGGGCCCTGCTGGCCAAAATGGACTACGACAACCCCGACGCCATCGCCGACGCCGAGCTGAAGGCCATGTGCCAGATGGCCCTCACCGACCTGGAGCCGGCCGCCGCCGCCCAGCTCGTGCTCGAATACTTGTTTGACGACGAGCTGAAGGAAGGCCAGATTGACCAGCTCGCCCACCAGCTGCAAACCGAAAAGCTGTGGGAAGAAAACCCCCGCCTGGAGCTGCACGAAGGCTTTTTCAACGCCACGCAGCTGCTCTACGAAGCCTACAACGGCAAATTTCCGCACCCGCAGGCCGTCGAGTTCAAAGTGAAAATTACCGCCGCCAACCCTGCCGACCTGGCCCTGTTCGACGAAACCCCGGCGGCCCCGCTGCTGCGCTTGCTCGCCCCCGGGCTTTCCGATAGCGCCTTGCTCAACCGCTTGTTTGGCGAGCAGCTGGCCGGGCCCGCGTTTGCCGAGGCCCCGGCCATCCTCTGGCAAATCAAGCCCAGCGAAAAAACCGCCGCCAGCGTGGTGTTCGACGTCATCGGCTCCGATTACTGGCTGGAGGATTTCAAATACGCCGACACCTACGAGGCCCCGACCCACGCCGACGCGGTGGCCGCGGTGGAATAACCAGCTGGCTACCAGCAAATTGATCCGGCTATGCGCCGCCACCGGAGTCGAATCCGGTGGCGGCGTTTACCTTCAGGGCCCCATCGGGCGGGCAGCGGCCCGGGCCCGGCGCATTCTCGCTGCTTTTACTTTCTTTGCATGACTCGTTTTGCTTTTACGACGGCGCTGCTGGCCGGGGCCCTCGGTGCGGCGCGGGCCCAAACGCCGGTGCCCGCGCCGGCCCCCCGGGCCACGGAGCCGTCCCGCGCCCAGGATTCGGTTTTTGTGCGGCAGCACTACCGCAAGCTCGACCGCCAAATTACCATGCGCGACGGTGTGAAGCTCTACACCGTGCTCTACGTGCCCCGCGACGCGGGCCCCGGCCGCCGCTACCCGTTTTTGATGACGCGCACGCCTTACTCGGCGGGGCCCTACGGCGAGGACAGCTACCGGCTACGCGGCCCCGGCCCCAGCCGCGAGCTGTCGGCAGAACAGTACATCTTTGTTTATCAGGACGTTCGCGGGCGCTTCCAGAGCGAAGGGCAGTTTGAGGAGATGACGCCCGCCCTGCCCCCGGCGGCTTCCGACAAGGCCCGCCGGCGGGCCCCCAAGGGCCAGCCCCTGCCCCACGACGAGAGCACCGACACCTACGACACCATCGAGTGGCTGCTCAAAAACGTGCCCGACAACAACGGCCGGGTGGGCATCGTGGGCATCTCCTACCCCGGCTTCTACGCCACCGCCAGCCTGCCCACCGCCCACCCGGCCCTGAAAGCCGTGTCGCCCCAGGCCCCGGTCACGGACGAGTTCATGGGCGACGATGCGCGGCACCAAGGCGCTTTTTATCTGCTTGACAACTTTGATTTTACCAACTTTTTCGACGTGCCCCGGCCCCAGCCGCTGGCCAAGTACACCCGGCTGTTCACGCCCCAGCCGGCCGATGCCTACCAGTTTTTCCTGAACCTGGGGCCCATTAAAAACGCCAACGGGCCGCAGTATTTCAACCACCGCGCCCGCATCTGGAACGAGTACCTCGAGCACGACACCTACGACGCTTACTGGCAGGCCCGCAACATCCGCCCGCGCCTGACCGGCGTGCGGCCGGCCGTGCTGGTGGTGGGCGGCTGGTTCGACGCCGAAGACCTGTTCGGGGCCCTGCACACGTACGAGGCGATCGAAAAGCAAAACCCCGGCGCCACCAACCGCCTCGTGATGGGCCCCTGGACCCACGGCGCGTGGTCGCGCCCCGACTGGAGCAGCTTCGGGCCCCTGAGCTTTGGCGCGAACACGGCCCAGTACTACCGCCAGACGCTGGAATTGCCGTTTTTCAATCACTACCTGAAAGACAAAGGCGATTTTAACCCGGCCGAAGCCACGGTGTTCAACACGGGCACCAACGAGTGGAAAAGCTATTCGGCCTGGCCCCCGCCGGCCGGCACGCCCCGCACGGCCTACCTCGGCGCCGCTGAACGCCTGGCCTTTACGGCCCCGGCAGCCGACGAAAAGCCCGCCGAATACCTGAGCGACCCCGCCAGGCCGGTGCCCTACACCGGCGGCATCGGCACCGAGCGCAACAACGAGTACATGATTGAGGACCAACGCTTCGCCGCCCAGCGGCCCGACGTGCTGGTGTTCCAAACCGAGCCGCTGGCCGACGACCTGACCGTGGCCGGGCCCCTGGGGGCCGACCTCTGGGTGAGCACCTCCGGCACCGACGCCGACTTCGTCGTCAAGCTCATCGATGTGCTGCCCGCCGCGCCGGGGGCCCTGCCCGATGCGGCGGGCCCGCCGCTGGCCGGCACCCAGCGCCTGGTGCGGGCCGAAGTGATGCGCGGCCGCTTCCGCCAGAGCTTCGAGCACCCCACCGCCTTCGTGCCCAACGCGCCCACCGAAATAAAATACGAGCTACCCGACGTGCTGCACACTTTCAAAAAAGGCCACCGCCTGATGGTGCAGGTGCAAAGCTCGTGGTTCCCGCTGGTGGACCGCAACCCGCAGCAGTTCATCAGCATCCCGCAGGCCGAAGCGAAGGACTTCCAGAAAGCCACCATTCGCGTTTACCACGACGCCGCGCACCCGTCGGGGCTGCGGCTGCCAGTGGTGCCGTAAGGAGTAAAAAAACGGTAGTCCAGCAGGGCCTGGTTCACGGTGCCGTTCATGTTGGCGGGCTCCAACGCCAGCTTTCGGGGCGAATTTTTACGCCCGTGCCCGCCCCGGCGGGCACGGGCGCGGCGGCCTCGCGGGGCTGGCCGAAGACAATGGCCGGCGTTGCGGGGGCCCCGGCGCCACGAGGCTGTGGTTGCGGCCCGGCGCCATCTCGTTGTCGTGGCCGTTGAGGCTGAATTTGAAGCCGATGCGCGGGCTCGGCACCCCGCGGGCCGGGCTGTGGTAGTTCGAGCCAGCGCAGTGACTGACGTGGCCGAGGCCCGGTGGGGGCCCTGCACCACGCCGTCGCACAGCAGGGTGTGAGCGTCGGATTGCCACACCGGGGCCGGGCCGGGGGCCGTCGCAGGGCCGGGAATCACAGGTTTTTGCGTTTGGCAGGACATTACCAGCAGGTTAGCGGCCGCGCACAGGGTACTTCATGCCCGCAAAGGAAGCGAAGGCCCCGCCCGCCGCCCGGGTCCGTTTGGCACGGTATTTTAGTATAGCAAACTGGGTTGGGCAATATTTCTCCCGGCGCATAGTTTAGGAGCCGGAGCAAGGTGCTTCGCCCCATCAGTCCATTTCCTCACACCACTCCCTTCGCTTATGGCCCGCCTTCTTTTTCTGCTGTTTTGCGTTTCGTGTGCCTGGGCGGTTGCCCCCACTGCTTCGGCCGCGCCCGCGCGCCACAAGCCGATGCCCGGCAATTATCGCCCCGTCTACACTTATTACCACGGCGGCGGCAGCGCCCGCCGCAGCTTCTGGAGCATGTTTCAGCACCACTCGGGCACGCACAAGGTGGCACCGCACCGCGTACACGCCCACCGCGGCACCCGCTAGCAGGGCCCCTGGCCTCGATTTACCAAAAAGCCCTGCCGGTTGGCAGGGCTTTTTTAGGGTCTTATTCGCAGCCTGGGCCAAACCGCTGCTTAGCGCAGGGTGATGATTTTCGTCCAGCCGTTGGCGGTCACGCTGGCGGTGTTGTCGCAGGCCTGGGTGTTGGTGGGGTCGTAGTCGATGACCAGCGTATTGCCCTTGGTGTTGGCCAACGTCACCACGCCGGCCACGTAGTATTTGTAGCAGTCGCCGCGCTTGATGAGGGGCTTCGTGATGGTGGCCGTGTAGCTGACGCCCTTGCGGTTGATGCCCGCCGACGCGCCCGTGACGCTGTACACGTCGTCCGAGGCCTGGGGGGTGCCGTAGCCGGCCGTGCGGGCGTAGTCGCGGTGGGCCGTCCAGGTGTGGGCGCCGCCGCTGGCGAAAATCACGCTGCCGTTCACCACGTCCACCGAATAAGAGCCGTTGCCCGTGTGGGTGAAGGTGCGGGTGGCCGTGTGCTGGTTGTCGTTCACGAAGTAATTTTCGCGGGTGACGACGGCCCCGGAGTGGCGCGACGGGTTGGCCCCGGTGAAGCGCACCACGATTTTGCCGCGGCGGTAGCGGCCGTCGGGGCACAGGCAGTTGGTTTTGCCGAAATCGATGGTGAGCGTGCGGGTATCGGCCGCGTAGGTGCGGGTGGCGCAGGTGCCGTACACGCGCGCCAGCTCGCCGCTGGTGGCCGCGGCGGGCGAGCCGGAAACCGTTTCGTCCTGGGGCGCCGCCACGGTGAGCACGTCGGTGCTCAGGGCCGTTTCGCGTTCGGCGTCGCTGTGGTCTTCGGCCGACGTCACGTCCTGCTCGGGCGTCACTTCGTCGGATTTGTGCTGGCAGCCGGTGGTCAGCAGCAACCCGCTGGCCAGGCCGGCCAGCGCAAGAGAGCGGAGAGGAAAATGGTACATAAGAGCGGGCGTGAAAAAATGAGGCGGGGAATATTTGGCGGTTGGAACGGCCCGGGTCGTTCGGGTTTAACCTCTTCCAAAAAAATAATTGCCGGCCGTCGGTTGCCAGCTGCCGGGAAAAGTCCTGGCAACTGGCAACCG
>JANXOE010000060.1 GCA_025353745.1 Hymenobacter sp.
GCTGGGTGCGAATTTTGGTGTCGTCCACAAAGGCTTTGGTGACGGCCTGCTGGGCGAAGGTGATGACGTTCGACACGAAGTAGTACCAGGTGAGGCCGGCGGCAAAGCTGTTCAGCACGAACAGGAAGATGATGGGCATCAGGTAGCTGTACGTCTTCATGGGGCCCTGCATGGCCGTGTTGGTCTGGTTGCTCTGCCAGGTCATGAGCAGGGTGGAGGCCGTCATCAGCAGCGTGAACATGCTCACGTGGTCGCCGTACCATTTCACGAAGAAGGGCAATTTTACGAACACGTCGTAGCTGCTCAAGTCCTTGGCCCAGAGGAAGCTCTGCTGCCGCAGCTCGATGGCGTTGGGGAAGAACTGGAACATGGCGAACAGAATCGGCAGCGTGAGCAGCGTGGGCACGCAGCCGCTGAGCGGGCTCACCCCGAAGGTGGAGTAGAGCTTCATCGTCTCCTGCTGCACCTTGGTCGGGTCGTCGCCAATCTTCTCCTTGAGGGCGTCGATTTCCGGCTTCAGCACCTTCATGCGGGCCTGGCTCTCGTAGGTTTTGTACGTCAGGGGCCAGGTAACCAGCTTGATGAGCAGCACCAGCAGCGCGATGATCAGGCCGTAGGAGCTGATGTACTGCGCCAGGAAGTGGAACACCGGCAGCACGATGAAGCGGTTCACCCACCGGAACAGGCCCCAGCCCAGGTACACGTTGCGGTCGAAATCCGGGGCCACGCCCTTGAGCAGGTTGAAGGAGTTCGGCCCGAAAAAGTAGCGGAACTGGCCGCGCCCCTGCTCCACCTCGGCCACCGGAATGGTGAGCGTGGTGCTCATGGTTTTGATGAACGTCGAGTCGCCCAGGTCCACCGCCGAGTTGAAGGAGCCGCCGCTGAACGGCTGGCCGTCGGCGATCAGGCCGGCCACGAAGAAGTCGTGCTTGTGGGCGGCCCACTTCACGGGGCCCTCGGCCTTGCTTAGCTCGGGCTTCTCGCTGGCTTCGGCCAGGGCCGTGTGGCTGCCGGCGGCCAGGTAGTGGTTGATGGTGGTGTGGTTGCGGTTCTGCTTGAGGTCCTGCTCGGTCTGGCGCACCCGGTCGTAGAACGTGAACGTGAGCGGCTCCTGGGCCACCGTGCGCTCCAGGCCGTTGAGGCGCAGGTCGTAGGCCAGCTCGTAGCTGTTGGCGGGCAGGGTGTAGGTCTGCACGATGGTGCCGCCGGCCACGGGGGCCGTGAAGGTGAGGCGCTGGGCGGTGCCCGCCGTCGTCACGGCCGAAGCCTGGAAGTTGAGGTCGGAAAACTTAATCGTCTTGCCGTCCACGGTGCGGAAGCGCGTGTCGAGGCGGGCGCTTTGGGCGTCGATCAAATCGAGCGGCTTGCCGAAAAAGGTCTTGTACTTGTTCAGGCGCACGGCCGCCACGCGGCCCCCGCGGGTGGAGAACGTGACGGTGAGGTCGGCGTTTTGCAGCGTCGCGTCGCGCACGGGCCCGGCGGCCGAGTCGAGCGGCGCGTCGGGGGCCAGGGCGGGCACGGCGGCCGGGGCCCCCGCGGGGGCGGGCTGGGCGCCGGTTTTGGCCGCGGCCGTGGCGGCTTCTTGCTTTCGGGCCTTCTCCACGTCCGCCTGCTTGGGGCTGAAGAAGAACAGATACACCAAAATCAGGGCCGAGATGAGCACCAGGCCGGTAGCGGAATTCCTATCCATTTAAAGAAACTGTGAAACGAAGCGCAAAGGTACGGCGGGCCCCGGCGACGGCGCGGGGAAAAAGTTGCAGCGCGGCGCAGAGCGCGGACCATCTAATCCGTGCTGTGCGCCGCGCTGCAACCTAGCCTTTGTGGTACTGCATGGCGGCCCGCACGAAGCGCACGAACAGCGGGTGCGGGTTTTCCACGGTGCTCTTCAGCTCGGGGTGGAACTGCCCGGCCACGAACCACGGGTGCACGGCTTGTGGCAGCTCAACGATTTCGACCAGGCCCGTGTCCGGGTTGGTGCCCGATGCCTGCAAGCCGGCGGCCTCGAACTGGGCCAGGTAGTCGCCGTTGAACTCGAAGCGGTGCCGGTGCCGCTCGCTGACGTGGGCGCGGCCGTAGGCTTTGGCGGCGCGCGAGCCGCGGCGCAAATCGCAGGCGTAGGCCCCCAGGCGCATGGTGCCGCCCTTCTGGGTCACCGCTTTCTGGGCTTCCATCATGGCAATGACGGGGTGGGGCGTGAGGGCGTCCATCTCCGTCGAGTTGGCGTCGGCCAGGCCCAGCACGTGGCGGGCGTATTCCACCACTGCCACCTGCATGCCCAGGCAAATGCCGAAGAACGGGATGCCGTTTTCGCGCACGTACTGCACGGCCGCAATCTTGCCCTCGAAGCCCCGCTCGCCGAAGCCCGGGGCCACCAGCACGGCGTCGACGCCGCGCAGGTACTCGGCCACGTTCTCGGGCGTGAGGTTGTCGGACTGGATGCTGCGCACCTTCACCCGGCACTCGTTGAGGGCCCCGGCGTGCACGAAGGCTTCGTTGATGGACTTGTAGGCGTCGGGCAGCTCCACGTACTTGCCCACCAGGGCGATGGTGACTTCCTCGGTAGGGTTTTTGAGGCGGCCGAGGAAATCCTTCCACACCTCCAAATCGGGTTGGAGGGCCCCGCCGGTCAGCTTCAGGCGCTTGATCACCCGCTCGTCGAGCTGCTCTTTCAGCATCAGCAGCGGCACCGAGTAGATGGTGTCGGCGTCGAGCGCTTCGATGACGGAGTTGATTTTGACGTTGCAGAACAGCGCAATCTTGCGGCGCATCTCGGCCGGAATCGGGTGCTCGGAGCGGCACACCAGGATGTCGGGCTGCAAGCCGGCCTCGCGCAAGTCCCTGACGGAGTGCTGCGTGGGCTTGGTTTTGAGCTCGCCGGCCGCGGCCAGGTAGGGCAGCAGCGTGAGGTGGATGACCAGCGAGTCGTTGGGCGGCAGCTCCCAGCGCAGCTGGCGTACGGCTTCCACGAAGGGCAGGCTCTCGATGTCGCCGATGCAGCCGCCGATTTCGGTGATCACCACGTCGAACTCGCCGCCTTCGCCCAGCAGCAGCATCCGCCGCTTGATTTCGTCGGTGATGTGGGGCACCACCTGCACCGTTTTGCCGAGGAACGCGCCTTCGCGCTCGCGCCGGATCACGGTGTCGTAGATGCGGCCGGTGGTCACGTTGTTGGCCTGCGAGGTGGGCCGGTTCAGGAACCGCTCGTAATGGCCTAAGTCCAAGTCGGTTTCGGCGCCGTCGTCGGTCACATAACATTCGCCGTGCTCGTAGGGGTTGAGCGTGCCGGGGTCGATGTTGATGTAGGGGTCGAACTTTTGGATGGTGACTCGGAACCCTCTGGCTTGCAATAGCTTGGCCAGCGAGGCGGAAATAATTCCTTTGCCGAGTGAGGAGGTGACGCCGCCGGTGACGAAAATAAATTTCGCGGCCGACGCTGGCGAGGGGGGGGAGGAGCGTTCAGGCATGACGGGGGACAAAGTTACGGCGTGGGCCGTGGCCCGGCGGAAAAACCCGCCGCTTGGGGCGGCCGCGGCGGTCGTAGTCGTCGCAAATTAATTACAATAACTTGTTGTTAATTAATGCATTAAATACTAATTTTGCCATTATCCGGGCGTGTCCAAAGGTCTCCTTTCGTGCCGTTGCCGGACGGCCCCGGCCCCAATGGCGGGGCCGGGCGCGGAAGGGGCTCACCCGGCAGGTTAGCTTTGCCGAAACTCAACCGCAACGGCCCCAAAGTTGCGTAAGTTGGGCCCTGTGCCGATGCGACCCCTCTACTTCCTGCTATTGCTGACGCTGGGGGCCACCCAGCTCACCGCCTGCGCCCAGGCCCCGGACAAAACGCTCGCCGCAGCGCCGCCCACCGCCGAAAAGCTGCCCTGGCTGCGCGCCCTGCTCGACAGCTCGGCCCTGCTGCGGCCCCACGCCGTGGGCCTGGTGCTGGCCGACGCGGGCACCGGCGAAATTTTGTTTGCCCAGAACGAGGCCAAGTACTTCACGCCGGCTAGCAACATGAAGCTGTTCAGCTTCTACGCCGGCCTCAAGCTGCTGCCCGACTCGCTGCCCAGCCTGCGCTACTTCAGCCGCGGCGACACGCTGTTTTTCCAGGGCACCGGCGACCCCACGCTGCTGCACGGCGACGTGCCCAGCCGCCGCGCCTTCGACTTTTTGCGGCAGGCGCCCGGCGTGCTCGCCAGCTGCGACATTGCCTGCTCGCCGCCCTACGGCCCCGGCTGGCCCTGGGACGACTTCGGCTACTACTTCCAGCCCGAGCGCGGGGCCCTGCCCATCTACGGCCACACGGTGCGCTTCTACGCCACGGCTCCGGCCGGCGGCAAGGCCCTCGGCCGCCTGCGGGTGCTGCCCCGCGGGTTTGCCCCGCTCGCCGGGCCGGCCCCGGCCGCGCTGCGCACGCCCGGCCTCGACGAAGACACCCACGTCGTCCGGGCCCTCGACGAAAACCGCTTTTACCTGGTGGCCCCGCTCAATAAAAGGTGGGTCGATGAGGTGCCGTTCCGCACCAGCCGCGCCCTCACGCTGCGCCTGCTCGGCGATACCCTGCGGCGGCCCCTGGTGGGGGCCCCCTGGCGCCCGCGCCCCACCGACGCCGTGCGCACCCTGCGCGGCCTGCCCGTCGACAGCCTCTACCGCCGGATGCTGCGCGTGAGCGACAACTTCCTGGCCGAGCAGCTGTTGCTGATGGCCAGCACCGCCGTGGGGCCCCACGATTCGCTCAGCACCCAGCGCGTGATCCGGCACGTGCGCAAGGCCTACCTCGCCGCCCTGCCCGACCCCGTGGTGTGGGCCGACGGCTCGGGCCTCTCGCGCCAAAACCTCGTCACGCCCCGCACGCTGGTCGCCCTCCTGCTGCGGCTGCACCAGGAAGTGCCCGAGCGCCGCCTGCTGGGCCTGCTGGCCGCCGGCGGGGGCCAGGGCACCCTGCGCAAGCGCTACCACGACGCCGCCGGCCCCTGGGTGTGGGGCAAAACCGGCTCGCTCGAAAACAACACCAACCTCAGCGGCTACCTGCGCACCAAAAGCGGCCGCCTGCTGGCCTTCACCTTCCTGAACAACAACCACGTGGCCGACAGCGGCGACATCCGCAACGAGATGGAGCGCCTGCTGCGCCAGGTGCGCGAGCGGCTGTGAAATGGCCCTCAGCCCGCCAGGGGCCCCCGGAAATCGGGCGCCGCGCGCAGCTTGGTGGCTCGCTCGTAGGCGTAGCCGAGGCCCAGCAGGGGCCCTTCGGCCCAGGCCGGGCCCACAAACGAGAGGCCCACCGGCAGGCCGTGCGCCTGGCCCATGGGCACGGTGAGGTGCGGGTAGCCGGCCATGGCGGCCGGCGACGAGAAGTCGATGCCCGACGAGTAGTCGCCGTTCACCAGATCGATGCAGCCCGCCGGGCCGGTGGTGACGCCGACGATGGCGTTGAGGCGGTTGGTTTGCAGGGTTTTATCCAGGATTTTGCGGGCACCGCCCTGCGAGCGGGCCAGGGCCGCGCGGTACTTGGCGCTGGTCAGGCCGTCGGTTTTTTGGGCTGCTTCCAGGGTTTCCTGCTGAAAAAACGGCATGGCCTGGGCGGCGTGCTGCGCGTTGAAGGCGATGACGTCGGCCAAAGTTTTCACGCCCGCCCCGGCCCCGGCCAGGTACTTGTTCAGCCCGTCCTTGAACTCGTAGAGCAGCACCTGGAACTCGGCGTCGCCGAGGGCCCCCACGGGCCTGGCCACGTCCACTTCCACCACCGTGGCGCCCTGCGCCTTCAGCACCGCCACGGCTTGCCGGAGCAGCGCCACGGCCGGCGAGGTGCCGGTGAGGTGGCTTTTCTCAACGCCCAGGCGCTGGCCTTTCAAGGCGTCGGCTGTTAAGAATTTGGTGTAGTCGGCTTGCGCGTGAGCGGCGCTGCCGCGGGTGGCGGCGTCGGCGGGGTCTTCGCCCGCGAGGGCCCCCAGCAGCAGGGCCGCATCGCGCACGGTGCGGGCCATGGGGCCGGCCGTGTCCTGGGTGGCCGAGATGGGGATGATGCCCGTGCGGCTGAGCAGCCCCACCGTGGGCTTGAGGCCCACCAGCCCGTTCACCGAGCTCGGCGACACCACCGAGCCGTCGGTTTCGGTGCCCACGGCCACGGCGCACAGGTTGGCCGCCACCGTCGCCCCCGAGCCCGCGCTGGAGCCGCTGGGCGTGCGGTCGAGCAGGTAGGGATTCTTGGTTTGGCCGCCGCGGCTGCTCCAGCCGCTGGCCGCGCGCGACGACCGGAAGTTGGCCCACTCGCTGAGGTTGGTTTTGCCGAGGACGACGGCCCCGGCGGCCCGCAGCTGCTTGACGATGAACGCGTCCTGCGCCGCCCGGTGCCCGGCCAGCGCCAGCGAGCCGGCCGTGGTTTGCTGGGCGTCGCCGGTGTCGATGTTGTCTTTTAGCAGCACCGGGATGCCGTGCAGGGGCCCCCGCACCTTGCCGGCCTTGCGCTCGGCGTCGAGGGCGTCGGCCAGCTTCAGGGCGTCGGGGTTGGTTTCGAGCACGGCGCGCAGGGCGGGGCCCTGGGTGTTCACTTCCGCGATGCGCTTCAGGTACAACTCGCACAGGGCCCGCGACGTGTGCCGGCCCGCCGCCATGTGCTGCTGCAAATCGGCCAGCGTGGCCTCGTGCAGGGCAAAGGCGTCGGGGCCCCCGGCGGCCCCGGCCGCGGGGCCGGACGGGGCGGTGGGGCCGGACGGGGCGGTGGAGCAGCCGGCCAGCGTAAGCGTGGAGGCGGCGGCGCTGGCCAGCGCCCCGGTGCGAAGGAAAAGACGACGATTCATGAAAGACAGCGGATTAGCCCGGGCAAGATAGCAGCCGGCCGCG
>JANXOE010000084.1 GCA_025353745.1 Hymenobacter sp.
TCCACGGCGTTGGCCGCCGGCTGTTGGGACGACGAAGCCGTGGCCGTTTTGTTCAACGCCAAGTTCTGGGCCCGCGCCGACAAACCGGCGAAGAGCCAGAGCACGGCTACCCATTTCAAAGGCAAAGTATAACTTCTCATAGTGGCGGAACTTTTTCGTAAAGAATGAAGCCGCAAAATTACTTCGCTCCAAGTGTCAAAAGGGTTAAAATTGCTGAATTTCTATTCTGCCGGGGCCATCGGGGCCAGCATCCCGGCCGTTGGCGGCCGAGCGGCTGGCGGCGGCCCGGGGCCCTCGCTGCGGAGTGCGCTGGCCCAGTGCATCTTTACGGCAGGCGGGCTCTATTTTGCCAATCCTGACGTTCTCCGCGCTTGATCCGATGATTTCATTTCTTTTACCCTCCCGCGGCCGGTTGGCTGCCCGCCTTTTAAGCAAGTTGAGCCGCTGGTTGCTCATGGTAGCCCTGCCCTTCGCCAGCCCCGCCCAGACGGCCCCGGCCGATGCCGCCGGGGCCCTGCTCACGCCCGACCAGTTCCTAGGCTACCCGCTGGGCAGCCAGTTCACGCCCCACGCCGACGTGCTGCGCTACGCCGCCCACGTGGTGGCCCACAGCCCCGGCCGGATGCGCGTGGTGCGCTACGGCCAAACCTACGAAAAGCGGCCCCTAGAAGTGATTGAAGCGGCCAGCGCCGACAATTTTGGCCGCCTGGCCGACGTCCAGCGCAACGACCGCCGCCTCGCCGGCCTCGAAAGCGGAACGGCCAGCCGCCAGCTGCCGGCCGTGGCCTGGCTCAGCTACAACGTGCACGGCAACGAGGCCGTCAGCTCCGAAGCGGTGATGCAGGTGCTCTACGACCTGGCCAACCCCCAGGACCAGCAGATGCAGGACTGGCTGAAAAACACGGTCGTCGTCGTCGACCCCTGCGTGAACCCCGACGGCCACGACCGCTACGCCAACTGGTACAACCGCGTGCGCAGCCAAAGCCCCAACGCCGGCCCCGACTCCTGGGAGCACCACGAGCCCTGGCCCGGCGGCCGCTACAACCACTATTACTTCGACTTGAACCGCGACTGGGCCTGGCAAACCCAGCAGGAAAGCCGCCAGCGCATCGTGCTCTACAACCAGTGGCTGCCGCAGGTGCACGCCGATTTCCACGAGATGGGGCCCAACAACTCGTACTACTTCTCGCCGGCCGCCAAGCCCTTCCACGCCGACATCACGCCTTGGCAGCGCAAGTTCCAGGGCATCATCGGCGACTACAACCGGGTGGCGTTCGACCAGAACAACTGGCTGTATTTCACCCGCGAAACCTACGATCTGTTCGCCCCCACCTACGGCGACACCTGGCCCACCTTCAACGGGGCCATCGGCATGACCTACGAGCAGGGCGGCGGGGGCCCCGCGGGCGTGCGCTTCGCCCGCACCGACGGCGACACGCTCACGCTGGCCCAGCGCATTGCCCACCACCACGCCGCCAGCCGCGCCACCATCCAGGCCACCGCCGAGCGCCACGACGACCTGCTGCGCGAGTTCCAGGCCTACTTCACCGACGCCAAAACCAAGCCCCGGGGGCCCTACAAAACCTACGTGCTGGCCTCCGGCAACGACGCCGGCCAGCTGCGCCTGCTCACCCAGTACCTCGACCGCCAGCAAATCCGCTACGGCTTCGCGCCGAAACGCCTGAGAACCCGCGGCTTCAGCTACACCTCCGGCAAAACCGAGGCGGTGGAAATCGCGCCCCACGACGTGCTGGTGAGCATGTACCAGCCCAAGTCGACGCTGGTGAAAGTGCTGTTCGAGCCCCGCCCGCAGCTCGAAGACTCGCTCACCTACGACATCACCGCCTGGGCCCTGCCCTACTCGTTCGGGGTGAAAGCCTACGCGCTGGCCGAGCGCCTCGACGCCTCGGGGCCCTCGCCCGCCCCGGCCGCGGTGAAGGGCAGCGCCGCCGCGCCCGCCGAGCGGCCCTACGCCTACCTCGCCCGCTGGAACAGTTTGCAGGACGTGCGCTTCCTGAGCCGCTTGCTGCAACAAAAAGTGAAGGTGCGCTTCGCCGAGCAGGCGTTCGAGGCCGAAGGGCAGCAGTACGCGCCCGGCACGCTCATCGTCACCCGCACCGGCAACGAGGCCCTGGGGCCCCGGTTCGACCAGCTGGTGCGGGCCCAGGCCGACTCGGCCGGCACCGCGGTGCGGGCCGTGAAGTCGGGTTTCTCGACCACCGGCCACGACTTGGGCTCCGGCACCGTGCACTTTGTGAAGCAGCCCACCGTGGCCGTGGTGGCGGGCCCCGGCGTCGACGCCACGGCGTTTGGCGAGGTGTGGCACTTTTTTGAGCAGCAGCTCGGCTACCCCATCACCGTGCTGGGCACCGACTACCTGGGCCGCGTGGCGATGCAGAAAATCGACGTGCTCATCCTGCCCGACGGCAACTACGCCGACATTTACCCCGACCGGGCCCTCGACAACCTCAAAACCTGGGTGCGCGGCGGCGGCAAGCTCATCGCCCTGGAAGGGGCCGCCAAGTTCCTAGCCGACAAAAAGGATTTCCTGCTCAAAACCAAAGCCACCGATTCCACCGCCCTCAAAAAAGCTGAGAAGGCCAACCCCTACCTGCCGCTGCGCCGCTACGCCAACGCCGACCGCGAGGAAGTGGAGGAACAGGCCCTCGGCAGCATCTACCGCGTGCAGCTCGACAATACCCACCCGCTCGCCTTCGGCTACGGCCCCACCTACTCGGCCCTGGTGCGCACGCCGCTCAACTACCGCTTCCTCGGCAAAGGCGGCTGGAACGTGGGCGTCATCAAAAAAGACGGCTACTACGCCGGCTTCAGCGGCAGCAAGGCCCGCAAAGAGCTGGCCGACACGTTCGTGCTGGGCGCGCAGGAGCTGGGGCGCGGCCAGGTCATTTATTTGGGCGACAACCCCTTGTTCCGCGCCTTCTGGCAGGGCGGCAAGCTGCTGTTCGGCAACGCCGTTTTCCTGGTGGGTCAATAGTATTTGCTGAACCACAATTCCCCACAAAAAAGCCCTGTTGGCACTTCAGCAGGGCTTTTTTTATGGAAAATGATCTGCCCAACAAGCGGAATTATCGCCGGGCCGCCGCCCGCCGCGACCTGGGAAACTTTATCCTTCGGCGGCCTGGGCCAACTCCAGCTGGGCGGCTTTGGGCAGCGACGCCGCCACCAATTGGTAGGAGTCGGCGGTCCAAACCCGCAGTTGGGCATCGGTGGCCCCGGTGCCGATAAGCACGGTGTTCCAGTGCTTTTTATTCATGTGGAAGCCGGGCTGCACAAAGTCGAAGGCCTCGCGCAGCTCCACGGCGCGGGCGGGGTCGCACTTCAGGTTGACGCTGGCAAACGTGTCGATGTCGGTGAGGGCGAACAGTTTGCCGCCCACTTTGAACACCAGCGTCTCGGGCCCGAACGGCGTGTCCTCCACGGCCCCGGGCAAGCCGAGGCAATAATCACGAAAATCTTCAATGTTCACCGCAAACAGCTTTTTTACAGTACGTAGCGAAAAAACATCACGACCAGGCACACCAAGAACATCGCCAAGCTGAGCTTATTGATGAAGTGCATGGTGCGCAGGTTGAAGTTCGTCTGGCGGTTGGGATCGTTCTTGCGGAAGAAATACCCAAGGGCGGGACCGAAATTAAAAAGGTTTTTACCGTTCATGGCGAAGCAGGGATGGATGCAGTAAAGTAACATCGCCATGCCCGAAATGATTGCCGCTCCCACCATTTATCCCCGGCCGGGGCCATCAAATTTGGCACCCGCTTTCGTGGCCGGGGCCCACTTCAGCCCCCATTTACCCGTGAAAAAACTCGCCGCCAACCTCACCTTCCAGGTTTTGTTCGCCATTGCCCTGGGGGTGCTGGTGGGGGCCCTGTTCCCCAAGCTCGGCGCGGCGCTCAAGCCCGTGGCCGACACCTTCGTCAACCTGGTGAAGATGCTCATCGCGCCCATCATTTTCTTCACCGTGGTGCTGGGCATCGCGGGCATGGGCAGCCTCAAAAAAGTGGGCCGCGTGGGCGGCAAGGCCCTGCTCTACTTTGAAGCGGTGACCACGCTGGCCCTGGCCATCGGCATCGGCGTGGCCAACCTCACGCGGCCCGGCGCCGGCCTGCAAGCCGTGGCCAGCGCCGTGCTCCGCGACGCCAAAAAAACCGAAGAAGCCGCCAAATTCACCGCCCAGGCCGGCGAGCTGAACTGGGCAGAGTTCATCGCCCACATCGTGCCCGCCAACGTGGTGGACGCCTTCGCCAAGGGCGACATCTTGCAGGTGCTGCTGTTCGCCATCCTTTTCGGCCTGGCCCTGAACCGCTTGGGCGACTACGCCCAGCCGCTGGTGAAAACCTTTGACCGCCTCTCGCACGTCCTGTTCGGGGTGCTGGCGCTGGTGATGAAGCTGGCGCCGCTGGGGGCCTTCGGCGGCATGGCCTTCACCATCGGCAAGTACGGCCTGGCCGCCCTGCTGCCGCTGGGCAAGCTCATGCTGGTGGTGTACGCCACCATGTTCCTGTTCATTTTCGGGGTGCTGAACCTGGTGCTGCGCTACTACCGGCTGCGGCTGGGGCCCTACCTGGGCTTCATTAAAGAAGAAATCCTGCTGGTGCTGGGCACCTCGTCGTCGGAGTCGGCCCTGCCGCGCATGATCGACAAAATGGAGCGCTACGGCTGCTCTCGCTCGGTGGCCGGGCTGGTCATCCCGACGGGCTACTCTTTCAACCTCGACGGCACGTCGATTTACTTGTCCATCGCCGTCATTTTCCTGGCCCAGGCGTTCAATATTCCGCTCTCGCTGGGCCAGCAATTGTCGCTAATTGCCGTGCTGGTGGTCACGAGCAAGGGCGCGGCGGGCGTCACCGGGTCGGGCTTTATCGTGCTGGCTTCCACCCTGGCGGCCACCAAAACCATCCCCGTCGAAAGCGTGGCCCTGCTACTGGGCGTCGACCGGTTCATGTCCGAAGCGCGGGCCATCACCAACGTCATCGGTAACGGCGTGGCCGCGCTGGTCATCGCCAAAAGCGAAGGCGAGTTCGACGAGGCCCGGCACCAACTGGCACTGCAAGGCCGCTCGGTGCCCGAAGCTTTGCCGCCCGTCCCCGTAGCTCCGCCGCTGGCAAAAACCAAAAAGCTCTGAAAAACAACGCGCAAAAGGGATGCGGCCCTACAACTCAATGTCTCTCATGCAATGCCCTGACCCGCTCATACGCAATGTTGGGGCATCAACTCATTAATCGTTTTTTTAATCCTAAAATAGGTTTTTCAATAATATAATATGAACCGGTAGCTATCGCGAGCAAGATAAATATATTCAGCGGAAAGCTGTTTGCAGTGTAGTGTATTTCGTTGGTCAAAATCAATTGCTGCCATATGTATATCGAATAAGAGAGGATGCCGACGTGTACTAACACTGCAGCATTCATAATCCTCGAAAAGGCCGAATTAAAGTGTACACTCCACAATAAAACGAAAAGAATAACAAAATTATCTGCGAACCTTCCGACCGCAAGTCCATAAGCGTGACTAAAATGCTTGCCTAAATACGGTGAGACCAAAAAGACAAACGTAAATGAAATGACAACAAAAAATGTGTTGTTGAACAGCGCATTCATTCGTTTATGCCTTAAAATCCTTTCTTCAAGCAAAGCACCCAGGCACCCCACTAGTATGGTATCTCCCCCGGTGTGCAGCATCATAGTAATCTGGCCCCTGCTGTTGGGAACTAAAAAGTAGGTAGCCACGCGCAGCGCCGGCATTACCAGGATAATAGAGAGTACAATTTTTGTCAATAGTTTTTTATTAATGTTTTTAAAAGCAAGGGGCCAAAGCAAATAAAACTGTTCTTCCATGGCCAAGGACCAAAAATGTCCAAAAAACCAACTGCCTTTATCGTGCAGAAAATCTGAGTGCGTAAAAAGATGCTTATAGTTCCATAAATACAGCCCCGCAAACATAACCAGTGCATAATGCTGGAATATATCAGGAATAAAAAACAGTTTTAGAATTACAATAACAAAAATATATAAGTAAAAAACGGGGAATATTCTGAGTAGACGCCTGAGGTAGAAATGCTTGATATTAATCGTTGTCGTTTTTCGTTCTTCGGCGAGCAGTAGCTTAGTAATCAGGTAGCCGCTGATTACAAAAAAGACTCTCACTCCCAACGAAGCGTTCGAGACCAGTCCATATAAATAATTTTGGCTCACGTAAGCAGGAATTGTGTGTGCTGCGTGGCCTAATACCACCATGGTAATGGCAATAGCTCGCAGACCATCAATACTTTTTAGTCTCTCCATTATCAACCAAGGAATCTTATTCCGGCACAGTTGCTACTGGCAGGCTTGAAAATCAGATCCATAGCCCGGGAATTTTTCCTGGGGTGCATCGTATTATAAATGAATAATGCTTTTTACTTTAACGCGCTTGTTGAGCTTTTTTGCTACGGGCCCTAACGTGCTTAGTCAAGTACCACCTTAAAAAGAACAGGTTACTTTCAAGGCGTTTAGGCGGTCTTAAAGATGAGTAAAAAATATGACATTGCAAAAATAGTTTATAAAATATAATTTTTATAGGTATCTATATCAATAAGTGAATTATTAAAACCGTGGAATTGCATTTCCAATGCCGGCAGCTCTTTCGCGTTTGTGTGCGCCTTACCCACCTCGTCACCTGAGAAAATCTTAAAAAGCCCAAGGCCAAGTCTCTGGACTCGACCTCATGCGCTGAACCCGCAAGCAGCGCTAGCACGCCCAAGGGCGGAAAAACGGTTTAGCCTCGTTTCAACCCGGACTGTTGGCTTGGTTTACCGGGCCGGGAAAAGTCCAGCGCCACGTGCTGGCCATACGCCCATTGGTCAAGTGTAAGCATCCCCTTAAGGTAGGCCGCTCAAAAACAGAGAGCCGCTCAAAAACAGAGAATTTAAACCCCACCACCCCAACAAAAACCCCGCTGCAAACGCTCGGTTTGCAGCGGGGATTGATCTACTTGAGCCGCCTGTCGGACTCGAACCAACGACCCTCTGATTACAAGTCAGAAGCTCTACCAACTGAGCTAAGGCGGCTTATTGGTGGGGCAAAAGTACGGTTGCGCCGGGGCCCTGCCAAACTTTGGCTCCAAGAAAAAAGAGCGGGCCGCTGTGTGCGGCCCGCTCTTCTTACGTTTTTACTTCAAAAAGCGTGGTCACGCGCGCACTACTTTGAGCTGTTTTTTGAGCACGTCGATGCGCTTTTGGCCTTCGGCCATGCGGCCCTCGTACTCTTCGCGCAGCTGGGCCGCGTTTTTGGAGCGGGCGAAGAAGGCAAGGTTGGTTTGCAGGGTCGCGTGGTCGTTTTCCAACTCGTTGATCTCCTTGCGCAGGGCCATCTCCTTGCGCGTGAGCTGTTGCTGGGCCTGGGGCCGGGCCTTGAGGCGTGCCACTTCGGTCTGGAACAACAGGTCGGCACGGTCGGCGTAGCCCAGGCCGGGCACGGCGTCGAGGTACTTGCCCAGCAAGGTGAGCAGCTGCTCCTCGCTGCGGTCGCCAGTGCCCGCGGCGTCGAAGGTTTGCGACCAGTCGGCCAGCACGGCGCGGAAGCCTTCCAGCGTGCCGAGGTTGTCGGCCCCGAGGACGCTGATTTGCTCGCTCAATTGGTCGAGGTAAGCCAGCTGCTCGGCCGAGGAAGCCGTGGCTTTTTCCTCGCGTTGCCGGGTTTCGTGCCGGGGCCGGTCAAACACGGCGTCGCAGGCGCCGCGGAAGCGGTGCCACAGCTTGTCGGCGAGCTTGTCGGGCACGCGGCCCACGTCCTTCCACTCCTTCTGGATGCGGATGACGGTGGCGCGGGCGGCCTCGTGGTCGGGGTTGTTCTGAGCTTCTTCGGCCTGGTCGATGAGGGCCTGCTTGGCCTTCACGTTGGCACTTTTCTCGTTGTCAAGCGACTTGAAGAAGTCGTTTTTGCGGTTGAAGAACGCTTTGTAAGCGGCCCAGTACTGCTTGTTGAGGGCGTCGGCCTGGGCGCGGGGCACGAGGCCGGCGGCGTCCCATTCGGCCTTCAGCTCCTGGAGCTCGTCGGTTTTCGAGCGCCACAGGTTCACGCGGTCGGTGTCGAAGTCGGCAAAGGGCAGGATGCGCTCCAGCAGGGCTTTTTTCACCGTGAGGTTGGCTTTTTCCTGGCCCGAGCGCACGTCCGAAAACTCCTTGCGGCGCTGGTGCAGCGCGTCGGAAGCGGCAATGAAGCGCTGCCACAGCGGCTCGCGCTGGTCGTTGGGTACGGGCCCGATGTGCTTCCACTCCTCGTGCAGCTTGGTCAGCTCGTCGAGGGCCTTGTTGATGCCCGAGAGCTCCATCAGCGCCTCGGCCCGCTTGATGAGGACTTCTTTGGCTTCCTGGTTGCGGCGCCGGTCGAGGTCCTTCATCTCCAGGAAGCGGCCCTGCTTGCTGTAGTAGATGTCGAGCAGGCCGTGGTACGTGTCCCAGACGGGCTGGCTGTCGGTTTGGGGCACGGGGCCGGTGGCCTTCCACTCGCCTTGCAGGGCCTTGAGCTTGGCCGAGCTGTCTTTGGTTTCGGCGGCTTCCACCAGCTCGCGGAGCTGGTCGAGCAGCTGCTGCTTCTTGATCAGGTTGTCGCCGCGGCTGGCGTCTTCGGCCTTGACGGTTTTGGCGCGGCCCTCGCGGAATTCCTGCAACGCCTTGTTCAGCTCGGGCTGGCCCTCGGGCTGCTGGAACGCAAACGCGGCGGCATCGGCTCCGCCTTCGCCAAACTTCTGGCGGGCGGCGGCGCGGGCGGTGCCCACGTTGCCTTCGTACTGACGCACCAGGTCGAGCAGGGCCTTGCGGTTGCGCTGGGCGTTGGGGCCCCGCAGCTCTTGCACCAGGTACTGGGCCTGGGCGGGCAGGTCGAGGGCCGTGAAATCGGGCGCAGCCAAGGCACTCGGCGCGGCCGGGGCCGCGCCTTCGGCGGACGACAGGGCGTGGGTTTCCGCGGCGTCGGCGGCCGTTTCGGCCGGGGCGCTGGCGGCGGCCACCGTTTCCGGTGCGGGGTGGGCTTCGGCCACCGGGCCGGCCGTGGGGGCCCCGCCCTCAGCGCCGGACAGCGCCTGGGCTTCTTCGGCTTCGGCGGCATCTACCTCGGCCGCGGCCCCCACGGCGGGGGCCTCCGGGAACGCCGGCGCGCCGGGGCCGTCGGCGTCCTCAATGGGGGTTTCCGACGAAGTGGGCAGCGCGGCCAGCGGCTCGGGGGCGTCGGTCAGCTCGGCGGCGCTGTGCAGCGCCACGGTGGGCAGCGCGGGGGCCGTTTCCTCCACGGTGTGGGGGTGCGGGGCCGGGGCGGGCTGGGCCTCGGGCACGGCCTCGCCGTAGTGAGCGGTGGCGCGGGCCTGCGGGGCCGACATGTCGGTGCCGTCCACGGTCACGGCATCGGGCACGTGGTGGGCCGTTTCGGCGGCGGCGGCGGCCTCGGGCGTGCCGGGGTCGGGGGCCCCGGCGTCGCTCTGGGCCTTTATTTCGGCCAAGCGGCGTTCGAGGATGCTCATGCGGTCGTCGCCGCCGGGCTGGGGGCCGCCCGACTGCGGGGCCTGGGAAGTGGATTCGGTTGACATACGCAACGGGTGTGGGCCGGTCCTGGTAAAGCGGAGCCGGGTGAGAGGAGCAATAAATTAAGCTACGGGCCGCAAAAGTACGGCAGACTCAGTTCAGGCGCGGGTCAACAGGATAATTCGACCAAGCCTTGAAGCGCCCGCCCTTCTCCCGCAAAATCGCCCGCCAGAACGCATCCGGTGCCAAAGTAAACACTTTCCCCGCGCTTGCCGGGTGCGTCACCCAGCTTTGGGCCTGCATTTCGGTTGCCAGCTGGCCCTGGCTCCAGCCCGAATAGCCCACGAACAGGCGCACGTCGGCCGCCACCGCTTCGCCGCGGGTCAGCAAGGCCAGCAGCACGTCAAAATCGCCGCCCCAGTACACGCCATCGCCCAAGGGCGTGGCGTGGGGCACGTCGGAGCGCCGGTGCAGGCAGTGCAAAGTATCGGGCTCGACGGGCCCGCCCAAGTACAGCGGCAGGCCCGCCGCCGGCGAATTCGAGCCAAACGGCAGATCCAGCACGTCGTGCAGCGTCAGCCCGGTGCGGCGGCTGAGCACGAGGCCGAACGTGCCGCTGGCCGGCTCGTCGCGGCAGAGCAGCACCACGCTGCGCTCGAAGTTGGGGTCGCCCAGGAAGGGCTGCGAGATGAGGAGCGTGCCGGGCTTCATTGGTCAGTCGACGATTGGCAGTGAACAGGTAGCAACGGGCCGGGGCCCCGAAACGGCCGTAGTACCTTGCACCCGCTTTCGCGGCGGGGCCCGGCCGGGACGCTAAGGGCCAACCCTTGGCAAGGCGGCCGGGTTCCGCCGCGCCGGGCGAGTTTTCAAACTACTTCCCTCCTGCCGCCGGGTTCGGGGCGGGCCAATTGCTATTTGTTACATGTTAGACGACCACCAGCTCGCCGACTTACGCAAAACTTACGCCCAGCGTACCCTCTCCGAAGCCGACGTACTGCCCGACGCGGTGCGGCAGTTCCGCGTTTGGCTCGACGAAGCCCTTGCCGCCCGGCTCGACGAGCCCACGGCCCTCACCCTGAGCACGGTGGCGGCCAACGGCCAGCCCTCGGCCCGCGTGGTGCTGCTCAAGGGCTTGCCCGACGACGCGGGCTTCCTGTTCTACACCAACTACGACTCGCGCAAGGGCCGCGAGCTGGCCGGCCAGCCGCTGGCCGCCCTCAGCTTTTTCTGGCCCGGGCTGGAGCGCCAGGTGCGCGTGGAAGGGCGCGTGGAGCGGGCCCCCGGGGCCCTGAGCACCGAATACTTCCAGAGCCGCCCGCGCGGCAGCCAGCTCGGGGCCTGGGCCTCGCCCCAAAGCCAGCCCATCGGCAGCCGCGAAGAGCTCGAAGCCCGCGAAAAAGCCGTCGAAGCGCAGTTTGCGGGCCAGGACCCGCTGCCGCGCCCGCCGCACTGGGGCGGCTACATCCTGCGGCCCCACCGCGTGGAGTTCTGGCAGGGCCGCCCCAGCCGCCTGCACGACCGGCTGGAATACAATTTGGTGAACGGCGCGTGGGCCATCGGCCGCCTGGCCCCGTAGCCGCTGCCCCATCAACCACGAGCAAGGACGGGAAGAGCTGCGGCGAATCGCTGCCTTTCCCCGCCGGTAATTCGTGCTCCGTTGCGGCGTAGCTCGCGGCTGATGGTGCCTTGCTCCTTACTTGTTATTAATTGCTCGTTAAAAAGTGGCTGAAATTCAACCCTTGCGCGGCTGGCGCTACGCGCCGGCGCTGGGCGCCGACATCGACGCGTACGTGTCGCCGCTCTTCGACGTGGTGTCGGCCCGGCAGCGGGCGGCGCTCTACCGCAACCCGCTCAACTCCATTCACCTGGCCGTGCCGCAGGGCGACGACCCCGCCGGGGCCGCCCGCGCCACGCTGCGCCGGTGGGAGGCCGACGGCGTGCTGCGCCAGGACGCGCTGCCCGGTATTTACGCCTATTACCAGTACTTCCGCCTGCCGGGCAGCGCCCGCGAGTACTGCCGCAAGGGCTTCATGTGCCACATCCGGGCCTACGATTGGGCCGAGGACGTGGTGCTGCGCCACGAGAACACGCTGCCCGCCAGCGTGAGCGACCGCGCGGCCCTGCTCGCCCGCACCGAATTCCAATCCAGCGCCACCCACGGCTTGTACCGCGACGACGATTTTGAACTCGAAGCCTACCTCGACGAGGCCATGCGCACGCCGCTCTACCAGACCGAGGAAGACTACCAGGGGGCCCGCGACGTGCTGGCCGTGATCCAGGACGCGGCCGTGATCCGGCGCTTCCAGGCGGTGCTGGCCCGGCGCGAGGTGATTCTGGCCGACGGCCACCACCGCTACGAGGGCTCGCTGGCCCACCGCCACGCCCGCCTGCGGCAGGCCGGGGCCGCCGCCACGGGCCGCGAGCCCTGGAACTACCACCTCATGTACCTCACCAACGCGGCCAGCGACGACCTGCGCATCCTGCCCACCCACCGCCTGCTGCTGGAGCTGCCCGGCGGCCCGAGCGACGCGGAATTCCTGGCCCGCCTGGGGCCCTACTTCACGGTGCTGCCGCTGGAGGAAGCCACCGATTTGCCCGACGTGATTGCCGGCAAGCGCTGGGCGTTTGGGCTGTACCTGGGCGGGCTGGCCTACAAAATTCGGCTCCGGCCCGAAGCGCACGCGCTGCTGGACTGGGACACGACGCCTGAGGTAAAGAACCTCGACCTGACGGTGCTGCACTTTTTTGTGCTCGAAAAAGCGCTGGGCCTGGTGGGCCCCGACGTGCAGCGGGCCTGGCCGGGCGTGGCCTACGTGCGCAGCTTCGCCGAGTGCCTCCAGCGCGTGGACCGCGGCGAGGCCCGCGCCGCGCTC
>JANXOE010000113.1 GCA_025353745.1 Hymenobacter sp.
AACCCGCTGCTGCCCTCCGGGCCCGACCCGTGGGTGTACCAGAAAGACGGTTTTTATTATTACCTGCACACCACGGGCGTGAACGTGACGCTCTGGAAAACCGCCAAAATGAGCGAGCTGGGCTCGGCCGTGAGCAAAATCATCTGGACGCCGCCGGCCTCGGGGCCGAACTCGCACGACGTGTGGGCCCCGGAGCTGCACTTTCTCGACGGCAAGTGGTACATCTACTTCACGGCGGGGCCCGGCATGTGCTGCGGCGGCCAGCGCCTGTGGGTGCTCGAAAACGCCAGCGCCGACCCCACCGCCGGCTCCTGGACGGAAAAAGGCCAGCTGGCCGTGCCCGGCCAGGATTTGTGGGCCATCGACGGCACCGTGCTGGAGCAGAACGGGGGCCGCTACCTGCTGTGGTCGGGCCAGGAAGCGGGCTCCGACCAGCAAAATATCTACATCTGCCGGATGAGTAATCCGTGGACGCTCACCGGCCCGCGGGTGCAGCTCAGCACACCGCAGTACGACTGGGAGCGCAACGGCCTGCCCAAAGTGAACGAGGGCCCCGAGGTGATTCAGCACGCGGGCAAGACGTTTTTGGTGTACTCGGCCAGCCATTGCACCACCGACGACTACGCCCTCGGCCTGCTCACGGCCAGCGCCACGGCCGACCCGCTGAACGCCAGCGCCTGGACGAAATCGGCCACGCCGGTGTTCACAAAAAACCCCGCCAACCGCGCCTACGGCCCCGGCCACAACGGCTTCTTCACCTCGAAGGACGGCAGCCAGAACTGGATCATCTACCACGCCAACAGCAACCCCGGCGAAGGCTGTGGCAACGCCCGCAACCCGCGCATGCAGCCCTTCGCCTGGAACGCCGACGGCTCGCCCAACTTTGGCGCGCCGGTGGCCATCGGCACGCCCCTTGCCCGGCCCGCCGGCGAATAAGTTGTTGGCGGCTTGCCGCGCGACGCGCTACTGTCCAACTCTATTTTATTGCCGGCCTGCCTTGCGCAGGCCGTTTTTTTTGCTCGATATGGCCTGGCGGCGCGCCTCCTCGGCGGCGTAAAAATCGGCTTCGCGGCGGTAGTCGTCCTGGTTCCAGGCGGGCGCCACGGCGGCGGCTTGGTGGGCGGCTTGCTCCACGGCGTCGGCCCGCCAGGCCGGAAATACGGCTCCCGCGGAATCGGCCGCCAGGGCCGTGCCGGCTTGCTGGAGCAGCGTTTCGAGGCGCAGAATTTCGGCCTGGCCGTCCGGCGGCAGCTGCTCGACGGGGGTGCGCCGGCGCGGGAAAGTCTGGCCCCGGTAGCTGGCCGGCTCGGGCGGGGCGGCCCGGCCCGACGGCTGGGCGAGCGCCCGGTGCGCGGGCATTGCCCCGGCCAGCAGGCCAATCAACAGGAGCCGTTTCATACAAATAAAGGGCAAGGAGCAAACAACCCGGTGCCGGCCCGGCACCAAGTTACGGCGTCCCCTCGTTTACAGCGGCTGCGCGCGCACGCCCTGGGTCGTCATTTTAACGGGCTGGATGCGGCCGTTTTTATCAAAGCGCATCTCGTCGATGCACACCACGCGGTGGTTGCCTTCGGCGTCGCCCAGCGGGTGCCGGTGGTACACGATAAACCACCGGTCGGTGCCGGGCTTTTGCAGCACGGAGTGGTGCCCCGCGCCGGTGCCGATGCGCAGGTCCTGCTGCAACACCTTGCCCATCCGCCGGAAGGGCCCGAACGGCGAGTCGCCCACGGCGTAGGCCACCGAATAGTCGGGGCCCGTCCAGTCGCCTTCCGACCACATGAAGTAGCACTTGCCCCGGCGCCGGAACATCACGGGGCCCTCCACGTAGCCCTGGGGCGTGATGGGCCGGAACGTGGTGCCGTCGGCAAAGGGCACGAAACCGGTGAAATCGTCTTTCAGCCGGGCGATGTTGCAGTGTTGCCAGCCGCCGTACACCAAGTAATACTTGCCGTCGGCGTCCTTGAACACGAACTGGTCGATGGGCTGGGCGTGGTTGTAAAACTTGTCCACCAGCGGGTGGCCCAGGTAGTCGCGGAACGGCCCGGCCGGGTTATCGGCCACGGCCACCCCGATGCCGCCGCGCTGCTGGTCGTTCTGAATGTCGTTGGCCCCAAAAAACAGGTAGTATTTCCCGGCCTTCGCCACGATGGCCGGGGCCCACAGGGCGCGCTTGGCCCAGTGCACGCTGGCCGTGTCGAGCACGTGCGGGTGCTTGGTCCAGGTCACCAGATCGGGCGAGGAAAACGCGTCCAGAAACACCTGCTGGGCATAGGCTTTGCGCACACCCACCGGTTCGTCGGCCGGGTAGGTATCGCCGACGGTGGCCGAAAAAGTCGGATAAATCCAGTACTGCGAGCCGAAAATCGCCGCTTCTGGGTCGGCGTACCAGCCAGGGAAAACGGGGTTGCCACCGGCCACCGGCTTGGCTGGTTGCTGGGCCCATGCGGCGGCGCTGCCGGCCAGCAGCGCCGCGCCCAAAATCAGGTTTTTCATAAAAGAAGCAGGTGTGAGTTGGCGCATCGGACCCCTTACGCCTGGGCGCGCTGGCGGCTGCCGCGCAGCCCGTACCAGGTGATGTACAGGTAGCAGGTCACCGGCAGGGCGAAGGCCCAGCGCAGGCCGGGGCCGTCGGCTATCGCCCCGAAGGCCAGCGGTATCACCGCCCCGCCCACGAT
>JANXOE010000121.1 GCA_025353745.1 Hymenobacter sp.
GAACATGGACGGCCTGCTCAACGTGCTCAACGCCGCCGTGGCGCACGGCGTGGCCCAGGTGTACTGGCCCAGCTCCATTGCCGTGTTCGGGCCCGCCACGCCGCGCCACCACACCCCGCAAACCACCGTGATGAACCCCAACACGGTGTACGGCATCAGCAAGCTGGCCGGCGAGCAGTGGTGCGAGTGGTACCACCGCCACCACGGCCTCGACGTGCGCAGCCTGCGCTACCCCGGCCTCATCGGCTACAAAAGCCTGCCCGGCGGCGGCACCACCGACTACGCCGTCGACATCTACCACAAGGCCGTGGCGGGCGAAGATTTTACGTCTTTTTTGAAGGCCGACACCGAGCTGCCGATGATGTACATGCCCGACGCGCTGCGCGCCACCCTCGACCTGATGCACGCCCCGGCCGCAAGCATCAAAGTGCGCACCAGCTACAACCTGAGCGGCATGAGCTTCGCGCCGGCCGCCATCGCGGCCAGCATCCGGCACGAAGTGCCCGGTTTCGCGGTGAGCTACGCCCCCGACCAGCGCCAGGCCATCGCCGATTCGTGGCCCGCCAGCATCGACGACTCCGCCGCGCGGCAGGACTGGGGCTGGCGGCCCGAATTTGACCTGGACGGCATGACGCGCGACATGCTCCTGCACCTGAAACAGCTGCAACCGGCGTAAGCGTGCGCGATGGCGGGGGGGCGGCCGCGGCGCCGGCCCCCCGCCAGTTTCTTGCTGCCTTGCCGAGGGCCCCGGGCGCGTGGGTGCGTGGTCCGGACCGGCCCCGCACGGGGTGATCAGCGCAGCGAAGAAAAATCCTGCTAGCTTTACTCCGCACCTGACCCGGCTTGGCCCGGGCGGCATAAAGCGCACGCGGGCAGGGGGTTTGGTGCCGGGTAAGGTGCAAAGGATTGCGTTTCTTTCCCGCCTTTATGATCGTCAATTCCTCGCCCGAAGGCTGGCAAATAATTTACCAGCAGGCGCACGCGCTGCTGGCGGCGCAGCTGCTGTGGCAATGGCCGCCGCTGGGGCCCCCCGACCGCTGGGTGGGCCTGCTGGCGGCCGTGGCCCAGCACGACGACGAGCAGGCCGCCTGGCACGGCCGCGGCGGCCACTACGGCCTGACGCCCGCCGGGGCCCCGGCCAACTTCACCCAGCAGCCCTTCTCGCCCGAGCAGGCCCGGGGCGTGCTGCGGGCGGCCCGGTTCCAGGGCCGTTGGCGCAGCCTGCTCACCAGCCTGCACCTGAGCGTGCTCTACGAGGGCCTGCGGGGCCTGCAAAAAGAAACCGATGCCTTCCTCGACGAGTTGCGCGCCGGCCAGGAATCCTGGCGAAAAGGCCTTAAGATCAGCAAAAAAGACGCCGAGCGGGCCTACCGCTTGCTGCACTGGTGCGACCGGCTCTCGCTCATCCTCTGCCGGCAGGAAATCCCGGAGATGGGCCGGGCCGTGGAAATTTACCCCGGCCCCGACGGCCCCGTGCACACGCTGGCCCAGCCGGTGGCCGGCGGGCCGGTGGTCGTCAGCCCGTGGCCGTTCCGCGAAAAAGCGTTCGAAGTGAGCGTGGAAGCCAGCGGGTTGCGGCAGCTGCAATTTGCCGACGATGCCGCGCTGGCCGCCGCCCTGCGCGCCGCGCCCATCGAAACGCTGCGCTGGGAGCTGCGCAAGTGAGGCGCAGGGCCCCGGCGGCGGCGCGTCAACGGGCAAACGAAAGGCCCCGGGGGCCGTACTAGGGGCGTACTTACTTACGGATTGATGGCGACGTATAAATTTTCTGACGTGCTGCAAATTGCCAAGTCGTCGGCCGGCGAGTTCATGGAGAACAACTCGTTCCGGCACGCGGCGGCCCTCTCGTACTACACCATTTTTTCGCTGCCGCCGCTGCTGCTCATCGTCATCACGGTGGCCAGCGCGTTTTTTGGCCACGACGCCATCACCGGGCAGGTGTACGGCCAGTTGAAGGGCCTGGTGGGGGCGGATTCGGCCAAGTTTCTGCAAGACAGCATCGCCACCTTCACCATGCAGGGCAAGGGCGCGCTGGCCACGGCCATCGGCGTGGGCACGCTGCTGTTCGCGGCCACCACGTTTTTCGTCACCCTCCAGGAAAGCATCAACGACATCTGGAACCTGAAGGTGAAAACCGCGGGCATCGGCATCGGGGCCTTCATCCGGCAGCGCCTGCTCTCGTTCGGCCTCATCCTGAGCGTGGCGCTGCTGCTGCTCATCTCCTTCGTGATCAGCGCCGTGCTCAGCGCCTTCACCGGCTGGCTCCAGCACCTGATTCCGGCGGCCGGCGTGCTGGCCATCAAGCTGGTGGACTTCGCCCTGTCGCTGGGCGTGACCACGCTGCTCTTTGCCCTCATTTACCGCTACCTGCCCGACGCCATCATCCGGTGGCGCGACGTGGGCGTCGGGGCCTTCATCACGGCGCTGCTCTTCGTGCTGGGCAAGGTGCTCATCGCCTTGTACATCGGCTACGCCAACCCCGGCTCGGCGTTCGGGGCGGCGGGCTCGGCCATCGTGCTGCTGCTTTGGATCAACTACTCCTCGCTCATCATCTTCTTTGGGGCCGAGTTCACCCAGGAATTCGCCGACGCCTACGGGCAAAAAGTGCAGCCCAAGGCCCACGCCGTGCGGGTGCGCCTCGAAGAAATCAAGCCCGGCGAAACGGCCGAGGAAAAAGCCACCGGCCGGCCCCGCGCCACGGGCCGCTGGCGCGGGTAGGAATTCGCTATAATTTAGGAAGTTCTGCGAGATGAGGCTAGATTTGACTTTTGCATCAATCCAGCTCATCGTAAATGAACATTCGTTGTACTCCTATACTATTTATCTGGCTTGTAGTCGCGTCTTTTCAAGTCCATGCGCAGACAATAGAAGAGGTAAAAGCAAAGATTGCAAGTAACGCTTGTGACTGTTTAAATCAAAAAAGCCATGATAAGGCACTAGAATCACTTACCAAAGAACAGGCTAAGTTCATAACAATGCAATGCTTTGCTAGCGCAGCCGGTAAAGAACTTGTAGGCATTCAACACGCTTACGGTACGGATGCCCTTACCGACAATGCAGTGATGAAGCAAATAGGTGTGGAAGTAGCAAGTGCCATGACTCAAGACTGTCCGTCGTTTGTTATGCTTAGCATGTCGCTGGCAAAAGAAGAAGAGCCAAGCAGCACTGCGGCCACTACGGGCCAAACCACGGGGCACTTAGGCAGCTTGCACGGTGCTGGCATTGCCCTGCTCAGCTTGGAAATAAGCAAGACGGAGCAAGCGCAATTTGCGTGGCTCCAGCGCGTGCCGGACAGCGACGGCATATTAGCTCAACTAACCAACCTAAAAGGCCAGGCGGTTCGGATATCTTGGCAGGAAGTGGATGTGCTGGACCCTGGCACCAGTGCCTACCGCAAAATGCGCCAAATTATAGGTATCAAAAAGCAATAGGCAGCGATTTCTCACGCCGCTTTCTCCTTCACCGCGAGCTGCCCGCAGGCCGCGTCGATGTCCTTGCCGCGCGAGCGGCGCAGGTTGGTTTGCACGCCGCGGTCGGCCAGGTACTGGTGGAACGACATCAGGTTTTCCTCGCCCGTGTTGCGGTAGTCGGCGTTTTCGATGGGGTTGTACTCGATCAGGTTGATTTTGCAGGGCAGCCACTTGCTGATTTTGAGCAGGTTTTCGGCGTCCTCCAGCGTGTCGTTGAAGTTCTCGAACACGATGTACTCGTAGGTGACCTTGCGGCCGGT
>JANXOE010000172.1 GCA_025353745.1 Hymenobacter sp.
GCCGGGATGAGGTGACCAACGATTACGTTCTCCTTCAAGCCCAACAGCTGGTCGGCCTTGCCACGGATGGCGGCTTCGCTCAGCACCTTGGTCGTCTCCTGGAAGGATGCGGCCGAGATGAATGACTGCGTGCCCAGCGACGCCTGCGTGATGCCTTGCAGCGTGGGGCGCGAAACCGAAGGCTGCGCGTCGCGCACTTGCACGAGGGCAAGGTCGCGGCGTTTCAGGCTGCTGTTCTCGTCGCGGAGGCGACGGGCCGTCACAATCTGACCGGGCTTCATGTTGGTCGAGTCACCGGCTTCGGTCACCACTTTCATGTCGATAATCATGTCGTTCTCGGCCATGAATATGATTTTATCAATCACCTGGTTTTCAAGGAACGACGTGTCACCGGCATCCAGAATCACCACTTTCTGCATCATCTGGCGAACTACCACCTCGATGTGCTTATCGTTGATTTTCACACCCTGCAAGCGGTACACTTCCTGAATCTCGTTCACGAGGTACTCCTGCACGGCGCCGGGGCCCTGAATGCTCAGGATGTCCGAAGGCGTGATGGCGCCATCCGACAGCGGCATGCCGGCGCGGATAAAGTCGTTGTCCTGCACCAGAATGTGCTTCGACAGCGGCACCATGTACTTCTTCTTCACACCGTCTTTCGACTCGACGTAGATTTCACGGTTACCGCGTTTCACGGTGCCGTAAGTTACCACGCCGTCGATTTCCGATACCACAGCAGGGTTTGACGGGTTCCGGGCTTCGAAAAGCTCCGTCACGCGCGGCAGACCACCGGTGATGTCGCGGGTTTTGCCCACCGAGCGAGGAATCTTGGCGAGGATGTGACCAGCCGTGATTTTCTCGTTGTTCTCGACGTTCAAATGCGAACCCACCGGAATGCTGTAGGCCTTCTGTCCTTCAACATCGCCCTTTTTGCCGGGGCGGATGATGATAGACGGGTTCTGGTCCTTCGCCTTCGATTCGATGATGACCTTCTCGCGGTGACCGGTCTGTTCGTCCGATTCCTCGCGGAAAGTGATGCCTTCGGTGATGGCGTCGAACTGCACGGTACCATCAAACTCGGCTAGAATAACGGCGTTGTAAGGGTCCCAGTTGTTCAGCTCCGTGCCTTTTTCCACTTCCTGGCCTTCCGTTACGAGCATGAACGAGCCGTAAGGGACGTGGTTGGAAGTGAAGATGCGGCCGGTGCTTTTCTCCACGATGCGAACTTCGCCCGAGCGGCCCATTACCACGGCACCCTTCACGCCTTCCGGCGTCACGGTTGCTACGGTACGAACGTCTTCGAATTCCACCACACCAGCGAATTTGGCTTTGATGTTCGACTCAACGGCGATGTTAGAAGCCGTGCCACCTACGTGGAAGGTACGCAGGGTCAGCTGCGTGCCAGGCTCACCAATTGACTGGGCGGCGATAACACCCACGGCTTCGCCACGCTGCACCATGCGGCCCGAAGCCAGATTGCGGCCGTAGCACTTGGCGCAGATACCGCGCTTGCTTTCGCAAGTCAGTACCGAGCGGATTTCCACCGATTCAATGCTGGTAGCATCGATGCGGCGGGTCGTGTCTTCCTTGATTTCGGAACCCGAAGTCAGGATAACGTCGCCGGTCAGCGGGTCGATGATATCGTGCACCGTCACGCGGCCCAGGATACGCTCAGCCAGCGGCTCCACAATGTCCTCGTTGTCTTTCAACGCGAAGGTTTCGATACCGCGCAACGTGCCGCAGTCCGGCTCGTTCACGATTACGTCCTGCGACACGTCCACTAGACGACGGGTCAGATAGCCAGCGTCAGCCGTCTTCAGAGCCGTGTCAGCCAGACCTTTCCGGGCACCGTGCGTCGAAATAAAGTACTCGATTACGTCCAGGCCTTCTTTGAAGTTGGACAGAATCGGGTTCTCGATGATCTCGCCCACCGAGCCTTGCAGCGACTTCTGAGGCTTGGCCATCAGGCCGCGCATCCCGCCGAGTTGGCGAATCTGCTCGCGCGAGCCACGGGCCCCGGAGTGCATCATCATGTAGATGGAGTTGAAGCCCTGGTCTTCTTTCTCCAAGCGGCCCATCAGGGTCTCCGTGATCTGGTTGTTGATGCGCGTCCAGATGTCGATGACCTGGTTGTAGCGTTCGTTGTTGGTAATCAGACCCATCTGATAGTTCTGCGTCACCGCGGCCACATCGGCCTGGGCTTGCGCAATCAGCACGTCTTTTTCCTTCGGGATGTTGATGTCACCCAGGCCCATGCTCAAGCCGCCTTTGTAAGCCGACTGGAAGCCGAGGGTCTTGATGTCGTCCAGGAACTGCGCCGTGCGGGCCATGCCCGTGCGCTTGAACACCAGCGATATGATCTGCTGGAGCTTCTTCTTGGTCAAAAGCTCGTCAACGAAGCCCACTTCGGCGGGCACCATCTGGTTGAACAGCACGCGGCCGGCTACCGTCTCAATGATCTTGGTCACCAAGTCGTCGTTCTCGTCGCGGATGATCGTGCGCACCTTGATGTAGGCGTGCTTCGAAAGCTGGCCTTCGTTCAGGGCAATCACCACTTCCTCGTCCGAATAAAACACGCGGCCTTCGCCCTGAATCTTCTCGTCATCGGTGCTGCGCTTGCCTTTGGTCACGTAGTACAGCCCGAGCACCATGTCCTGCGAAGGCACCGCGATGGGGGCCCCGTTGGCCGGGTTCAGGATGTTGTGCGAAGCCAGCATCAGCATGGAGGCTTCCAGAATAGCAGCCGGGCCCAGGGGCACGTGCACCGCCATCTGGTCACCGTCAAAGTCGGCGTTGAAAGCCGTACACACCAGCGGGTGCAGCTGAATGGCCTTGCCCTCGATGAGGCGCGGCTGGAACGCCTGGATGCCCAAGCGGTGCAGCGTAGGGGCCCGGTTGAGGAGCACCGGATGGCCTTTCAGCACGTTCTCCAGGATGTCCCAGACAACGGCGTCCTTGCGGTCCACAATTTTCTTGGCCGATTTCACCGTCTTCACAATGCCGCGCTCGATGAGCTTGCGGATGATGAACGGCTTGAACAGCTCGGCGGCCATGTTTTTGGGCAGGCCGCACTCGTGCAATTTTAGCTCGGGGCCCACCACGATAACCGAACGGCCCGAGTAGTCGACGCGCTTGCCGAGCAGGTTCTGGCGGAAGCGGCCCTGCTTGCCTTTCAGCATGTCGGACAGCGACTTCAGGGCCCGGTTGCCTTCGGCGCGCACGGCGTTCACCTTGCGTGAGTTGTCGAAGAGCGAGTCTACGGCTTCCTGCAGCATCCGCTTCTCGTTCCGCAAAATCACTTCCGGGGCCTTAATTTCGATCAGGCGCTTGAGGCGGTTGTTGCGGATGATGACGCGGCGGTACAAGTCGTTCAGGTCAGAGGTCGCGAAGCGGCCCCCGTCCAGCGGCACCAGCGGGCGCAGCTCGGGCGGAATCACCGGCACCATGCGGATCACCATCCACTCGGGCTTGTTCTCCACGCGGGTAGCGGCGTCGCGGAAAGCTTCCACCACGCGCAACCGCTTCAGCGCCTCAGCTTTACGCTGCTGCGAAGTTTCGTGCGCGGCCGAGTCGCGGAGCGAGTAGCTCAGCTCGTCGAGGTTAATGCGCTCCAACAGCATCTGCAACGCGTCGGCCCCCATCTTGGCGATGAATTTGTTAGGGTCTTCGTTCGGCAGCATCTGGTTTTCGCGGGGCAGCTTGTCGATGACGTCCAAGTACTCGTCTTCGGTCATGAAGTCGAGCTGCTGCACGCCTTCCTCGGCCATTGCGCCGGGCTGCACCACCACGTAGCGCTCGTAGTAGATGATCTGGTCGAGCTTCTTGGTGGGCAAGCCCAGCAGGTAGCCGATTTTATTGGGCAACGATTTGAAGTACCAGATATGCGCCACGGGCACCACCAGCTCGATGTGGCCCATCCGCTCCCGGCGAACTTTTTTCTCGGTCACCTCCACGCCGCACCGGTCGCAGATGATGCCTTTGTAGCGAATGCGCTTGTATTTGCCGCAGTGGCATTCCCAGTCCTTCACCGGACCGAAAATCCGCTCGCAAAACAGGCCGCCCATCTCGGGCTTGTAAGTGCGGTAGTTGATGGTTTCGGGCTTCACCACCTCTCCCGTCGAGCGCTCCAGAATCACTTCCGGGGATGCCAGCGAGATAGTAACCTTGGAGAAGTCCTGGACTAACTTCTTGTTTTTTGCGAAAGCCATTAGGTATGTGTTAAGCTTTTAGCTGTTTGGCTTTGAACTGCCAGAGTTTTCTCTAACAGTTTGACGCTACGAAAAGTGCTCTACGGGTCAGGCAGGTACGCCGCGTAGTAGATTTTCGTCAGGTCCTCTCTTCTTATCTATAAACTACAAGCGACCGATTCCTCCACTGCCCTGACCTGTCTCGGGACAGCTGTTTCGTACCAGCCGCTTTTCAACTAAACTAAATTTTGTAACTGTCTACTGACGAGAAAAAAATCGTGTAAAATCCCGATAGCACTAGGAATCCCCGATTACAATGTACCAGCTTTGGTGCCTGACATAGAAACTTTCGGGATTTAATTTGCTACCGAATGATCCCAAAGTTTTCACTAAAGCAAAAATTCCTACGAGCAACTAACTCCTCAAATAGACAGGGCAAATATTCTGTTTTTTGCAAGTATTATTGGGGATCAGCCACATTAGTAGCCAATCCCCAATAAAAACTCTATTCCAGCGTGATTTCCAGGGCCAGGCCACGCAATTCGTGGATAAGCACGTTGAACGACTCGGGGATGTTCGGCTTGGGCAATACGTCGCCTTTCACGATGGCTTCGTAAGCTTTGGCGCGGCCCACCACGTCGTCCGATTTCACGGTCAGGATTTCCTGGAGCACGTTGGAGGCCCCGAAGGCCTCCAGGGCCCACACTTCCATCTCGCCGAAGCGCTGGCCCCCGAACTGTGCCTTACCACCCAGCGGCTGCTGCGTGATGAGCGAGTACGGCCCGATGGAGCGGGCGTGCATCTTGTCGTCAACCAAGTGGCCGAGCTTGAGCATGTAAATCACGCCCACGGTCACCGGCTGATCGAACTGCTGCCCGGTCAGTCCGTCGTGCAGGTAGGTCCGCCCGAAGGTGGGCAAGCCCGCCTCGGTCAGCTCCGCCGACACTTCAGCTTCGGTAGCACCGTCGAAAATCGGCGTCGAGTAGCGGCGGCCCAGCTTCAAGCCAGCCCACCCGAGCACGGTTTCGTAAATCTGCCCGATGTTCATCCGGCTCGGCACACCCAGCGGGTTCAGTACGATGTCCATCGGCGTGCCGTCGGCCAGGAAAGGCATGTCCTCGTCGCGCACGATGCGGGCCACGACCCCTTTGTTGCCGTGGCGGCCGGCCATCTTGTCGCCCACTTTCAGCTTGCGCTTCTTGGCGATGTAGACCTTGGCCAGCTGCACGATGCCAGCGGGCAGCTCGTCGCCCACTTCCAGCGTGAAGCGGTGGCGCTTGAAGTGCGCCGTGATGGTATTGCGACGCTTGGCGTAGTTTTTCACCAGCGTCAGCAGCATCTTGTTCACGCGGGCGTCGGCCGTCCAGCCTTCCAGAATCAGGTCCTTGAACAGGTTCACCTCCTCCGGCACGGCGTAGTTGCTTTCGTCTTTGTACGGGTTTTTCTCGGGGAAAAGACCCTCATTAATGTTCTTGCGGTTGAACTTCACGCCCTTGGCAATCATCTCCTCGCCGAAGCGGTGCTTGATGCCCTGCGACGTTTTGCCTTCGAGCAGCTGCACCAGCTTATCAATCATGATGGCCTTGATGCCGCGCAACTCGTGGGCGTACTTGTCTTTCAGGTCTTCTACTTCCTTCTTCGACTTGGCCCGCAGGTTTTTATCTTTCTTAGGACGCGAGAAGAGCTTGGTGCCAATAACCACGCCTTGCAAGGAAGGCGGCGCCTTAAGCGAGGCATCCTTAACATCGCCGGCCTTGTCGCCGAAGATGGCGCGGAGCAGCTTCTCTTCCGGCGTCGGGTCCGTCTCGCCCTTGGGCGTGATTTTGCCGATCAGAATGTCGCCTTCCCGCACCTCGGCCCCCAAACGGATGATGCCGTTGTCGTCGAGGTTGCGCACGGCTTCTTCGCTCACGTTCGGAATCTCCGAGGTCAGTTCTTCTTCGCCGCGCTTGGTTTCGCGCACTTCCAGCTCAAACTCTTCGATGTGGATCGAAGTGAAAATGTCGTCGCGCACTACCCGCTCCGAGATGACGATGGCATCCTCGAAGTTGTAGCCCTGCCACGGCATAAACGCCACCTGCATGTTGCGGCCCAAGGCCAATTCGCCTTGGTTGGTGCCGTAGCCTTCGCACAGGGGCTGGCCGGCCGTCACCCGTTCGCCACGCTTCACGAGCGGCGTCAGGTTGAGGCAGGTATCTTGGTTAGTGCGACGGAATTTGATGAGGTCGTAAGTAATGCGCTCCGCGTCGAAGCTCACCATCACGTCGTCTTCCGACAAGTCGTATTTTACAATAATTTTATTCGCGTCGACGTAGTCAATCACGCCTTCGCCTTCGGAAACGACCAGCGTACGCGAGTCGGTTGCGATGCGGCCTTCCAGCCCGGTGCCCACAATGGGGGCCTCCGGACGGACGAGCGGCACGGCCTGGCGCTGCATGTTCGAGCCCATCAGGGCCCGGTTGGCATCGTCGTGCTCCAAGAACGGAATCAGCGAAGCGGCCACCGACACAATCTGGTTGGGGGCCACGTCCATGTAGGAATACTCGCCGGGGTTCACCACCGGGAAGTCGCCTTCAAAACGGCCTTTCACCAGCTCCTGGGTCAGCTTGCCGTCGTTGTCGAGCAGTGAGTTGGCTTGGGCGATGTGGTGCGTATCCTCTTCCTCCGCGGTCAGGAACTTCACGTTGGCGCTCATGTCCACCTTGCCGTCTTTCACGTCGCGGTAAGGCGTCTCAATGAAGCCCATCGAGTTCACGCGGGCGTGCACGCACAGCGACGAAATCAGGCCGATGTTGGGGCCCTCCGGCGTTTCGATGGTGCAAAGGCGGCCGTAGTGGGTGTAGTGCACGTCGCGTACTTCGAAGCCGGCGCGCTCGCGCGACAGACCTCCCGGCCCCAGGGCCGATACGCGGCGCTTGTGCGTCACCTCGGCCAGGGGGTTGGTCTGGTCCATGAACTGCGACAGCTGGTTCGTGCCGAAGAACGAGTTGATCACGCTGGACAGCGTCCGGGCGTTGATCAAATCGACGGGCTTGAAATCCTCGTTGTCGCGCACGTTCATGCGCTCCTTGATGGTGCGGGCCATGCGGGCCAGGCCCACCCCGAACTGGGCGTATAGCTGCTCGCCCACCGTGCGCACACGGCGGTTGCTCAAGTGGTCAATGTCATCGACAATGGCTTTCGAGTTGATCAAGCCAATCAGGTACTTCACAATCAGTACAATGTCCTGATTGGTCAGCACACGCGAGGCCTGGCTCATGTCGATGGCCAGCTTCTTGTTTATCCGGTAGCGGCCCACTTCCCCGAGGTCGTAGCGCTTATCCGAGAAAAACAGCTTCTGGATGATGTCGCGGGCAGTTTCTTCGTCCGGGGCCTCCGTGTTGCGGAGCTGGCGGTAAATCTGCTCCACGGCTTCCTTCTCCGAGTTGGAGTTGTCCTTCTGAAGCGTGTTGTAGATGATGGCAAAGTCCGCGATGTTCACGTTCTCGCGGTGCAGGATCACCGACTTCGCCCCCGCCTCCAGGATGGTGTCGATGTCCGAATCTTCGATCACAGAATCGCGCTCCAGCAGCACCTCGTTGCGGTCGATGGACACCACTTCGCCGGTGTCCTCGTCCACGAAGTCTTCCGTCCAGGTGCGCAGCACCCGGGCAGCCAGCTTGCGGCCGACGGCTTTCTTCAGGTTTTTCTTATCGGCTTTCACTTCTTCCGACAGCCCGAACAAGTCGAGAATGTCTTTGTCGGTGCCGTAACCAATGGCGCGGAGCAGCGTAGTTACCGGGAACTTCTTCTTGCGGTCGATGTACGCGTACATCACGTTGTTCACGTCCGTGGCAAATTCAATCCACGAGCCTTTGAACGGAATGATCCGCGCCGAGTAAAGCTTGGTGCCGTTGGTGTGCTTGCTTTGGGCAAAGAATACGCCCGGCGAACGGTGCAGCTGGGATACGATAACCCGCTCCGCGCCGTTGATAACGAACGAGCCCTTCACGGTCATGTAAGGAATGTTCCCCAGGAACACTTCCTGCTCGATCGTCTCGAAGTCCTCGTTGTCCTTATCATTGCAGATAAGGCGCAGCTTGGCCTTCAGCGGCACCGAATACGTAAGGCCCCGGTCAATGCACTCGTCAACCGAGTACTTGGGCGGGTCAACGTGATAGTCAATAAAGTTCAGCACGAAATTTTCGCGCGAGTCGGAGATGGGAAAGTTCTCGGCAAACACCTTGAACAACCCTTCGTTAGACCGATTCTCAGCGGCAGTTTCCAGCTGAAAGAAATCCTGGAACGACTGCACCTGCACGTCCAGGAAGTCCGGATATTCAATAACCTTTCTAATCTTAGCGAAACTGATTCGCTCAGCGGCGGCCGTTTTCTGGAGCGCGGCCGTTTTTGCTTTCGGTGTAGCCAATGCGGAGGGGATTAAAAGATGGACACGGAAGCGTAAAACTCGGGGCCACCCAAGCAAGGTGGACGGTCAGCCCTGCAAACCCATTGGCCTGCAGCCCCAAACGAACCCGTCGAACAGGCGCGCTTGCTGACACAATGAAGCGCAAACCAATAGGCCTGCGCTCCGGCGATACTACAAACAGGAAAAGACCTGGCTAAGTTGCCAGGTCTAATCCTTATTTGAAGCGGGGTATATACAGCTTCAGAAGCTGCAATTACTTCACTTCCACTTCGGCACCGGCTTCTTCCAACTGCTTTTTCAGCGTGTCGGCTTCGTCCTTGGTTACACCTTCTTTCAGGGGCTTGGGGGCGCCGTCAACGAGTTCTTTAGCTTCTTTCAGGCCGAGGCCCGTCAGGTCTTTCACCAGTTTCACCACGGCGAGTTTAGCGCCGCCGGCAGCCTTCAGGATAACGTCGAACGACGTTTTTTCCTCGGGGGCCTCGTCAGCAGCAGCAGCGCCGCCACCGGCCATCATTACCGGAGCAGCAGCAGCGGGCTCAATGCCGTACTCGTCCTTCAGGATACCAGCCAGTTCGTTTACTTCTTTCACCGTCAGGTTGACGAGCTGCTCAGCGAATGCTTTCAAATCTGCCATTTCAGTAGATTGTTAAAAAAGGGGTTGAAAATTAAAATTGAAGTGCGAAAAAAAAGAGCGGCGCTTAAGCAGCGGCTTCTTCTTTCTCGGAAAGCGTTTTGAGGATACCAGCCAATTTGTTGCCGCCGCTTTGCAGCGCCGAGATAACGTTTTTGGCAGGCGATTGCAGCAGGCCGATGAGTTCACCGAGCAGTTCCTGCTTGCCTTTGATGGTGGTCAGGCCTTCGAGCTGATCCGAACCTATATAGATGCTGGCATCCACATAAGCGCCTTTGAGCACGGGCTTGGGCGTCACGTTGCGGCCGTAAGCCTGCGACTTGTAAAAGTCGCGCAACAGCTTAGCGGGGGCCGAGCCGCTCTCCTGCGAGAACAGTACGCCCGACTGGCCTTTCAGGGCTCCGTCCATCTCGGTGGTGTTGCCACCGAGGGTGTCCAGGGCCTTGCGGATAAAAGTGTTTTTGTACACTTTGTACTCCATCCCGCGGTTGAAGCACAGACGGCGAAACTCGTTGATTTTCGCCACCGACATTACCGAAGCATCGACAATGTAGAACGAGTTGTGCGATTGGAACTTCTCGCTCAACTCGTCCACGAGGGCTTGTTTTTCTTCCCTGTTCATGTGAGAGTCGTTTAATTAGTTAGCGGAAGTAACCTGGCTGTCGACCGGTACGCCGGGCGACATCGTGCTGCTCAGGGTGATGCTCTTGATGTAGGTGCCTTTCGACGACGACGGCTTCAGGCGGCCCAGCGTCTGGATAATTTCCAGCGCGTTTTCGGCCAGCTTGGTTTCGTCGAACGAAACCTTGCCCACCGAGCAGTGACTGATGCCCGTTTTATCGACTTTAAAGTCAATTTTACCGGCTTTCACTTCCTGCACAGCCTTGGCTACATCGGTCGTCACGGTGCCCGACTTGGGGTTCGGCATCAGGCCCCGGGGGCCCAGTACGCGGCCCAAGCGGCCCACTTTGGCCATTACGGCCGGCATGGTGATGATAACGTCGATGTCCGTCCAACCCTTCTCAATTTTCGAGATGTAGTCGTCCAGGCCCACAAAGTCGGCCCCGGCGGCGGTGGCTTCGGCCTCCTTGTCGGGGGTCACGAGGGCCAGTACGCGTACGGTTTTGCCGGTGCCGTGGGGCAGGGTGGCCACGCCGCGAACCATTTGGTCGGCTTTGCGGGGGTCCACGCCCAGACGCACGTCGATGTCAACCGAGGAATCGAACTTGGTATAGGTGATGTCCTTTACCACTTTCGCGGCTTCTACGAGGCTGCGCACTTGCGTCAGGTCGTATTTGGCAAGGGCGTCCTTGCGCTTTTTGGTGATTTTTGCCATGTGCTTTTCTCCGTTTAATTATTCAGCAAAAGGAGAATCGCCCTTCACGGTGATGCCCATGCTGCGGGCCGTGCCGGCCACTTGCTTCATGGCCGATTCTACCTTGAAGGCGTTCAAATCGGGCATCTTCGTTTCGGCAATGGTGCGGATCTGATCCCACGTCACCGAGCCCACCTTGTTGCGGTTGGGCTCTTTCGAACCGCTCTGCAGCTTGGCCGCTTCCATGAGAAGCACCGGGGCCGGAGCTGTTTTCACCACAAAGTCAAACGACTTGTCGGTGTACATGGTAATCAACACGGGACAGATTTGGCCGGCCTTATCCTGGGTGCGCGCATTGAACTGCTTGCAAAACTCCATGATGTTAAGGCCTTTGCTACCAAGTGCAGGTCCTACCGGCGGCGATGGGTTCGCTGAGCCTCCCTTTATCTGCAAGCGCAGATAACCTCTAATTTCCTTGGCCATTTGATTTGTAAGGCTGCGGCGCGCGCGTCGTAACTCGCGGTTGCCTCAGTTGTCAGTATACTCCTAAATCTGGAAGCCCTGCCGGCCCGGAGCCAATGGTCGGCACGGTGTATTCTTAAATCTCTTTTTCTACTTGGGTATAATTCAATTCCATCGGCGTGCTGCGACCGAAGATTTTCACGATAACGTTGAGCTTTTTGCGCTCGTCGAATATTTCCGACACCGTGCCCGACATGCCGGCAAAGCCGCCGTCCATGATTTTCACTAGCTCGCCCACCACGTAAGGCTTGTCGAGGGTGGCCACTTGTTCTTCGGCTTCGTCGACGATACCCAGGATACGGTTCACTTCAGACAGCTGCAACGGCACGGGCTTGTTGTTGGCCGCGTCTTTCTTGTCTTTATCGCCCAAGAAACCAATCACGCCCGGCGTGCTGGTGATGATGTGGTCCACTTCGCCGTGTCCGAGGTCGGCATGGATGATGATGTAGCCGGGGTAAAGGTTGCGCTCGCGCACGCGCTTCTTGCCGTTGCGCATCTCAAACACCTTTTCCACGGGTATCAGCACCTGCGGCACCAACTCGGTCAAATTATGTCGGCCGAGCTCGGTTTCGAGGTAGTTTTTGGCTTTTTTTTCCTGGCCGCTAACCGAGCGCACCACGTACCATTTCAATTCGCCCATCTCTTCTTATTGATTAGCGAAACGACTGATAAAAAGCTGTCAGGCTTTTATTAAAGGCAACGTCCATAACGCCGACCACGGCCGCGAACACCAAAGAGCCCAGCAACACGAGGCCGGCACTCTTTTGCAACTCGGTGGCAGTGGGCCACGTCACGCTATAGCGCATTTCCTCGGCGGTGGCGCGGAAGTAATTGGTCAGCTTGTCCATTACAGGGGGTACCGGGCGAGCCGGCAAAAATGAACCAAATGCGAGGCAATCGCCTCTAAATGCACGAGTGGAGAGATTCGAACTCCCATCAAAGGTTTTGGAGACCTCTATTCTACCCTTGAACTACACTCGTAAATCACACCCACGGCAGCAATATTTCACCAACGGGAGTGCAAAGGTACTAAAACCTAGCAACAAAACAAATCCGCCCCCACGAAGGCAGGGGCGGATTGTTATTTTAGCCGGTTGACTAGTCGAGTACTTCCGTCACCTGACCGGCACCCACCGTGCGGCCACCCTCGCGGATAGCGAAGCGGAGGCCTTTCTCCATCGCCACCTTGTTGATCAACTCAACGGTGATGGTGATGTTGTCGCCGGGCATTACCATCTC